>JBLHWU010000111.1:0-21136 GCA_047629355.1 Saprospiraceae bacterium | reverse complement strand
ATTTTTTGTTTAAGAAATTTAAAAAATCCTTTAATAGTCCTTCTATTGAAGGCGTTTTTAAGTTTTTTAAACGGAAAATAGTCCTGTCGAAAAGTGTCGATTATTTAGGGGCACTTACTTAAGGAACGCGCGCTCAAAAAAGTAACTTTATTTAATTCGCGTTCCTTAGTAGTTATTCAAGTTAATCCTGTCGGATGATTTGGCGATTTTTAAATTTGTACTTCGTTAAAAATACTCGCCATAGCAAAGGCTATGTCTGCGTTTTTTGCCTTGTACAAATTCAAAACTCATCCAAATGCTATCCGACACTATTAACTTGAATAGCTACTAAGTAAAAATGATTTAATAAGTTGGTCCATAATGCGCCGTAGTTTTTTAGCAGGAAAAAGGACAAGCATAATGGTCCAAGTCATTGAATCGTTTTACTAATGTTTTAGGTGTTGAAATTTTGAAGACAAACACCTTAAAACATAAATACCTTAACACAACATCAACACCTTGGAAGTAATCGCTACAAATCATCGCAAATTGAAAATAGTCGCTACTACAGCGGAACGAGAACTGGTCAGGCGCAGCATGGCTGGGGACAACCGAGCGCAGTATGGACTCTATCGAAAGTATGTGAAAGCGATGTATCACACGGTTTTGCGGATGGTGGGCAAGGCGGCTGATGCAGAAGATGTGACCCAAGAGGTGTTTTCAAAAGTGTTTGCAAATTTGGAATCGTTTAAAGGAAATTCGACATTGGGGGCATGGATTAAGCAGATTGCGGTGAATACGGCGTTGAATTTTTTGAGAAAAGAGCAGCGGATACGATGGGTAGATTTGGAAAATAGTCCAGAGCTAAGCGTAGAGTTTGTACCGATGCCAGAGGTGGATGCAACTGATTTGAAACGGATTCATGGGGCGATAAAAGTGTTGCCGGAAGGCTGTCGAGTGGTGTTCTGCCTGTTTTTATTGGAAGGGTATCAACATCAAGAAATTGCGGGAATTCTGGGCATTTCGGAATCGACTTCTAAGACGCAATATCGACGGGCGAGGGGATTGTTGCAGGAAGCATTGGGTTAGGTGATTTAAGTAACGCGTAGCAATTAATTCGGTAATTTTACCAAATTAATTCGCATTCCTTAACTGGTACGAGTTGTTTTTAAAAATAAGGATTTAGGTGAAAATTCGAATTTCAGGTAGAATTTTATCGTTGATTTGTAAGTAAAAAGAATTAAAGATTCCTAAACCTCAAAGGTCTAGGAATCTTACCTCACAACTTCCTGATAATCAATACTAATTAATTTACTATCCATAATTTTCATTAAAAACAGATTTATAAAAATGGATAATTTCGAAAAATATATCAAGGATAATCGTTCCGAAATGGACGATATGGAGCATGTGCCAATCGCTGGAATGTGGGCAAAAATTAATGGTGAATCGGAGCAATTGGTAGAGAATAACCTGCGGGTAGTATCGAAAGTACAAATACGAAAAATTCGAGTCTTACGTGCTTGGGTAATGGGATTGGCAGCTTCGGTTTTAGTACTATTGGTCGCTGGAGTTGCATTTTGGTCAAACTCAAATAATGGGGGTGATAAAATGACACATTTTGAAAATCCATTAGCGGCAGTTTCCGCAGAAATGGCGGAAACGGAGCAGGATTTCAAACGAAGGATTGCGTATAAAGAGCAAGAAATAAATACACAAGCAATTGACAAACAATTATTTGTAGAAATATTTGAAGAATTGGAATTGCTGGAAAAAATTAATTTAGAATACCAGCAGGACATTCCTGAATTTCAAGAAAAAGAACAATTAATTCAAACGTTGACGAAATATTACGAACAAAAAATCCGGATTTTAGAGCGTTTATCTAAAGAAATCGAGCAACAAAATCATTATCAAAAAAAGAAATATGAAAAGCATTTATAAATTTTTTGCGATAGCTATTTTGCTATCCAGTGCAAGTTTTCTGCAGGCGCAAGTTGAAAAGAAAAAAACCTTTTCTGGCGAATTTTCTGACCTGTCACATTTAGTGATTAACCATCGACGTGGACCCTTGGAAGTGCGCAAATCGACGGATGGAAAGACGCGGTATGAAGCGACCCTTTTTATCCAAGCAAAAGAGGAAGAATCAGCGGCGATGATGCTTGAACGATTTGAATTGAAGGAAGATACTTTTGATGGGAAATTGGAAGTTTCCTCCAGTTTTAATATTCAAAATTGGACGACGATTAATGGTAAAACAAAGATTAAATTCAACGATGGAACGAAAATTTCAGGTATTCGAGAGGTTAAGATTGACATGATTATTTATGTTGGAAAACTGGATAAATTGCATTTGAAAAATAAGTATGATGAAATAAAAATCCATGATGACATCGCGGCAGATTTGAGTATCGAACTGCATAGCGGGAAACTTCAAATGGTTGATTTTATGGGGAATTTGGCTTTAGAAATGAAGTATAGTAAAGGTTTTTTGAAAAACATCGCGGATGCGACTATGGAAATTTATGATTGCGATATGGTTATGGGCAATGCTGGAAAAATTCAAATCGAAAGTAAATATTCTTCGTTTAAAATAGGGGATTTGACGGAATTACGGGGAGAGACTTACGATGATGAATTTGAAATGGGTAATTTGACGACCGTTATTTTAGAAGATAAATATTCCCAATTTCAGATGGGTAATTTTAAAACAGCAAAATTGGATTTTCACGATGCAGAATTCAAAGCGGGTAATGCAGAATCTATTGAAATCAAAAGCAAATATTCCGAGTTCGTTTTTGAAAATGCTGGCGCGATTGAGTTTGAAACCTCCTTCGATGACAACGTAAAAGCTGTGCAAGTTGGGACGTTTAGTGCAGATTCTAAGTATTCAGAATTTATTTTTAAAACAGTAACAGAGTCTGCAATAATTGCCCCAAGTTTTGATGATAAACTGGAAATTTCAAGTCTTGGCAGCAGTTTTAAAACGCTAAAAATTGATGGAAAATACACTGATATGGATGTCGATATTGTCGCAGGCTCACTTTTTCATTTGAATGTGGATATGACTTATGGCAAAGTGTATTTTAATGAAGATAGCTTTGAAACGCAGGTCTGGAAAGAGAAGGATTCTTCCCGACAAGAGATTATTGGGAAGACGAAAGGAGCGACGGAGGAGAGTGGGACAATTGAAGTTTTGGGGTTTGATAATACGGTATACTTAGCAACGGTAAAAAAATAACTCCGCCAACTACCAAGTATTTATTTTGTCCTTATTTTCCACTTTTGAAACAGTCATTATATAGAGATAATTCTTATTTAAAAAGTAAACATCTTTTGTCATTTCGACCAAAGTGGAGAAAAAGAACAAAATAAACGTTGTTAGTTGGTGGGCTTATTATTTTACCATTTTTTAAAATAAAAATTATTTTTTCTTTCGAAAATAGTTGTTGGAGCTTTTTCAAAAGGCTCCAACAACCATTTATTTCGCGTTCCTAACGCTTGTCTTTTTAGCAAAAAATCGTAGGAAAAGTACGCTACTTTTCTATTCTTCCCGTCATAAATGTCACTTACTCGACAAAACCCAAATAAGAATACGCCTCTCCTATTACAAACACGCTTATTTCTTTTTTTTATATTCAAGAATTTTTCCTACATTTGTATATCATATTTCAGCTTATACATCCTTTCTTCTCTCAGAATCAACCTATTTGTAACGTTTTAAAGTTGTCAATGAATTGTTATAAATGACGGTTCTTGTTTTATTCAATATTACTTGAAAGAACATTAAATTTAGCAGAAACAGCTATAACCAGATTATGGTATTGCTAATTCTCGTTAACAAGTTATATAGCGTTTTATCATTTTTAAATTTCACTAATTGTATGAAAAAAATCCTTTACACACTCTTTGTAATTGCTGCCTTCACGACCGCGCCTAACTTACTTTGGGCACAGCGAGTCATGAACGGTACAATTACAGATGCCGAAAACGGCGACCCACTGATTGGTGCAAACGTATTAGCGGAAGGCACACCCGTGGGAACAATCGCGGATATTGATGGAAAATATTCGCTGGAAGTGCCAAAAGAATCCACCAGAATTATCTTCTCTTATACCGGCTATGCCGACCAAACCATCGAATTGGGGGCATCCAATGTGCTAGATATACAAATGTCTGCGGGCGCATTATTGGAAGAAGTTATCGTCATCGGCTACGGAACGGTCAAGCGCGATGATGTGACAGGTTCGATTCAAACCGTTGATACTAAATTATTTAACAAAGGTTCAATTACGTCAGCGCAAGATTTATTGGCAGGAAAAGTAGCGGGTGTACAGATTACCTCTAATAATGGCGCGCCGGGCGAAGGTTCGACAATTCGGATTCGTGGTGGTTCGTCTTTGAGTGCATCAAATGACCCGCTGATTGTGGTTGACGGTGTACCCTTGGATAATGGCGGCGTAGCGGGTAGTCGGAATGCGCTGAATTTTATCAATCCAAATGACATCGAAACTTTTACCATTTTGAAAGATGCATCGGCAACGGCAATTTATGGCTCGCGGGCATCGAATGGAGTGATTTTGATTACGACTAAAAAAGGTAACTTGGGTAAAAAAATTACGGTCAACTACGTGGGTGACGTTTCCTTTAGTAATAATATCGAGCAAGTTGAGGTCTTTAATGCGGATGAATTTAGAAATTTTGTGGCAGAACAATCACCCGCAGCGGATAGTTTATTGGGAAGTGCAAATACGAATTGGCAGGATGAAATCTATCAAACTGCCGTTGGTCAAAATCACAATTTAACGCTTTCTGGTGGTATCGCAAATGTGTTGCCGTATCGACTTTCTTTAGGTTTTACCGATAAAAAAGGGATTTTAAAAACCGATGAATTTAAGCGACAGACGGTCGCGTTGAACTTGTCACCAAAGTTTTTAGATAATAAATTGCAAGTCAATTTGAATACCAAATTCATGAATATTGACAACCGTTTCGCCAACCGAGGGGCAATTGGTTCGGCGATTAGTTTTGACCCAACTCAGACACCTTTAGACTCTGATAATGCTTACGGGGGCTATACTACCTTCATAAATGCAGCGGGCTTGCCGAATACGCTGGCACCTGCAAATCCCTTGGCTTTGTTGAATTTGACAGATGACCGAGCAACTATTAAGCGATATGTGGTTAATGGAACGATAGATTATCGGTTTGGGTTTTTACCTGAATTGCGGGCGAACCTGAGCTTAGGTTATGATCATACAAAAGGGACCGGAACGAAAAATGAGCCACAAAATGCTTCTTTCGTTTACAATGAACTGACTGGTGGTGGAACGGATAATGAATATGTGGAAACGAAGAAAAATGAGTTGTTGGAGTTTTATTTAAATTATGTGAAAGAGTTGGGTGACACCAAGTTAGATGTAATGGGTGGTTATTCTTGGCAACGGTTCTTTTTTGAAAAAAACGAGTTAAATTCTGATGTGAACAACACACCAGAACTGACATTTCCGAAAGCAGACGCGGGTGAATTGTATCTACTTTCTTTATTCGGTCGGGTGAATTATTCGATTATGGATAAATATTTATTCACGGTCACTTTACGGAGAGATGGGTCTTCAAGATTTTCGCCAGATGCACGTTGGGGGTTGTTTCCAGCAGCAGCGTTTGCTTGGAAAATTATTGACAAACCAATGGATAATAATCCTTTGAATAGCTTAAAGCTGCGTCTTGGTTATGGTGTAACTGGGCAGCAGGATATTGGTAGTTATTATGAATATTTGTCACAATATGTATCGAGTATCAACGGGGCGAGCTACCAATTTGGAGATGATTTTGTCACGACAATTCGTCCAAACGGTTATGATGCGAATATCAAATGGGAGGAAACGACTACTTATAATGTAGGTGTCGATTACGGTATTTTTAAGGATAGAATTACGGGTTCGATAGAGCTTTATTTGCGTAAAACGAAGGACTTGTTGAATTTTATTCCAGTAGCGGCTGGTACGAATTTGACTAATTTTATCAATACCAATGTAGGGGATTTAGAAAATAAAGGCATCGAATTTTCTATCAATGCCGTGCCTGTGAAAAAGGATAAAATGACCTGGGATATTGGTTTTAATGTGACTCGAAATAGCAACAAAATCACCAAATTGACGGCAACAGATGACCCAGGTTATCAAGGTGTTTTGACGGGTGGAATTTCTGGTGGCGTTGGTAATACGATTCAAATACATAGTGTGGGTTACGCAGCAAATTCATATTATGTTTATGAGCAAGTTTACGACGACGCGGGCAGTCCAATCGAAGGGTTATATGTTGACCAAAATGATGACGGAACTATTAACGAACAAGACCGCTACCGTTTTGAAAATCCTGCACCAGAGTACTTTTTTGGATTGACGACTTCTTTTTCTTATGATAATTTGACGTTTTCTATGGCGGCACGGTCGAACCTTGGGAACTACGTTTATAATAATTTACAATCAGACCAATCTGCGTTTAGTCGTTTGTATCAACCGACGGGTTATTATCAAAATGGCTTGACAGATGTGCAGGAAATAGGTTTTGAAAATCAACAATATTTAAGTGACCATTTCATTCAGGAAGGGTCATTTTTGCGGATAGATTATGTTTCGTTGAGCTATCGTTTGGATGATTTATTGAAAAATAAATTGGGCTTGACGGTTTCGGCAACGGTACAAAACCCATTATTGATTACCAATTATTCAGGCATTGACCCTGAAATCAATAGTGGTATTGATGGGAATATTTATCCTCGAACACGGACATTTGTGTTGGGCGTGAATGCACAATTTTAAGAAAAATAACGGTAGCGGATACCTTCAAGGTATCTGCTACCTGTATATCATAAACTCGTTAAACATGCGAGTGCAATTAGGTGATAGATACCCTGAAGGTATCCGCTACCAAAGCATAAAAAATAATAAATTCATTTAAATATGATACAATCTTATAAAAAACTATTTTTTCTACTATTCGGAACGGTTCTGATTGGGACATCTTGTTTCAATGACTTAGATACGGTACCGATTGACCCGGATATTCAGACGGCGGAATTGGTCTTTGATTCACCAGAATCTTATCGACAAGTACTGGCAAAATTATATGCAGGCTTGGCGGTTTCAGGACAAGAAGGTCCAGCAGGTCAGGCGGATATTTCTGGGATTGATGAAGGGTTTGGGCAGTATCTGCGGGGAATGTGGTACCATCAAGAATTATCGACAGATGAAGCGGTGATTGGTTGGGCAGACCAGACAATTGGAGATTTTCATGAGCAAGATTGGACGTCAAGTGACGTTTTTATCAGTGCTTTTTACAGTCGAGTTTTTTACCAAATTTCACTTTGTAATGAATATTTGCGAGAAACGACGGAGGAAAAATTGAATAGCCGTGGCGTAGAAGCTACTTTGAAAACAGAAATTCAAACCTATCGGGCAGAAGCGCGATTTTTACGGGCATTGAGCTATTGGCATGCGTTAGACCATTTTAGAAATGTGCCCTTTGTAACCGAAGAGGATGTGGTTGGGTCGTTCTTTCCAGAACAAATTGCGGCGGCTGATTTATACAATTATATTGAGTCAGAATTGAAAGAGGTAGAAATTATTTTGGCAGCACCAAAAGCGAATGAATACGGACGGGCAGATCAAGCGGCGGCGTGGATGGTTTTGGCAAAATTGTATCTGAATGCAGAAGTTTATGCAGGAAAAGACGCCTATACGGATTGTCTGACTTATTGTAATAAAGTTATCAATGCCGGCTATACTTTGGAACAAGAATATGCGCATTTGTTCTTGGCAGACAACCATCGGTCAAACGAAATTATTTTCCCCGTAGCCTTCGATGGCATCAATACGCGAACTTGGGGCGGCACGACTTTTATCATTCACGCAGCGATTGGGGGCAATATGGACCCAACGGCTTCTGGTGTAAATGATGGTTGGGGTGGCGTCCGTTCGACATCGGCTTTGGTCAATAAATTTCCAGCAGTGGCGGGTAATAGTGGCGGTGGTTTGATTGTCGCAGCGCAGTCGGGTGAAGTCTATCCGGTAGAGCAGGAATATTACGTACCAGGGTCGTTTATCATGTGGAATCCTGCGAATGCACCAACCTTAATCTCGGTGAATAATGACGGTGTTTATGAAGGCTATATTAATGTAACGGAGGACAATGCAGAATTTAAATTTACACCTGCCCGCAATTTTAGTGGCAATTTAGGAGACAATGGCGCGGATGGAACTTTGGAAGCTAATGGTGATAATATTCAAATTGCAGAAGCAGGTTTTTACTTGTTTAATTTAGATTTAAACGAGATGACTTATTTTGTTCAAAAAACGGAATGGGGCTTGATTGGTTCGGCAACCGCAGGTGGTTGGGATAGCGACCAAGACATGACTTATAATGCAGCAACGGGTGCGTGGGAAATTGTAACGGTGTTGAATCCTGGTCAAATAAAATTCCGAGCCAACGATGCTTTGGATTTAGAATATGGCGATAATATGGCGGATGCAATTTTGGACATCGGCGGGACTAATATTGAAATTGGGTCAGCAGGAACCTACACCATTAAATTATTTTTAGATACACCTGACCATACTTATTCCATTGAAACACAGACCGTTGATAGTCGGGCCATGTTTTACACAGATGGTCAAACGTTAGAAATTAGCAACATTGCAGAATTTATCGAAGGCTATCCTTCTATTAAATTTAAAAACATTACCAGCAATGGTGAGCAAGGTTCAAATTTAACTTGGGCAGATACTGATTTTCCGATGTTTCGCTTAGCAGATGTATATTTAATGTATGCGGAAGCCGTGGTGCAAGGTGGTTCTGGTGGCGACATGGGAACGGCTTTGGGTCTGGTGAATGATGTACGTACTCGGGCCTATGGCGAGCCAGGTGGCAACATAACGATGGCAGATTTGACGATGCCATTTTTATTGGATGAACGCGGTCGAGAGTTGCATTGGGAATGTCACCGACGGACGGATTTGGTGCGTTTCGGACAGTTTACAAACGGTGATTACTTGTGGCCTTTTAAAGGCGGTGTTCCGGAAGGTGCAACAGTTAGTGAGACGTATGATATTTATCCAATTCCTGCGGCAGATTTGGGGGCAAACCCGAATTTAGACCAGAATGCTGGGTATTAATTAGTACGTGTTACTTAAAATGGTGTACGGTTGGTTCACAAATTTAACTAAAAAAATAACGGTTCTAGTAACTCGGATTTTTAATCCGAGCAGCCGCCTTTTCGGGTTTTCAACCCGAAATAAATAGCATAAGTGAAAATTACATATCATAACAGATTGTAATTTACGATGCTCGATTTTAAAAATACTGAGTACTACTGCTCGGATTAAAAATCCGAGTTACTTATTATAAAAATAATAAAAATCATGTTTAAAAAATATATTCTTTTCACTTTAGCAATCATTGGGCTATTCGCGGCTTGCGACGATGCAACGAATGACCCGGTTGTAAAATTAGGCGCAGTACCCGTAATTTCAATACCAACAGGTAATACTGCTTACGTTTTGGAAGAAGACTTGTCTGATGAATTATTGGAAACGTTTGCTTGGTCGGCAGCTGATTTTGGCTTTCCAACTGAAATTACTTACCGATTGCAAGTAGATGTTGCAGGTAATGACTTCGCTAATGCGCAGAATATTGGTTCTACCACTAAATTATCTTTTGAGGAAATGACTGCGGCAGTGTTGAACAATGCCATGGTTTCCCTTACAGCGATTCCTGGTATTGAAAACGCGATTGAACTTCGGGTTTGTGCTTCTGTAAATGATGCTGTAGAGATACTTTGTTCGGAAGGTGTTGCGATAACGGTCAATCCGTACGAGGCGGAAATTATCTACCCATTTCTGACGGTACCAGGTAGCTATCAAGTAAATACTTGGACGCCAGAAGATACCAACTATAAAGTTATTTCTAGAAATAGTGATGACAATTATCAAGGGTACATCTATTTTGGAATAGACGAAGCACAGTATAAATTTGCCCAAAATTTAAGTTGGGACATCAATTGGGGAGACGACGATGCTGATGGGGTTTTAGAATCTGGTGGAACCGATATTACGGTAGATTTAGGTATCGGCATGTATTTGTTGACCGCTAATATCAATTCCTTAATGCACACCCGAACCAAAACGGATTGGGCAATATTGGGCAATGCAACAAGCGCAGAAACTGCATTAACTTGGGACTCCGATAAAAGTGCCTTGACTGTTACTTTAGACTTAACGGAAGGCAATATCCGGTTTCGTGCCAACGGTAGCGACGATATTAATTTTGGAGATGACAACAACAATGGTTCATTGGAAAATGATGGCGTAGATATTCCTGTCTCCGAAGCAGGAAACTATACGATTGATTTGATAATCGACCAGTCAACACCTAAATACGTGTTGACTAAAAATTAGAAATACTTTAACTCAAAATCTAAGTACCCCGACATAAATAATCGAATAATCAAAGTAGGAAGATTTTTTTTTCCTAAAAAAATCTTGAATAATCTCTTTATTGAAGCATTTTTTAGAGGAAAATAACGAAAAAAGAGGCTGCTTAGATTTTTGATTAATTGTGTCGGGGTACTTATTATTCACTAATTTATAACTTAAAAATTAAAAAATGTTTAAAAATTTACTTTCTACTTTAATGCTCTTAGCGTTGGTAACCAATTTTATGACGGCACAATCCATTGGTATCATTGGTTCTTCTACGCCATTAGGTTGGGATGAAGATACTGACATGACGCAAGATGCCATGAATTCTGATCTCTGGACAATCAACTTGGACTTGATAACGGGGGCAGCAAAATTTCGGCAAGATGATGCTTGGGATGTCAATTGGGGGTCAGCAGATTTTCCTTTAGGCGTGGGAACTCAAGGGGGAGATGATATTCCAGTACCAGGTGGTAATTGGGATGTGACTTTTAATACAGCGACAGGGGATTACACGTTTACTTCGACAGATACTCCTTATCCAGCAATCGGGATCATTGGAGATTCTACACCAGGTGGCTGGGATTCAGATACGGATATGGTGCAAAATACAGCTGTTCCAACGGTTTGGACCATAGAAATTGAATTGATAGAAGGCGCAGCAAAATTCCGTGCGAATGATGATTGGGTTGAAAGCTGGGGTTCTATGGATTTTCCAACGGGTATTGGCGCACTAGGTGGTGACAACATTGCTGTACCTGCGGGCAACTACATCGTTACTTTCAACACCGCAACGGGCTATTACAACTTTGAATCGTTAATCACGACTTATTCTACTATCGGACTTATCGGCGATTCTACTCCAGGTGGCTGGGATACTGATACCGATATGATGCAAAGTCCAACTGACCCTGCACAATGGTCTGGAAATATCATATTGATGGATGGTGAAGCGAAATTCCGTGCCGAAGATGATTGGGCTGTAAGTTGGGGGGCAGAAGGTTTTCCTACGGATACCGCAGTAATTGATGGTCCAAATATTCCAGTAGTAGCAGGCGAGTACAACGTTACTTTCAATACAACTACGGGTATTTATGAATTTGGTTCTCCGTTGGCTATTTTCAACACAATCGGTATTCTTGGTACAGCAACACCAAACGGTTTTGATAGCGATATCGACATGTTTCAAGACCCAATTAATCCTGACCAATGGTCGATTGAAATTGCATTGACAGCAGGTGAATTGAAATTCCGTGCAGAAGACGATTGGGCGGTAAACTGGGGCGGTACTGGCTTTCCAACAGGTACGGGTA
The DNA here is from genome assembly GCA_047629355.1 of Saprospiraceae bacterium. GTDB lineage: Bacteria > Bacteroidota > Bacteroidia > Chitinophagales > Saprospiraceae > CAYUNA01. The sequence continues at coordinate 9,366 of JBLHWU010000111.1, read as the reverse complement.
CGCAAGGCGGCGACAATATTGTGATTCCTTTTGCAGACAATTATGAAATTTCTTTCAACGCAACAACAGGCGAATATATCCTGTCTCCTGGGGTAACTTGGGGAATGATTGGACCCGCTTCTCCAACAGGTAACTGGGATGAAGATATTGATATGGAAACGTTGAGCAATGACATTGGAAATGAATGGTCTTCTGCTTTTACCGTAACCGATGGAGAAGGTAAATTCCGTAAAAACGATGATTGGGCGGTGAACTTTGGTGCACCAGAATTTCCAATAGGTTTAGGTACGCAAGATGGTACAAATATCATGGTTTTGGCTGGTGATTACTTCGTTTCTTTAAATACAGCAACCGGTGATTATGCTTTCGAAATTGTAGAAAATACAACCAGTGTTCTGAATACGAAATCGGTTAAAGTATTTCCTAATCCCGCAACGGATTTGTTAAATATTAACATTGAAGCGAAAGAATTGCAAGGAGAAGTAACATTGGTGATTATGGATATGACGGGTAAAATCGTTCGTTCTGAAAAGGCCAATGCGACAGCAACATTTGCTTTGGATATTGCAGGTTTGAATACAGGCATGTATATTTTACAAATGTCTAATGATAAATTTATGGTTGGAAAGAAATTTACCGTTACTAAGTAATTTTGATTAAATTTAAAAAAAGGGAGGCATTTTAATTCAAAAATGTCTCCCTTTTAAGTAACACGTAGTGATTTTTTAGGTAAAATCTTACTCCTTTGATTGTTCGATTATTTATGTCTAGGTACTTACGCTTATAAAAAATGACAATGAAAAATACATTCTTACTCTTTACTTTATCAATCTTCAGCTATTCTTTATCGGCACAATTGGTTTGGACAGAACCTGCCTTTCCAACCGCTGATGACGAAGTTACGCTCTATTTTGATGCCACCGAAGGCAGTGCAGGCTTAGCAGGTTGCAATTGCGGCGTTTATATTCATACGGGCGTCATCACGGCAAATAGTACCTCGCCAAGTGACTGGAAATATGTCCAAACAGACTGGGGCGTAGCGAATCCAAATTGGCAAATGACGCCAGTAGCGGGTGAAGCGGATGTTTACAGCTACACGATTAGTCCGGATGTTAGAAATTATTATGGTGTGCCAATGGCGGAAGAAATCGAGCAAATTGCGCTGGTTTTTCGAAATGGAAATGGGACATTGGAAGGCAAAGATGTGGGCAATACCGACATTTACGCGCCGATTTATGCGGGTAATATTCCGTTTACTTCTGTGCTGTTGAGTCCAGGTCAAAGTAGTATTTTAGCACAAGATGGCGAAACCATTAATGTACTTTTAGAAACCTCAGAAACCGCAACGATTACTCTTCTTGACAATGGAATGCTGCTGACGGAAGTGATGGGTACCATGCTCGATTACGACCTCGAAGTGATGGGAACAGGGACGCACACCGTCGAAATTACAGCGAATAATGGCACAGAAACGTTGACGCAAACTTTTAGTTATTCCGTTGCGAATCCAACCGTCGTTGAGGCACTGCCTGCGGGGATGGAAGCTGGGATTAATTACATTGATGACAACACTGTTTTATTGGCTTTGGTTGCCCCAAATAAAAACTTCGTTTTCTTAATAGGTGATTTTAATAATTTTGAAATTAATACTGATTTTCAATTAAAAAATACACCTGATGGCGAAATTTGGTGGATACAACTGAATGACCTTATCGCGGGTGAAGACATCCGTTTTCAATACTTAGTCGATGGTGAACTTAGAATTACTGACCCGTATGTGGAGTTGATTTTGGATGAACAACACGATGGTGAAATTTCTGAGGCAACTTATCCGAATATGCCCGATTATCCGTCTGGGTTGACTTCTGGTATCGTAGGCATAATGACGCCGGGTGCGCCTGCTTACGCTTGGCAAGTCAATGATTTTGAGCGACCAGAACAGACGCGACTGACGATTTATGAATTGTTGATGCGCGATTTTACGGATGCTAAAAACTACCAAACGTTATTGGATACACTTGATTATTTTCAGCGATTGGGCGTGAATGCAATCGAATTTATGCCGGTCAATGAATTTCATGCAAATAATAGCTGGGGTTACAATCCAACTTTTCATGGTGCATTGGATAAATATTACGGGACAAAAGATTCGTTCAAAGCAGTCGTTGATGCCTGTCACGAACGTGGAATTTCGGTGATTTTAGACATTGTTTTCAATCATGCGCACGAAGCCAATCCATTGGCAGCATTGTACTGGAACGCTGCGAATTTCCGACCCGCGGCAGACAATATTTGGATGAACGAAGAAGCTCCACACAACTTTAGTGTCTTTTTTGATTACAACCATGAAAGCGATTATACCAAGGCTTATTTTGATAAAATCTTGCGCTACTGGTTGGAAGAATATCGTGTGGATGGCTACCGTTTTGACCTCTCCAAAGGCTTGACGCAAAATGATAACGGCGGTCCTTTCGATGCAGGCGACTACGATGCCGAACGGATTGCGACGCTGAAACATTATGCAGATGCAGTTTGGGCAACATCGTCGGATGCTTACGTGATTTTAGAGCATTTTGCGGCGAATGAGGAAGAAAAAGAACTATCGGATTATGGTTGTATGCTTTGGGGTGGATTTACGCCGCATGCGCAATATATTGAGGGTTCAATGGGCTATTCCAATAGTTTTAATAGTGCCAATTATCAGTCGAAAGGTTGGGGAGACGCGCACTTGATTCCTTATATTGAAAGCCACGATGAGGAACGAATGATGTATCAAAACCTGAATTTTGGAAACTCGGAAGGTAGCTATGATGTCACTGATTTTGGGACGGCGATGGAGCGGACAGAGTTGGCAAATGTATTTTTCTACGTCCAGCCTGGTCCAAAAATGTTGTGGCAATTTGGGGAATTGGGCTATGATTATTCCATTAATACTTGCGAAAATGGTTCGATTAGTCCAAACTGCCGATTGAGTCCAAAACCCATCCGTTGGGATTATCAGGATGTGCCGCAACGAGCAGAGTTGTTCAATGTTATCCGTAGTTTGAATTATTTACGAAACAATTATGACGTTTTTCATTCCACAGCGTATCAGGCGAAAGTCTCGGATTCTAATTGGAAAACATTTACCTTATATGGCGACGGTGTGAAGGCAAATGTGGTCGGTAATTTTGATTTAGAAACGCGAACCCAAAACCCTAAATTTCCAGAAACGGGCACTTGGTATGAGTTTTTTACTGGTGAAGTGTTGGAAGTTACCGACATCAGTGAGGACATGACTTTGACGGCAAGTGAATACCGAATTTATACTGATTTTGAAATAGAAGCACCTGATTTCGTGAATTCGATTTCAGAGGTAGCATCCTCTGATTTTCAATTTAATATCTATCCCAATCCGACAGCAGATAATTTTACAATTGCTTTCCATTTAGAAAAAAAAGAAGCAGTACAATTGATGTTATTTGATGTAACTGGAAAAGCGGTTTCGACTATTTTTGAAGGGCAGAGAATGGAAGGGAGCCATGTGTTGGAAGTCTCTGATGATTTGCAAGCTGGGGTTTATTTTTTGGAGTTGAGCGTGGGGGAGAAGATGGAGATGAGGCTGGTGGTGGTTAGGTGATTTTTTTGTGTCTTTGGGGGAATATTGAAAGTATCTATGCACCGAGGTGTAATGCCTGCACGAAAACGGCTACCCTTATAACGTTGTAAGTAAATAAAAATCAAATAGTTATGTAATATATTGATTTTCAAGATAATGCCGTAAAATTTCGGCGTTTTTCAGAGCCAAAATACTCAACGTTAAAAGGATAGCCCTTATATTCTACCAAGGGCACAGAACTTTAGACACATCTTACAAACAAAAGTATCCTAAAAATTGTTAGTCCGTCAAATAATTTAGATATTAAAACCATAGAGATATAACTATGGTAGTGCCACAAATGTGCACTTTTACAGTTTAGGTGCTTTTGTTTATCAAAGGGATTTTAAGGAACAAAAACGATTTTGCAAAAATTGTTTTTGTTCCTTAATACCCCCTCCCGCGTTGCCGCAGGCAACGCGCACTGTGTTTTTTGAAGCTCGAAAACCTTACGATTTCCTCGCTCCTCAAACTTAAAAGAACCTTCGTTTACACGGTAATAAATCACTTTTTCAATAAATGGTGGTGCACATTTGCTACACTACCATAACTATTATATCATCTTTGAAGTGAATAGAATAAAATCAATTATAAATTGATAATAAGCCATCATACAATTAATATTTTTGACAGGAAAGTCTTTGAGCGGGCTTTCGTCATTCCTCCTTTTAAAAATTATAACCCCTTACCAGAAGAGGCTTGCTTTCTGTTCGTGTTAGAAGGAAGTAATAACTCTTATTCAGAAGAGGAGCATCTTACTCTAAATGAAGGAGAAGGTGTTTTAATGAAATGCGGAAACTATATCTATGAAGGCAAACCAAACAGTGACACTGGGAAGTGTGGACTTTTAGCTATTCATTTTTACCCTGAAGTATTAATGAAAATATATAAAAACGAAACGCCCGTTTTTTTAAAAAATAAATCTCATTACAAGTCTAATATGTCGCGGGTAAAATCTAATATTTTAATGAGTAAATACATTGAAAGCTTGATGTTCTATTTTGAGAACCCTAACCTTGTTAGTGAAGATTTAGCCATTTTAAAAATGAGAGAAATTATTTTACTGCTATTGAATACAAAAGATTCTTCTGCTATTCTAAATATTATGAGCAACCTTTTTTCTACTAAAACTTTCAATTTCAAAGAGGTCATCGAAGCACATATTTTCTCTCCTCTCTCCATATCAGACCTTGCTCAACTCACTCATAAAAGTCTTGCTTCGTTCAAAAGAGAATTCAGTAAAATATATCAAGATAGTCCCTCTAATTATATCAAAAATAAACGCTTGGAAAAAGCTGCTAGTCTATTAAGTATTTCAAATCATTCGATTACCTCAATCGCTGTTGACTGCTTATTCAATGACGTAGCTCATTTTTCAAACTCATTTAAGGCTAAATATAGCCTAAGCCCTTCTAAATATCGAATGAGCCAATTACACAAATAAGTGAGCCTCATCTAAAAACAAGTCGCCTTTTATTTTCCGTCCTTTGTAGTATTAATTTACTGTTACTTAAATTATAAAGAATGAAAATATTAATAACCGCAGCGAACGGACGCACTGGTTTTCCTGCTGCAAAAGAACTACTATTATTGGGGTTCAATGTAAGAGCATTTGTTCGCAACGCTAATAATGTAAAAGCCCTTGAACTGAAAAAAAAAGGTGCCGAAATTTTTGTGGGTGATATGCATGATATGCGAGATGTAAGAGAATCTCTTAAAGGAATAGATGGTGCTTTTTTTGTCCCTACACCACCTAATCTACTTTTTCAGGGTGCCACCTTTGCTACTGCCGTTGATGAAATGAAACTCAAGCATGTTGTGGTCTTAACACAATGGCTTTCATCTAATACACATCCATCATTCTATACAAAAGAACATTGGTTAATAGATCAAACATTTAAAAGACTTCAAAATACGAATATCACAATTTTGAATCCTGGATTATTTGCCTACCCTTATTTTATGATGCCAGAGCCTATGCTTCAATTTGGAGTGATGGCTGATTTAGGTACTAATGCTCCACCTTCTAATGAGGACATTGGATTAGTAGCTGCTCATATTTTAAAAAAGCCAGAAGCACATATTAACAAAACATATAGAGTAACAAGTAAGGAACTTTTAAGTCCTCAAGAGATGGCAGCTATTATTGGAAAAGTAGTTGGCCGAAAAATAAAAGTTAAGAGATTTGCAGAAGGCATGACACTAAAAATGTTCAAAACATATGGTTTTACGCAAAAAGATGCCTCACAGGTAATTCATTATTCAAAAGATGCTCGTGACGGAATCTTTGCCATCAATGCACCAACATCAGTAGTTAAGGATATTGTGGGTAAGGAAGCTGACGACTTTGAAACGATAGCTAAGCGATATTTACACGGCCATCCTATGCTCAAACAGTCCTTTGTTAACAAACTAAAGACAATGGGTATTATGATGAAAGCTATGACTACTTCAAAATGGGATATGAAAAAATATGAAAAAGAACAAGGAATGCCCAATTTCAAAAACATGTTGTCCCCAAAGGATTCGAATGAATGGAAGAAAGATTATGAATAACAATTTATGGTAGTGCCACAAATGTGCACTTTTACAGTTTAGGTGCTTTTGTTTATCAAAGGGATTTTTAAGGGATAAAAACGATTTTGCAAAAATCGTTTTTGTCCCTTAATACCTCTCTTACGATTTTCTCGCTGCTCAAACTTAAAAGAACCTTCGTTTACACGGTAATAAATCACTTTTTCAATAAATGGTGGTGCACATTTGTTACACGACCCAATTTATTATAATCACCTACTTCATTAAATATTCAAAAGACATGACTAATTCTACTTTAAGTAACGATGAAAGAATAAGTTACTCAACTGGACAGAGGATAATTTTTCTCAGTTTTTGCTTGAAAGAAGGATAAGTAAAAACGATTCAATAACTTGGGCCATTATGCTTGTCCTTTTCCCTTCTAAAAAACACAAAAAATAGTTCCGTAACGAAGGCTATGCAACGATTTTTTGAATTCTTTAGAAGAAAAAATTACGGCGCATTATGGTCCAACTTATTAAATCGTTTTTACTAATTGTTGATACTTTGACTGATTTCAAGTGAAAATTGAGGATAATTTGTCCTGTCCAGTTGGGGAAGTTATTTTTTCACCGTTACTAAGACTCTTAAATCTGGTGCAAAAACAAAGGGAGTTTGATGGGCAAAATCGGGCTTAACGCCCAATTTTGCCCATCAAACTCCCCATTGATAAAGAATGAAACAAGAGTCTGAGTTTATTTAATTCGCATTCCTTAATGTAGAATTAATAATAACAATAAAGGTAGGTTGTACAAAGATGGCAAAAAAAATCTCCATACTTTTATGTTGTGAAACAATCAAAAAGCTGAGGTGGTTCAAAAAAATAGAAACCAATGAAGTTTTATCTATCAGTTTTATTTTTTATACTTGATTGGGAATTTTATAATGAAAGAACATATGAACTACAGAGAAAATTAAACAATTGGGATCTTGGTCGTTTAAATGAAGAAAAGGTTGCTTCGTTTCGATATATAAAAGTTCAATAGGATTTATATTAAGTTGATGATATTCTAAAACAAAAAAAAACTCAGCGCATAACAATGTGGAGTTCGACAATGTCTTTGATACCTCAGCCACTGCGTCTCAACTGTCGCCGTTCACATCAAAATTCAAATCAGAAAAAGACAAATAAATAGCTAAAATCAGCCACTCAATTTATTGGTTATCTGCCATTTACACCCTACCTTAGCCACTCTATCCAATCATCTAAACTTAACGAAATAAAACCTAAATTCATGAAAAAATACGACTACATCATCATCGGCGCAGGCTCAGCTGGTTGCGTATTAGCCAATCGACTTTCGGAAAATCCGAAGCATCAAGTCCTGGTTTTGGAAGCTGGTGGGCCAGACTCAAATATCAATATTCACATCCCGGGCGCGTATGTCAAAGTTCATAAAAGTAAGGATGATTGGGGTTTTTGGACAGAGCCACAAGAAAATGTATTGAATCGAAAAATTTATTTACCAAGAGGAAAGACCTTGGGTGGCAGTAGTTCTACCAATGCGATGGCGTATGTCCGATGCAATCGAGCAGACTATGACGGCTGGGCAAATATGGGGAATGCCGGTTGGAGTTTTGAGGAGATTTTGCCCTATTTTATGCGTTCTGAAAATCACGAACAAGCGGATGAATTGGATGCGGGTTATCATGGAAAAGGCGGCGAACTGAATGTGACCTTGCCAAAGAGATATAAAACGCCATTCGTCGATGCCTTTGTAGCATCTTGTACGAAGGTTGGGATTCCTGCCAATTCAGATTATAATGGGGCGAAGCAAGAAGGGGTTAGTGTAGTTCAAAGTACCATTAAAAACGGAAAGCGGTGCAGTGGAGCAGTTGCTTTCTTGAAACCTGTTTTGAAGCGGTCAAACCTTACCGCAACGACAAAAGCGCAGGTGACCAAAATTATTTTTGAAGGGAAAAAAGCAGTAGGCGTAGAATATACCAAAGGGGGCAGGAAGCAAGTTGTGTATGCGAATAAAGAAATTATCCTTTCGGCAGGCGCGTTTCAATCTCCGCAAATTTTGCTGCTGTCAGGCGTTGGAGCGAGTGCAGAGTTGAAAGCGCATGGCATTGATTGTTTGCACGAATTGGAAGGGGTAGGGAAGAACCTGCAAGACCATTTGTTTGTTCCCATTGGTTGCGAGGCAAATGTTCAAGAAGGACTCAATCAGTATGGTCCAATTCTCAAGCAATTGAAAGCCGCTTGGCATTATTTTGTCAATAAAAAAGGAGCATTTAATATTGGCCCGTTGGAAGGAATGGCATTTTTGGATGTACATAAAAAAGGGAATCCGACAAATTTGCAATTGCATTTTGCACCGATGTGGATGGGAAAAAGTTATGATTATGACATGTATGACATCAAAAGTTATCCAACAGTTGACGGTTTTACGATTTTGCCTACGTTGTTGCATCCAAAAAGTAGAGGTCAGGTTTCGTTGCGCTCCAATGACCCGATGGCAACACCGTTGATTCAACCTAATTTTTTACAAGAAAAAGAAGACTTAGACTTATTGGTTAAAGGGGCAAAGTTGGCGATGCAGATATTGGAACAGTCGCCGTTTCAAAAGTACATAAAAGCCTATGGTTCGTTGTTACCAAAATCATCGGAAGCTGCTTTAATTGAGCACATTAAAAAAACGGTCGAGACGGTTTATCATCCCGTCGGTACTTGTAAAATGGGGAACGACGATATGGCGGTTGTCAACGCTGAATTGAAAGTGCATGGTCTGGAAAATCTTCGGGTGGTGGATGCTTCCATTATGCCCAAAATTGTTTCTGGAAATACGAATGCACCGGTGTTTATGATTGCGGAGAAAGCGGCAGATATGATTTTGGGGAAAGTGCCAGCAAGGAAGAGGATGGCTGAGAATAAGGTATAAATAAATTGGACGTTTTAAAAACTGCATATAACCAAACTACATCAGGTTTTTAAAAAGTTCTTAGAAGGAAAAGGTCACCTACTTATTCAATGATTTTTTAAAGAAAACTAGCAAAAAAATATAAATTTCATACAAGCATTTTAAAGGGTAACAAGTCTAGTATAAAATGTTTGATTTGTTATCCTTTGAGAAATCCCGTGAAGCACAAGTTTATTCTTATTTTATAAAGGGATTTTGAGGGACAAAATGGTTTTGTAAAAACCGTTTTTG
>JBLHWU010000110.1:0-21341 GCA_047629355.1 Saprospiraceae bacterium | reverse complement strand
ATTTTTGAATAAATTATAAAAAAAAGTGATTTGAAAGTGAATTAGAACGTATTCTAATGTGTTTTTTCTAAAATAAGTAGGTGACCTTTAATAATTGATACTTTTGATAGAGGATATTTTTTTGTTTAAGGAATGATGAAAAAATAAATTACCCAAGAATGTGAATTTATTCTTTCCCCATTCCTAAGGAATTGGAATTCAATTTGAAATAAGAATAAGTATTTTTACAAAAAAATAAAAACTAGGCTTGTTCCCAACCTTTTTAAAAAGTTAATCCGTCTTTAATTAAATAAGGTCTATGAAAAAAACCTTACATTTGTTTTCAAATTTATATCAAATCAAATTTTCTCTAATCATACTCTTATTAGTTATGAAGCAAACTTTACTTTCTTTGACCTTCTGCGCATTCACGGTTGGGCTTTTTGCTCAAATTCAAGTGACCATCGATAATTTTCCAACTCTCAACGATGTCCTCGTGACCAATATTGATAATACGCCGACCATTATGCCTGGTGATTCTGGTGCAGACAAAACGTGGGACTTCTCTACGTTGGATGGTGAGCAAATGATTGAAACCACTTTTGAAGACGCAGCGAACGGGACAGCGGCAGATGACTTGCCAAATGCTGATTTATTGACCAACTTTGTTGGGGCAGAAACGTATTATCAATTAGTTAATAATGAACTTTTGATACTTGCAGGAAAGGGCACTGACCCAACGGGGTTTGGTGTTGAGGCATTAGTGAAATTTACGCCGCCGATTGTCGACCGCCGAGAGATGAGTTTTGGTGATGTCAATTCTTCAGAATCGAATGCGAGTTTTGCTTTTGGTTCAGATGTTATTCCAGATACAATATTATCGACCTTTCCGATTGTTCCTGATTCTATCCGCATTCGCATCAATCAAGATCGTACGGATGTGGTCGATGCGTATGGTAGCTTGACGATTCCTGGAGGCACTTACGATGTGTTGCGCGAGAAGCGAACACAGACGCGCAGTACCCGAGTGGATATTCTAACATTTTTCGGTTGGACGGATGTGACGGACTTGATTGCGGGCATAGTTGGTGTTGATGCTGGCTTGGGAGAAATTTCAACAGTTAATTATCTCTTTTTTAGCAATACAGAAAAAGAAATTATCGCTGATATTTCAGCAGATGAGACGGGTGATATCCTCAATTTTGTGACTTATAAATGGTTTGATGTGATTGATAATACTGGAAATGTTTTAGCGGAACGACCAACTGTTTTGGCTTATCCAAATCCAGCGGCTTCAGTAGTCAATGTTGATTTTAAAAATTTAGAAACGGGCAACTATACTTTAAAATTTTACAATATATTAGGTCGTGCTGTTTGGCAAAATGATTTTTACATCAATGGTAAAGAAACGGAAGTTGTGAATTTGAAAAATTTCCAAAAAGGTACTTACTTATATAGTATCATTAATAATAATGGAAAAACGTTGGCGACGAAACGGTTAATAGTTACAAAATAAATGGTAAACAAAGTAGGAGTTACTTTTAAAAGTAACTCCTACTTTTTGTGAAATTCCGTTCATTCGACCGAAAAGAAAAGCGGATGGTAGAAAAATTCTACCATCCGCTTTTCTTTTTTAGAGTTTTGACTGTTTTTCTATTACATTTGCAGAGAAAGATTTTTGAAACTAATCAACCAATAACCAATCAACGAATAGCTATTATGTCAAAAGTCCAAGAATTCAATGACTACCGTATGCGAATGAACGATAAGATGTTCGCGCAAAATCACAAGCAACTTAACCGTTTTTTTCGGTTGGATACAGATACTTATAAAGATGGGGCACTCGATGTCAAAACCAAAGAATTGATGGGCTTGGTCGCGTCAATGGTTTTGCGATGTGATGATTGTATTGCGTATCATTTGGGTGCTTGCTTTGAAATTGGGATTACGAAAGAGGAGATTTTTGATGTATTTATGGTTGCGAATTTGGTGGGTGGTTCGATTGTGATTCCGCATACGCGACGAGCATTAGAATATTGGGAAGCGTTGGAAGCGGAGGCTTGATTTAAATAGGCTATCAAGAATTTAAATGAATAGTAACCAACAACCAAAGGCAAACTATACGAATTGGGAATTACTAATTTGGATGCTTCCAGTAATGATGTTGCCAGCGATATCAGAAAGTGTTCGTGGAAATATTCCGGATGTGGCAATGAGTGCAATATTAGGTGGAATTGGAGGGATGATTGGAGTCTCCTTATTTTGGGCAATAAAAAATCAAGCTAAGTCAATTAAAATTAGCGTTTTTATTGTGACGTTGATTATATTAATCGGTACACTATTTTTTTTTATCAATAGAACAGAATCGGAAAAGTACGATTTAATTACCTGTCAAATTTGCGGTTATGTGACCTTGTCTGAAAAAGGAAAAGAATGCGAGGTTTGCTTAGTCGAAATTAATCAGGCGTTTTTGGAGGATAACTTATATGATTCATTAGACGAGATGATTAAGGAGGAGCAGTTACTTTTTTTCGCAATAGAAGAAGGAGTATCCTTGAGAAAACCAAAAGTATTTAATGCTGAAGGACTTAAGTTTTTAAAAAATGAAAACTGGAACCCGGTTATTACGGTAGAAGATGTTCAGAAGGAAAAAGAAGATTTTGAATAAGGGGAACGATTAAATAAAAGTTGAATTAACGAGAATAGAAAAATAAATTATGACTTACGATAATTTTACTATCAAAGCACAAGAAGCTATTCAAAAAGCTCAAAAAATAGCGGCGGGTTTGAATCAACAATCAGTTGATACCACACATTTGATTAAAGGGGTTTTGGAAACAGATGAGAGTGTCGCAACCTTTTTATTAGAAAAATCGGGTGTGAGCGTACCGATGCTAAAAAAGCAATTGGATGATATCGTGCAAGCGTATCCAAAGGTAAAAGGTAGCGAGAAACAATTTTTGACCAATGACGCCAATCGAGCGTTGGCGCGGGCAAAAAAGATGTTGAAGGAATTTGGAGATGACTATATTTCCATTGAATTAATCATGGTTGGTATTATTCAAGGAACGGAGAAAGGCGCGCGAATGTTGAAAGAATTGGGCGCGACCGATATCTTATTTAAAAATGCCATTAAAGAATTGCGGAAGGGCGAAAAGGTGACCGAACAGACAGCCGAAGCAGGTTATAATGCTTTGTCAAAATACGCGGTTAATCTTAATGAGCAAGCAGAAAATGGCAAACTTGACCCAATAGTTGGGCGTGATGAAGAGATTCGTCGAGTGCTACACATTTTGTCGCGACGAAAGAAAAATAACCCATTACTAATTGGAGAAGCAGGTGTTGGGAAAACTGCGATTGTGGAAGGCATTGCATGGCGAATTGTCAAGCAAGATGTGCCTGAAAGTATGCGGAGTCGAAAGATTTATACACTTGATATTGCTGCTTTGATTGCTGGCGCAAAATACAAGGGAGAGTTTGAAGAACGCCTAAAAGCTGTTATCAAACAGGTAACCAAATCGAATGGCGAAATCATTCTTTTTGTTGATGAAATTCATACGCTGATTGGTGCAGGTGGCGGAAGTGGTGCGATGGATGCAGCCAATATCTTGAAACCAGCTTTGGCAAGAGGCGAGTTGCGAACGATTGGCGCGACGACTTTAGACGAATATCAAAAATATTTTGAAAAAGATAAAGCATTGGTTCGACGTTTTCAAACCGTTTTGATAGAAGAACCAAGTGTAGAAGATTCGATTTCTATCTTGCGGGGCTTGCAGGAACGGTATGAGGTTTATCATAAAATTGAAATTTTAGATGAAGCGTTGATTGCGGCAGCGGAGCTGTCGCATCGGTATATTCCAGACCGTGCCTTGCCCGATAAAGCGATTGATTTGATTGATGAAGCGGCGGCAAAATTGCGTTTGGAATTGGATAGTGTACCCGAAGAAATTGACGAGTGGGATAGGAAAGTTCGACAGTTAGAAATTGAGCGAGAAGCGATTAAGCGAGAGAAAAACGAAAAGAAACTGAAGGTTATTATGGGACAAATTGCGAATGCCCGTGAAAAGCGAGATTCGATTCGAGCAATTTGGAAAGGCGAAAAAGAAATCATTGATACGGCGCAAAATATTAAAAAGCGCATTGAAGAATTGGAGCAAGCCGCAGATAAAGCGGAGCGCAGCAGTGATTATGAAGAAGTTGCTAAAATTCGATATGGTGAGTTGCAAACTCAGCAAGCAATGTTGAAAGCAGCGGAGGAGAAATTGCGGAATTTGCCCGAAGAAAATCGTTTTACGAATGAAGAAGTAACGTCGAATGACATTGCTGAAATCATTAGTAAATGGACAGGTATTCCCGTGACCAAAATGATGCAAAGCGAAAAGGATAAGCTGCTTAATATGGAAGGCGAGCTTGGGAAACGTTTGATTGGTCAGCATGAAGCAGTGCGGGCAGTATCAGATGCAGTGCGTCGAAGTCGAGCAGGTTTGCAAGATATGGGGCGACCGATTGGGTCATTTATTTTTGTTGGCCCAACGGGTGTAGGTAAGACGGAATTGGCGAAAGCGTTGGCTGAAATCTTATTTGATGATGATAAAGCGATCACTCGAATTGACATGAGTGAATATCAGGAACGGCATACGGTTTCGCGTTTGGTGGGTGCGCCCCCGGGTTACGTGGGCTATGATGAAGGCGGGCAATTGACGGAAGCAGTGCGTCGAAAACCGTACTCGATTGTGCTATTGGATGAGATTGAAAAAGGGCATCCAGATGTCTTTAATATTTTATTGCAAGTGTTGGACGATGGACGTTTGACAGATAATCGTGGTCGAGTTGCCAATTTTAAAAATACGATTATCATCATGACGTCTAATATGGGCGCAAGCCAGATTTTGGAAAATTTTGAAGATTTGTCGGAGGATATGGATCCGGAACATCGGGAAGATATTTTGGCGAATACCAAGACGGCTGTTTTCAATGAATTGAAAGAAAATTTGCGACCTGAATTTTTGAATCGGATTGACAATACTATCATGTTTTTACCGCTGACGAAAGAGGAGATTAAGCAGATTTTGCGCTTGTTGTTGCGAAAGGTGGAAAAGATGTTGGCGAAACAAAGTTTGCATATCAAATTATCAGAAAATGCGATGTCTCACTTGGCAGATTTAGGCTACGACCCACAGTTTGGCGCGCGACCAATGAAGCGCGTTTTGCAACGCGAAGTGACGGATGAGTTGGCGAAGCATATTTTGGCAAGTGAATTTTTGGCAGGTGATACCATCTATATAGATGCGAAAAATGGAACGTTGACTTTTGATAAAGAACCATTTTCGGGAGATACTTCTTATGAATCGAAAGAGAAAGAAGAGGAAGAACCGAAGAAGCCACGTCGTCGTGCGCGAAGCAAATCATCGAAAGAACAAGATATTGAGTCCTTGAAGAAGGCGACGAAAGATGTGGAGGATGCAGTGAAGGATTTGAAAAAGTAACATTTTTTTATGATTGTGTTTTATGGGACAGTGGATTTCAGTCCACTGTCCTATAAAACCAAATCCATTATTTTAATGAAGCGAATTGCCCTCGACATGGACGATGTCATCGCCAATGTCGTTCCTAAATTATTAGATTTATATGAAGCAGAATTTGGCTATCGGCCAACCGAAGCCGAGTATCGTGGCGGCAAAGTGTATGACCTTCCTAATGCTGCTCATTTGCGCAATCATCTACACGACCCGACATTTTTTGCAGACTTATCCGTAATGGAAAACAGTCAAGAAGTAGTCGAATGGTTAACTCAAAATTTTGAAGTTTACTTGATTACTTCGACAATGGAATTTAAAAATTCATTAGTAGCTAAATATGATTGGCTAAGCCAGCATTTTTCTTGTATTTCATGGAAAAAGTACATTTTTTGCGGTGAAAAAACGTTTATCCAAGCCGATTATATGATTGACGATAAAGGCAGTAATTTGGAGAAATTTTCTGGTAAAGGTATTCTATTCTCAGCCTCTCATAATGTAGAAGAGACACGTTTCGACAGAGTTAATAATTGGTTAGCGGTTAAGTCCTATTTTGAAAAAGAACTCGCCCAAACCCGCAACTAGTAACCTCCAGCTCTTTAAACTGCAAAAAATTCCAAGCACTCCTTACAAATGCACTTATTTCCATACTCTCCTTTCAATTGCTCCAACGTTTTTTGAAAAACCCGCGTTCCCATACACCAACAACTCGAATCAGAATAGCACAACATGGGTCGCTGACACCGTCCGCATTTTTTCGTAAAACTACCATCCACTTCCACGTAAGAACAGTCTACTTGCCCGCCCAACGGTGGATTCATCTTGCGCACTCTAACCTTTAAGTCCTTAATCATTCCGTAGTTATTCTTGATACCTAAGGAAATTCGCTGGGCCACATTTTCAATCAATTTGGATGGTATCCGCATGACTCCTTCGCAAATGTGATAAATTGTTTCGTAATTAATTGTCTCTTTCAGATTATCAGAAACGGCGGCTTTATTGACATTTGATTCAATATAGACGTCTACCACATAGTCCGTTCCAATAAGTTGTTCCTCTTTATAAAAACCATGGTAGGCATAAAATTTCATACCTTCTAATGCGATTGTTGCCATTTTATACTTTTTTTAATTTGTCATTTTGACGCTTTTTTGTCATTCCGACCGAAGTGGAGGAATCTGATAAGAAGAGCATGACATGAGATTCCTTCACTTCGGTCGGAATGACAAATGATAATGGAACGACAAAAATAAAAAAATCCCCAACCGATTACTCGATTGAGGATTTTTATATTCTGAAAAAACAATTTTGGTCTTCACTACACTGCTGTAAGAAGTGTATCGTCCGCCGTCAATCGTTTTTTACTTTTCTTCAGATTTTACTTCGACTGGCTTACCACCATCCGATGCATCTTGCCATGTCTTCAATTCGTCCCATTTTCCGTCTGCTGCCATTTGCGCTTGCTCAGGCCATGTAGTTGGATTGTGGAAACCGAAGTTGCCTTCCGCTTCAGTCAACATAGTTTTGATGTCTTCCGCTTTAGCCGCAGCCAATTGAGCGAAAGTCGTAATCCCATTGTTGTTCAAAACGCCTTGAATCTTAGGTCCGATACCTTCGACTTTAGTCAATTTATCAGCAGCAGCTGGAGCAGCTTCTGCTTTCACTTCAGCAGCTGGAGTTGCTTCTACTGTTGCTTCAGCCACTGGTGCTGCTGCTTCGGTAGTTGCTTCTTTCACTTCTGCTTTCTTCGGTGCTGGTTTTTTCAACGGCGGAGGAGTTGGTGCGTTGCCTTGCAATGCAACCTTCAAATCTGCCAAACCTGCCAAGTCACCAAGAGTTGTTTTTTCAACTTTCTCTTGTGTTTTCTTGATAGAAGATCGTGTTTCTTTACGTTCAGCATTTTGCTCTGCTCGTACAGAATCATCCGCCTCACGACGAATATCATCCAAGTAACGAGTGTGAGAAACGATGATTCGTTTGTCATCACGGTTGAATTCAATCACTTTGATAGTCAACACTTCTTCCACTTCCGCTAATTTGCCATCTTCCTTGCGCAAGTGACGAATCGGTGCGAATGCTTCCAAACCATAAGGCAATTGTACGATGCCACCTTTGTCGTCGCGGCGTACGATAGTACCTTCGTGGTAAGAACCAACTGGGAAAACATTTTCGAAAGTATCCCAAGGGTTTTCTTCCGTTTGTTTGTGACCCAATGACAATTTACGGTGGTTTTGGTCAATGTCCAAAATCACTACATCAATGTCTTTACCTACTTTGGTAAATTCAGATGGGTGATTGTATCGTTTTGTCCAAGACAAATCAGAAATGTGAATCATTCCTCCAATTCCGTCAGACATTTCGATGAATACACCGTAAGGCGTCAAGTTTTTCACTTTACCTGTGTGGCGACTGCCCACTGGAAACTTATCAGAGATAACCGTCCAAGGGTCTTCACTCATTTGTTTCACAGATAATGACATTTTGCGGTCGTTTCGGTTAACCGTAACAACTTTTGCGTCCAATTCTTCACCCATTTTGAAGAACTCACGTGCGTTGATTGGCTGGTTACTCCAGCTAACCTCAGATACGTGAATCAAACCTTCAACACCTGGCTGAATTTCCAAGAAAGCACCGTAGTCTTCAATGTTAACGATTTTACCTTTAACAGTAGAACCTTCATTGATAGTTTCTGCCAATACTTCCCACGGATGTGGTTGCAATTGTTTAAGACCCAAAGAAATACGTTTCTTGTTCTCATCAAAATCAAGTACTACAACGTTGATTTTTTGATTCAAAGAAAGGATTTGATTCGGGTGGCTAATTCGACCCCAAGAAATATCAGTAATGTACAATAGACCATCGACACCTCCCAAATCAAGGAATGCACCAAAGTCTGTAATGTTTTTAACTAATCCTTCAAGAACCTGACCTTTTTCAAGGCTACCGATGATAGCTTCACGTTGCTCTGCCAAATCGCTTTCAATCAATGCTTTGTGAGATACAACTGCATTTTTGATTTGCTCATTGATTTTTACAACCTTGAATTCCATCTCGCGACCAACGAATTGGTCATAGTCCATAATTGGCTTAATGTCAATTTGTGAACCTGGTAAGAATGTTTCCAAACCACTGCAATCTGCAATCAAACCACCCTTTGTTTTGTGGATGATTTTACCTTTGATTACGGTACCGTTTACAAATGAATCCTTGATAGATTCCCATGCTTGCAACAATTTAGCTTTACGACGAGACAATACCAATTGTCCGCGATCATCTTCTTGTTTCTCCACATAGACGCTAACTAAATCACCAACTGCCATATCTGGCATGTCACGGAATTCACTTAGTGAAACCAAACCATCTGACTTGTAGTTGATGTCCAAAAGTACATCACCGTCATTGATTGCAGTAACAACACCACTTACAATTTGACTGTCAGCAACAGAACTTAACGTTGCGTCATATTCTTCAATATAAGCCGCGATTTCTGAATCAGAATACGTTAAAACCTGTCGGTTACCACCATCCCAATCAAAGTCATCGTGAGCAGTATCGTCCACAATTTCCTCGTCTAAGTCCGGCATTGGCTCAGCCACATCCTCTTCGGTCATGGTTGGCGTAACTGCTCGTTTGATAGATTTAGCGGTTTCAGCTACCGTAGTTCTTGCAGGCTTAACTGCTTCTTTTACAGATTCAACAACTGGTGCTGCGGTTTCTTTTACCGTTTCTACAACTTCAGCCGCTGTTTCTTTCACAGACTCAACCGCTTGCGCAGCTACTGATTTTGCTTGTTCAACAACTGTTTCAGGAGTTGTTTCTGGAGTTACTGCATCATTTGCAGTCTCTTCCATTTCTGGATTTTTTTCTTCTAGCATTAAGTGAATGCTTTAGTTTTATGAAAATTAGACGATGAAAGTTTATTCTAAATGAATAAAACAGGGACTTACATTTTTTTCCTAATCTTCAAAGTTTAATTAAAAATAAGGTTGATACACTGTTTTTTAGAAAAGATAAACTTTTCTTCCAAAACGGGCGCGAAAATACTATTTATTTCATTGAAAAACAAGCATTTAGGAGATGTCTTTAAATATTTTGAAAATATGACGGAAAATGTGGAAAGAAAGTGGATTTTTGCAAAAAAAAAGGACAGAAGTCAGATTTACCACATTTGTCTGACTTTTAAAACTGTTTAAATTCAATATGAAAATCAGCATTCTTCTTCCTGTTTTCAACGCAGACCCGTACCTTTCTCAGTGCCTGAATTCCATTATTCAGCAAACGGAATTGGATTGGGAATTACTGGCTGTCAACGATTTTTCAACGGATAGATCGGAAGCAATTTTAAAAACATTTGCTGAAAAAGACGCCCGTATTCAAGTTTTTCAAAATACAGAGAAAGGCATTATTCCAGCACTTCGATTAGCTTTTGAAAACAACAGGGGAGAATTGATAACACGGATGGATGCCGATGATGTGATGGCTCCGGAAAAATTGGCTGTTTTAAAATCAAATTTAATTAAAAACGGACAAGGATATTTAGCGACGGGTTGTGTTCAATACTTTAAAACAGAGGGTAGCCGTTCTGGTAATCAAAACGACGAAATTCATTCGCTTACAGCAAAGGAGATGTCTGAAAAATTTCCACCAAACGACGGTTATTTTCGCTATCAAAATTGGCTCAATGAGCTAACTATTCGTAACGATAATTTTTCGGAAATTTATAAAGAATGTGTCATTCCATCTCCTTGTTGGATGGTCTTTCGAGAAGATTTAATTCGCTGTGGCGTGTTTGATAATTCTACGTATCCAGAAGATTATGACCTTTGTTTTCGCTTTTACAAAAATGGATTAAAAGTCGTGGGAAGCGAGCAAGTTATGCATTATTGGCGAGACCATTCTACTCGTTCTTCGCGCACGATGGAGGTTTATTCCAACAATAATTATTTCAATTTAAAATTGCCTTATTTTTTAGAATTAGAATATGATGCGAGTCGTCCGTTGGTACTTTGGGGAGCGGGTAAAAAAGGGAAGAATCTGGGGCAAATGCTCGAAATTAAAGGCATTTCGTATCATTGGTTGTGCAACAATCCGCGAAAATGGGGTATTCAATTATTTGGTTCGACGATGGACAATTTTGAGAAATTAGCAACCTTAGAAAATCCACAGGTGATAGTCGCCGTCGCCTCACCAGAGGGGAAAGCGGAGATTTTAGCTTATTTTGAAAAGTTGAATTTAGGGTCAGAATCGTATAGTTTTTTTACTTGATTTACTGCCACAGCGTGGCAGCCTCTTTGGTAACAACAATTATATATATAGTACACAAAGCAGCAGCGCTGAGGCACGCTTAAAATTTTGAGTGATAAAGAGTGCCGCCAAGCTCCGTCCAAAAAGTTCTAAATTAATGTCAAATAACTTAAAAACAAAGCGACAAACCTTTCATTTAGACAATGATAACACAAAATTATCCGTCGCAATCAACCGCGCCACCAACGTCGATGAACTCATCGAAGCTTTCTTTGCTTTGGACGAAAATGACGCGGCATATCAAGATGAACAAATTCCATATTGGGCTGATTTGTGGCATTCTGCAGTTGCTTTGGGTGAGTTTTTAGTGAAAGAAAAACTCATTCAAAAAGGTATGAAAGTGACAGAAATTGGTTGCGGTTTAGGTTTTACGGGTATCGTGGCAAGCAAGTTGGGCGCAAAAGTTATTTTTACAGATTACATTCAAGCAGCGGTAGATTTTGCGGAAGAAAATTGGCAATTGAACGAAGCAAATCCTGCTCATTTTGAAACAATGGATTGGCGGAATCCGAATCCTAATTTCACGGCAGATTTGATTTTAGCAGCGGATGTAGCCTACGAAAAAGATGCTTATCCTCCACTGTTAAAAACCTTCAAAGCGTTGTGTCAGCAAGGCAATATGATTTTATTAAGTGACCCCAATCGCCAGCATACGCGACCTTTCATGCAGCGTTTAGAGAAGGAAGGATTTTTGGTCTCGGAGTATTCGATGGAGCAAAAATTGGATGACTCGACGGTGCAGGTGAATATTTTTAAACTAATTCGCCAGTAAATTGCTCAAGTAACTCGGTTTTTCAAACCGAGTATTTGTCCTTCGGGTTTTCAACCTGAAATGTTAAATAATGAAGGATTATCTTCTACCACTCTGGGCTAGGAATGCGAAA
Source organism: Saprospiraceae bacterium (assembly GCA_047629355.1). Taxonomy (GTDB): domain Bacteria; phylum Bacteroidota; class Bacteroidia; order Chitinophagales; family Saprospiraceae; genus CAYUNA01. The sequence continues at coordinate 9,658 of JBLHWU010000110.1, read as the reverse complement.
TAAATAACTATAGATTCTTGACAGGATATTTTGCCTTCATTTTTCACTTTAAAAATGCTCATTATTATCAATGTAAATCGCAGTTTCAAAGCAAAAACGGGGAACAAAGTCTCACTACCAAGAATCTATAGTTACTTATTTTGTATTCCTTAGAAACTCCAATGACTGCTACTCGGTTTGAAAAACCGAGTTACTTTAATAATTTTTTAAATAAATTTTAACCCATTAGAATTATGCTTTTCCGACCTTTGCGATCTCTTTATAGTACATTACTGAAAACTCAACAGATTTTAAAAATGGTCGATTTTTCATGAAAATGACCAAGTTTAACTCAGCATGAAGTAGTAAATGGTAACAAGAGGTTGCTAAAAAATTAAGCAGCGAGAAAATCGCAAGATTTTCGAGCTTCAAAAAATACAATGCGCGCTGCCTGCGGCAGCGCGAGTGGGTTTTTGAGGGATAAAAGCGTTTTTGCAAACCACTTTTATCCCTCAAACTACCTTTAGTCACAATCAATCTGAAAAATCTGTTGAGTTTTCAGTACATTAATAATACAACTAAAGAATACGGTCACAATATAAATTTTTTTTATGAAAAAGATACTGGCATTTTTGATGATGATGGCGTTGGTCACGGTAACATTCGCCCAAAACAACCAATACACCAAGTCGAATCAATCTGACCCCGCTGCAAAAAAGTTATTGGATAAAGTAAAAGCGAAGTACGAATCCTATAAAACGATGCAAGCAGATTTCACGCTGACGATTGAAATTCCAGAAGAGGCAGCGGAAGTGCAAAAAGGTAAATTTATGCAATCAGGTGAAAAATATCGCTTGGAAGCAGAGGCACAAACGATGGTTTCAGATGGAGAAACGCTGTGGTTGCATATGAAAAATAGCGAAGAAGTACAAATCAATGATGTGGAAGAAGACGAGGGTGATATTTTGTCACCGAGTAGTTTTTTGAGTTTTTATGAGTCTGAAGAGTTTGTTTATTTTTTGGTGAATGAATTTCCTGAAGATGGAGTAGTGGTGCAACAAATCGAATTTAAACCTTTAGATGAAGATTCAGAATACCATAAAGTTCGGTTGACTTTGAATAAAAAAACGAACGATGTGATGCGTATCAAAGCATTTTCAAAAGATGGCTCGCGTTTTACTTTTGAATTGGGTAAATTGATTGCCAATCCGGCTATTCCTGAGGCGACTTTTAAAATGGTCAAATCTGAATGTCCAGAATGTCACTGGGAAGATATGCGTATTTAAAATCATTTTCACGCATTCTAAAAAGCTGTATTTCAATTTGAGATACAGCTTTTTTTATGTTTAGAAATCAGGAATGAAATTTGTTATATCAACGTTACGCTGAGTTTTTAGTGACTTGCTAATCAACGAATTACCTCATTTTAAGTGAAATTTGTCAATCGATAATAATATTTACCTCTAAAATGTCTTTTGCTAAACGAAATTTGTTAGCAAAACATTAAATCGTCATTTTTTAGGTGCAAAACACAATAATTTCGCCTTTATTGAGGTCTTAAATTAATTCTTCTACAAATTTTAAAAATTATAACTTCCGTGAACAGGGCAATCTAAAGGAAGTTAATCAATGGATGAAAACGTCACACGTCATATTGTTTTTTGTGGTGTTGCTACCTTCCTGCAACCGTCCCACACTTCGTATGAACGATTATGCGGTGCATGGCATTGATGTCTCTCACCACCAACGGGATATAGACTGGGATAAAGTTGCGAACCAAAATATTCACTTTGCTTTTGCGAAAGCGACCGAGGGCATGACACATGTTGATACCTTGTTTTGTCATAATTGGGAGGAAATGAATCGTGTCGGAATTTTGCGAGGCGCGTATCATTTTTATCGTCCAAAATTTTCTTCTACTTTGCAAGCCGCTAATTTTTCTGAAATGGTGGAGATACAATATGGTGATTTGCCGCCCGTTTTGGATGTCGAAGTGACGGACGGAATCGTTGGCGCGAATTTAATCAATGGTATTCAAAATTGGTTGACCCTTGTTGAACAAAAAACGACAATGACACCCATTATATATACCAATCAGAAATTTTATAATGAGCACCTGACGGGGTGTTTTCCGAGAAATCTAATCTGGGTAGCGCGTTATAATTCTTTGTTTAATCCACATTTGGTGAATGACGCCGATTGGAAATTTTGGCAATACGGCAATCGCGGGCGGCTTGATGGCATCAATGGCGATGTTGATTTCAACGTTTTCAACGGAACACTTTTAGAATTAGAAGAACTTTGCTATGACGAACGAATCGTGCTGAATTCGTTATAAATATAGCATTTTCCAGTAAAAAAATCTCTTTCTCTTCTTTCTCTACTTTTAAACTTATTACCTTTGGGGACGTTTTAAAGACAAAACCGTAACTATTTAGAAGAAGTCAAAATTCAAACGACTTATAGTTTCAAGTTTTGACCTTTTCTGACTTCTGATAATGAAAATGGTCTGACTTCTTTCAAAAGTTACATTTCATAAATCTAAAATAAGAATCAATTATGGCTTTCCAACTTCCGGATTTACCCTATTCTTTTGATGCGTTAGAACCACATATCGACGCACGAACAATGGAAATTCACCACGATAAGCACCACGCGGGCTACACCTCAAAGTTAAATGCTGCTATCGAAGGCACAGACCTCGAAGGCAAAAAAATCGAAGAAATCTTGGCGAATGTATCGGCGCACGGCGCGGGTGTTCGCAATAATGGCGGTGGATTTTACAACCACAGCTTATTTTGGTCAATCATGTCACCAAATGGTGGTGGTGAGCCATCAGAGAAGATGAACATTCAGAAAGCAATCGTGCGAGACTTCGGTAGCTTTGATGCGTTCAAAGAAGCGTTTTCTAATGCTGCAAAAACGCAGTTTGGCTCAGGTTGGGCTTGGTTGTGTGTGGATAAAGACGACAAATTATCCGTTTGTGGTACACCAAATCAAGACAATCCCTTGATGGATTGTGTGGAGTGTGAAGGCACGCCAATTTTAGGATTGGATGTATGGGAACATGCGTATTACTTGAACTATCAAAACCGTCGCCCTGATTACGTTGGTGCATTTTTTAATGTTATCAACTGGCAAGCAGTAAGTACTCGCTACAACAATGCGAATGACGGTGCGTCTGATTTTTCATAAGAAGAATTAAGGATTGAAAGTGCTACGCGTTACTTGATGCTTAGCGAAGAAAATTTCTAAAAGGTAAAATACTCGAAAGGTAAATCGCTTTTCGGGTATTTTTTTCGCCTTTTTCGCCTTTTTTTTAGCACTTCTTCAACAAAATCGGATTCAGGACTTGACAACGCATCTAAAAAAGCCTAAATTGTATTTTTTAGCAAAAAAAAAACTTGTTTTAGGAAGAAAATAGATTCGCCAAAGATTTAAATAATTGTAGAAACACAACAGATTTTTTTTCACCCATAAACGTTCGATCCCATGATTATTTTAGGCATTTTAGTGCTTATCGTTTTCCTTTTTGGTAGCGATATTTTTTCCAAAGTGTAAATACTGGAAGCACACTCAAAACAACAAAGGGCTTTTACTGGATAACCAGTGAAAGCCCTTTCTAATTGTTGAATCGTTACATCGCTTTTCGAAACAATGCAGCCATATAATTTATTTCTGCTGCACCGCTTGATACATATCCTCTGCTGCTTCCAATGTAAATGGTCCAATCAATCCCGTCTGAAAAACATATTCATTGCTTCCTTGAATTTGTAAGTATCGAAATCCATAATCAATATAATTGGAGTCAACTTTGGTCTCATAAATGAAGCCTGTTGGTTCTTCTCTCACAATTTTTGAAAAATATTTCTTGTTTTTTACTTCGGCCAATTCCTCTGCTTTTCGTTTTGCAAAGTCAGTTGTAGTCGCTTGTCTCGCATAGATTTGTACGAAAAAACCCTTTCCTTTTCTAATCGTAATATCTTTGACCGAACCAAATTCACTTTTCTTAACTTGGGCACTGTCAGGGGCCATGATGGTTATTGGAATGCCAAAGTTTAGCAAATCAAGTGGTTGAAAAATCACTTTTTCCTCTGTTTCGCCACAAGCTGCTAATAATATAAGGATGCTAAAAAGTAAACTGAAATTCTTCATTTAATAAGGTTGTGTTTGAGGAGACAGTGGGCAGGCGTTAGGAGTCAGAGTTGCAAATTAAAAATAGCTTCTCTAACGCCTGACGCCTGATGCCTGACGCCTTTTAAAATTAATAGTTGCAAAAATAGAAGTTTTATTGTTTGAAACGATAGTTTGGGCAAACTATTTGATATTTGGAAAACATTTTCTCTTAAAAAACACATGAAATGTTGATTTTAGTTGTAAATATCAAAACAACGTGTAAATTTGCGAACATTTCGTTTTAAAATAGCCTAATAATAGCTTAATAATAGGCTAATATTTGTTTGAAAACACATAGACTTGTTGTTTTAATAATAAGTCTAAACCCATCATTTTAGATGATAAAGAATATTCAAATAAAAAATTACGCGATAATTGACGAGTTGGAAATTAATTTTTCCAAAGGTTTGACAATTATTACAGGAGAAACTGGCGCGGGTAAATCTATTTTACTCGGGGCGTTGGGTCTAATCATGGGCAAGCGTGCTGATACAAAAGTCCTGTACGAAACCGATAAAAAGTGTATTATTGAAGCACATTTTGAAGTGACGAAGTATGGTTTGCACCGATTTTTTGAAGATAATGATATTGATTACGAGGATGAATGTGTCGTACGGCGGGAATTAACACCCTCTGGGAAATCACGGGCATTTGTGAATGATACACCTGTGAATTTGGGCGTTTTGCGGCAATTGACAGGGGCGTTGATTGATTTACATCAGCAATTTGATACCCTAGATATTCATAATGTTTCTTTTCAATTAAGAATGGTTGATGCGCTGGCGGGGAATCGGGACTTATTGGAAAAGTATCAAGGGCTTTATCGAAAATACGTTAAGAATAAAAAGTCGCTGGCAGTATTGATTGAGCAAAATGACAATGCGGGAAAGGAGATGGATTTCTTGAATTTCCAACTCGAAGAATTCAATGAAGCAGGCTTGATTAACGGCGAACAGGAAAGTCAAGAAGATGAACTAAAGCGGTTGTCAAGTGCGGAAGATATTAAGCGGATTTTGTCGGAAGCCTACCGGTTTTTGTGTGATAGTGAGCAGTCGGTAGTGGGACAATTGGACACTGTGGTGATATCTGTGGCAGGCTTGAAAGATGTGCATCCTGACTTGGAAAGACTACATACACGCTTTGAAGGCATCGCGCTGGAATTGCAGGATGTGGCAACTGAATTTGAGCAAATTGCCGATGGTACTGAATACGATGGTGAACGCATTATCGAGATTCAGCAACGGCTGGATTTAATTTATCGTTTGCAAAATAAACATCGGGTTGCCTCTTTGGCTGAATTGCTGGAAATTCAAGAAGGATTGTCTTCGCAATTGTTGGCATTTGGAGATTTGACGGAAGAAATTGAAAAATTGGAAGCCAGTTTAGAAAAGCAATCCAAGCAATTATTCAAATTGGCAGCTGATTTATCCAAACGAAGAAAGTCTGTTATACCAGGTTTTACCAAAAAAGTATTAGATCTATTGAAAATGCTATCTATGGAGCATTCTCAGTTAAAAATTGAAATAAACCCACTGAAAGAATTGACGATGACGGGCACGGATGAAGTGGAATATCTTTTTGCGGCGAATAAAGGAAGTCGTTTGCAAGCTATTAAAGATGTCGCTTCGGGCGGTGAAATTTCGCGCTTGACTTTGGTCACAAAATCTTTAGTTGCCAATGCAATTCCGTTACCGACTTTGATTTTTGACGAAATTGATTCGGGGGTTTCGGGTGATGTGGCCTTGAAAATGGGAACAATTTTACGCAATTTATCCAACGAGCATCAAGTTGTGTCGATTACGCACTCCCCACAGGTTGCATCGAAGGCGGACGCTCACTATTTTGTATATAAAAATCATACTGCTGAGCGAACTTTAACCCGAGTTAAATGCTTAACTCAGGAGGAACGCGTGCGGTCTATTGCCGTAATGTTGAGTAGCAATCCGCCAAGTGAATCGGCGATGGACAACGCACGAGAATTATTGAAAATGGCAGAAGCTAGTGCTTAAGGAATAAATTACGGATTGCCAAAAGTATGGATACCTGTCACGATAGTCAACCAGCAATCGGCAACTCGTCTAACTCGCAACACAATGAGATATAAAAAGGTAAAATTTACGAATAAAAACGGTTACGAACTATCTGCTCGTTTGGAATTTCCTGCCAATCAGCATCCGCATTCCTTTGCGATATTCGCGCATTGTTTTACCTGTTCTAAAAATTTATCCGCGATAAAATATATTGGAAGGTCATTGATTCAAGAGGGTATTGCCTTGTTGCGCTTCGATTTTACGGGGTTAGGGGAGAGTGCTGGTGATTTTGCAGATACGAATTTTTCGACTAATTTGGAAGATATTTATGCAGCAGCAGCATTTTTGGAAGAAAATTATCAAGCACCAGAATTGTTAGTTGGTCACTCTTTGGGCGGCGCAGCGATGATTCATGCGGCTTGCAAATTGGAATCGGTAAAAGGCGTGGCGACGATTGGTGCGCCATACAATCCGATTCATGTGAGCCATTTATTTTCAGATGATTGGCAAACAATTGCATCAAAAGGGCAGGCGAAAGTAAATATTGGTGGACGACCATTTACCGTCAAAAAACAGTTGTTGGATGACTTGAAAAATCATGACCCATTTGAGGTATTGCGGACTTTGAACAAAGCCATTTTGGTTTTGCATTCGCCACAAGATAGAACGGTAGAAGTGGACAATGCGGCGAAAATTTATCAAGCGGCTTTTCATCCTAAAAGTTTTGTGTCTTTGGATGGTGCAGACCATTTATTGACCAATAATGAGGATGCTTTATATGCGGGGGAAATGATTGCAGTTTGGGCAAAAAAATACATTAAAATTCCCCAAAAGAAAAAATTAAATAAAGAGAAAGAGGTAGCAGTACGACTCGGGAATGAAGGATTTACGACGGAAATTATCGCTGGAGAACATCCATTAATTGCCGATGAACCGGCGGAAGTTGGCGGGAATGATTTTGGTCCAGACCCTTATCAGTTATTAAATGCTTCATTGGGGGCGTGTACGGCAATGACGATGCAAATGTACGCTCGGCGTAAAAAATGGGACTTGCAAGAAGTGACGGTTCATTTGGAACATTTTAAGGATTATGCGGCAGATAAAGCGGCGATAGATGGTAGACAAAGTAAGTTAGATTATTTTCATAGAATCATTGAAATGGAAGGGGATTTGACGGACGAACAAAAAGCAAGGTTGTTAGAAATTGCGGATAAATGTCCTGTGCATAGGACGTTGCATGGTGATGTGAAGGTAGTGACAACTTTGAAAGATTAGCTTTGAATGGTTTCTACTTATGATTTTCTCGCTTCTAAAGTTTTACTAAAAAAAATCCGTGAAGCGGACGAATATGAATAACCCCGAATGAAATTCGGCGGGCGGGTTTAATTTAGAAATCTTGAAAAGATTGAATATAAAACATTGATATTCAATCCATCCAGGACTGTTTGGAATCGCCTTCTTTTTCCATGGATGGAATCCATGGTTATTAATATTCAATCCTTTCAGGATTCTCTAAATTCAAGGAAATTTAATTTATATGGTACTTAATGCGCATAGGAATTAAAATAAATCCATATTTTTTACGCTCAATTTTCCCAACAATTTCTACTTTGATTGATTTTTTGTACATTTGACAGCAAAACTAAAAGACTGGTTCTCATGACATCTAATAAGCTGTCTTTCAAGACGGTAAATAACTGAATTAATGAAATATTTTTGTACGATACTTTTTATTTTTCTGGGAACAATGCTTTTTTCTCAATCGACTGCTGACCTCGAACGGCAATTGAAAAGTGCTAAAAATAGCCGTCAAAAAATGTTGCTCAATTACGAATTAGGTAAAGCTTATCTTCGTAATAATACGGATAAATCTATTAAATATTCCAAGACAGCGTATGATTTGGCCTTGAATAAAGATAAGAACGTAGCTGCAGAATCAGCGTTTCAGGTAGCACGGGGGTATAATCGAGATAATAATTATAGAAGTGAAGAAACTTGGTTGAAAAGTTCATTTTCATTGGCTAAGCAAGTAGATAATGCTGATTTAATCATCAAGTCTGTTGACCAATTGAGTCGTTTAGTTATTCGAAAAGATCGTAGTAACGGACACCGAAAAGCTTATGATTATGTGCAGGAAGCTTTCGATTATTTTAGTAAAAAAGGTGGGCAAAGTATCACAGATTTTCAAAGTAGATTTGAATCGCAAAAAGCAAAATTAGAATCGGATAGAAAAAAGTTGGAACGCGAACGGTCTTCTTTAGAAAAAGAAATCAAACGCCTGACTTCAGAGCGAAATAACTTAAAAACGGATAATACCGTTTTGACGAAAAAACAACGTATTTTAGAAAAAGAAAAAGAACTGGTTGAGAAAGAGATTGTAGAAAAAGATGAAGCAATCGAAGAGGTCGCACGCGAGAAAGAAGAGGTCACGCGCGAATTGAAAACGCAAGAAAAAGCCTTGTCTAAGTTGGAAATGGAGAAAAAACTTGTGGATATTGAAAACTCCAAGCACGAGATGGAACTCAAACTTGCAGCACAAGAAAAAGAGCAAAATCAATACTTGTTTTTTGGTCTGGCAGGAGTCTCTATTTTGTTGATTTTATTGGCAATTACCAACTACTTTCGGTTTTTAGCAAAGAAACGTTCCAATGCAAAATTGGAATCTCAAAACAGAATAATTGAGGAAGAACGGCAGCGGTCGGATGAGTTGTTGTTGAATATCTTACCAGCAGCTATTGCGCAAGAATTGAAAGAAACTGGTAAAGCGACTGCTCAAAAATTTAATGATACGACGGTTTTATTTGCCGATTTTAAAAACTTCACCAAAATAGCGGAACAACTTGCTCCTGAAATTTTAGTAAAAGAAATTGACGATACTTTTCGTGCCTTTGATTTTATCATTTCTCAGTATAATGATTTGGAAAAAATTAAAACTATTGGGGATGCCTATATGGTAGCGGGCGGTTTGTCAAATAGAAAAACAGTGCCCTATAATATGGTCAAAGCAGCCATCGAAATGCAGCAATATTTGGAAGAAGTGAAGTTAGAAAAAAGCAAATTCAGTAAGCCATATTTTGAAGCGCGTATTGGAATGCATACAGGACCAGTGGTCGCAGGAGTGGTTGGAAATAAGAAGTTTGCCTACGACATCTGGGGCGATACCGTGAATATTGCTTCGCGAATGGAAGCCAATTGCGAAGTTGGAAGAGTGAATCTTTCGGGTGTGACAGCGAATTTGGTTAAGTATAAATTTGATTGCGAATATCGTGGAAAGGTGGACGTGAAAAACAAGGGGATGATGGATATGTATTATTTGAAGCAGTAAGAACTGTTAAAAATCTCAGGATGCAAAAAGAGACTGTTCAATGAACTGTGTCAAAGCCAATATTCTCAAAAAAGGAGATATTTGCAAAAACATAGTTAAACGATGACATTAAAGAAATGACAAAAATTAGCAAATCGGTACTCAGAAT
>JBLHWU010000109.1:0-21486 GCA_047629355.1 Saprospiraceae bacterium | reverse complement strand
ACGAATTAACTGATTTAGAGGAGATTTATCACTTGAAGAACGGTTTCGGGTGGCTCAAGTTGAGTATAAGATAGAAATATTAGTATATTTCATAGCAAATGTTCAACTTGATTAAAAGCACGGTTAAGGATGTACATATTTTATTCCAAATGAATTTTGTGGCTTTTTTTATGACAAAATGACAGGTCATGGGTCGTTTTATCGGAATTTTTAGCAGGTATCTGATAGCGTTAGTACAACAACCTTTAAATAATTATCTATTGAATTGATATTTGAGGAGCGAGAAAATCCTAAGATTTTCGAGCTTCGAAGAACACAGTGCGGGACTGAATCAAAAAGTAAATTAACGGGCTGAGGTTTTTGTATTTGAAAATTTTCTCCGATACCTCTCCGAATAAATTAGCCGCTTAGCGACCTTTTAATACAGCCCCAGTTGGGGTTATTGAGCGGCAAACCGGATTTTATAAAACCGTTTTCACCCTTCAAACTTCCTTTATTTTAGTAAAAAAAATTATTTCTAATTTTCCATAAACAATGAAAAGGTTAAGGACTAAGATATCTAATCGCCTTATCAGATATCGGATGCTTTTCTTGTAAAATCCCTTTTCTGTCAAGCATTCCTCTCTCTTCATCGAACAAAATAATTGAAATCGCTACATCTTTTTTACCTTTACAGAATTCTCCAGAAGTCAAATGAAGTCAAATTTTTACTATGAATTTTCTAACTTCTGACAGTAAAACGGTCTGACTTCTGACCTATTTTGAACAATTCCAATATGAATTTACTCGAAAATATAAAAATTGCCTTCAGTTCCATCCGTGCCAACCTGCTTCGGGCTATTTTGACCTTGATGATTATTGCTTTTGGTATCACAGCGTTAGTCGGTATTTTAACAGCGATTGATAGCGCAATTTTTTCGTTGAGTGATAACTTTTCTCGCATTGGAGCGAATGGTTTTAACATTTATCCAAAAGGGAATAGTCTCAAAGGACAGAAACGTGGAAAACGCAGTAAAGCTGGCGAGGTTATCACGTTTGACCAAGCTATGAATTTTAAGGAAAAATATAATTATCCTGCGAAAGTCAGCATCCGAATGTATGCAACGGGCAACGCAACGGCCAAGCATGGTAAAGAAAAAACCAATCCGACTGTTAGGGTCGAAGCAATTGATGAAAACTACCTTTTTGTCAATGGATTGGAAATCGAATATGGACGAAATTTTTCGGGAAATGAAGTTAAAAGTGGTAATAGTAAAGCGATTATTGGGATGGATATTGTCAATACTTTATTTGATAAAAAGCCTGAAAAAGCCATCAATCAAACCATTTCTGTAAGAAATGTCAAGTACAAAGTCATCGGTGTTTTAAAATCCAAAGGATCGAGTATGAACCAAAGTGAAGACCGGGTTGTGTTGATTCCGCTGCTAAATGGAAAACGATATTATGGCTCAGCTAGTAGCAATTACAAAATTAATGTCTCTGTTTTTAATTCAACAGATTTAGAAGGAGGGATTGCTGCAGCGACCGGCGTGCTGCGAAATGTGCGCAGATTAAAAGCTTCTCAGGAAAACGATTTTAAAATTTATCAGAGTGATAGTTTAGTAAAAATGATTAAGGAAAATACAACTAAATTAAGGATGGGGGCGCTCATTATTGCGCTCATCACGTTACTTGGTGCGGCAATTGGTTTAATGAATATCATGCTCGTTTCGGTCACAGAACGCACGCGAGAAATCGGTGTGTGCAAAGCTCTAGGTGCAACTCGTAAGAATATTTTAATTCAATTTTTGACCGAAGCCATTGTCATTTGTCAGATGGGCGGATTGGTTGGTATTTTCTTTGGCGTAATGATTGGTTATGGCGTAGCGAATGCAATGAAAGGGAATTTTATCATGCCTTGGGCCTGGATTTTTGTGGCGATTGTGACTTGCTTGGTGGTTGGCTTGGCCTCGGGTATGTACCCTGCGTTAAAGGCAGCACGCTTAGACCCGATTGAGTCGTTGCGTTATGAATAGGCGACGGTGGATGCTAAACGGCGGACGGCAGCGTAGAAGCAATTTGAACGCTTGAAAAAACAAAAAAAACTCGTAGTTATTGATGTTCAATAGCTACGAGTTTTTTTTTTAGAATTCCGTCTACCGTCAACCATCCACAGTCTTCATCATTTCTTTTAAAACACCTTCTTTTACCGCATATTTTGAAATCGCCATCTGTTGAATATCCGTGCGTTGTAACACAAAATTAATCAACAAATAAGCCACAATAATCAAGTCCACCCGTTGTGCAGGCATTCCTTTCAAAGCCAACCGTTCAGGCGTTGAGGAAGCAAGCATTTCCTGATAAAGCGGCAGAAATTTTTCAATTGGAATGATAGAATGTAAATCATCTCTCCGATACTGCGGCAGCATAATCTCGGCGATTTCAAACGCGCCTGATGCACCTAATAACGTATGAATTTCATGTTTAGCCAGTTCGTCTAAAAGCGGCTGTAACTCTTTCTCTAAGAAAGTATTAATTGCCGAGATTTCGCCTTCTGTTATTGGGTCATTTCTATGAAATTGCTTGAACAAGATAGCAACGCCAACAGGAAAACTTTGTGCCCAATAAACCTGCTTTTTATCTGCAATAATAAACTCAACACTACCACCACCAATATCAATTATCATACTCTTCTCCGCTTCAAAAGGAACCGCTAAACCAACGCCCTCATGAATCAACCGAGCTTCCTCTTGCCCTGAAATTAACTGAATTCTTTGTCCTGTTTCCTCAAAAATTTTTTCTACAAAATTTGCGCCGTTACTTGCCGTTCGTAACGCAGCCGTTCCGAATAATTTGACACTTGGAACCCCCAATTCATCGCTCTTTTTCTTGAAATCAATTAGCGTTTGAATACCGCGCTGAAAAGGCTTTTCTCCAATAGTTCCGATGCCTTCTTCCGCTAATTTCACAAAGCGGCGTTCGCGGTATATTTCTTTAAAAAACTGATGCTCACCTTTTTCAACAACTAGTAAATGAAAGGTATTGGTGCCTAAATCTATCGCGGCGAAGCGAGTATTTTTGCTATTCATTTTTTTGTTTTTTTACATTAGATTTGTTACCCAAATAGGAATAATCATTATGTATAAATAACTCCTATTTCAAAAGAAAATATCTTTTGTCATTTCAACCGAAGTGGAGAAGAAGACCAAAATAAACGTTACCAGATGTCGAACTTATTCTTTTCCCCTTACCTAGCAAAAAAAAGTACTTCAACTCAAATTTAGTTTGATGTTAAATGATATGGTTTATAACCTATTAGAAAACGAATAAAAAACAGATTGGTTTAATTGGAAACATAAAAAGAAGTTTAACTTCTTACTTCTCATTTTTTTATTTAAAAATCCATGCCTACTTTCGACCATCTTTTGCTTATCTTTGTTTTCCTTTTAAAAAGGAGGCTTATGAATACAGAGAAAGAAAATATTTTAATCAAGGAAGTGAAGGAAATTTTTTCTAAACATTTGGAAACCAATAGTTTTAGAAAGACTCCAGAACGGTATGCGATTTTGGAAGAAATTTACCGAAGAAACGACCACTTCGATGCGGAAGCATTGTACATTCACATGAAAAATCAAAACTATCGAGTAAGTCGCGCGACGGTTTACAATACCTTGGAGTTGTTGGTGACTTGTGATTTGGTAAAGAAGCATCAGTTTGGAAAAAACTTGGCGCAGTACGAAAAATCGCATGGTTATAAGCAACATGACCATTTAATTTGTCAGGATTGCGGGGATGTGATTGAGTTTTGTGACCCACGCATTCAACAAATTAAAAATATGATGGGGGATTTGTTAAAATTTGAAGTGACAGGGCATTCCTTGAATTTGTACGGTAGCTGTAACGGAGCCTGTCCGCGAACAGCTGCAAAGAATTAATTTGATGGAAAATACCCACTATTTTTATGAAAAAGGAGAAGTACAAATCTTAGAAGCCTACAATTTTCTGTACGAAATTGAAAATAAAGAAATTTTAAGGGCTACAATTTTTCAAATAGAAAAAGGTTTTACTAATTTTGTGGTTGATTTTTCAGGCATGACTTATATAAATAGTGTCGGGTTGAGTTTTATTATCAATCTGATGCTGAAAGTAAACGAAGCGAGTGGAAAACTGGTTTTAGTAAATGTGAATAAAACAATCGTCAAATTGATGATTATTACAAAGGTTTATTCCATGTTTCAACTAGAAAATTCTATTGAAAAAGCAATAAATTTTATTTCAGAAAATAAATGATAAAAATTTCAATTTAAACATATTTTAAAAAGTAAAAACCTAATAGATGCTTGGAATCTATTAGGTTTTTATAATTTATAACGAATTGGATGTTTGGAAATTTAAGAATCTAAACATCTATTTTTCAATCAAAAAAAATGGCAATAGACGTAATTTTAGGACTGCAATGGGGTGATGAAGGGAAAGGAAAAATCGTGGACGTTTTAGCAAAGGATTATGACATGGTCGCACGTTTTCAAGGTGGACCAAATGCAGGTCATACTTTAAAATTTGATGGCAAAAAATTCGTATTGCATACGATTCCATCGGGCATTTTTCGCGACAATTTATTAAACTTGATTGGCAACGGCGTCGTCATTGACCCGATTACCTTGGAGCGCGAAATCAGCATCTTGGAAGATGCTGGCGTTGATTACGCTGACCGTTTGTTGGTTTCTCGCAAAGCGCATTTGATTTTGCCGACCCACCGTTTGTTGGATGCAGGCGCGGAAGCAGCAAAAGGAAAAGAGAAAATTGGTTCGACTTTGCGCGGTATCGGCCCGACATATATGGACAAGACGGGACGGAATGGTTTACGAGTCGGTGATATTTCGTTACCCGATTTTGAAAAGCGCTATACTGCCTTGAAAAATAAGCATTTGGAATTGGCGAAAATCTATCCAGATATTGATTTTGACTTGGAAGCAGAAGAAAAACAATGGATGGATAGCCTTGAAAAACTGCGTTCTTTGAAGCATGTCGATGGCGAGTATTACATCAATCAAGCCTTGAAAGATGGCAAGAGAATCTTAGCAGAAGGCGCACAAGGTTCGATGTTGGATATTGACTTTGGAACATACCCATTTGTGACTTCCTCTACTACGATTACAGCGGGCGTTTGTATCGGTTTGGGCGTTGCGCCAAGTACGATTGGCGAGGTGATTGGAATTACAAAGGCCTATTGTACACGCGTTGGTTCTGGACCATTCCCAACAGAATTACATGGGGAAAAAGGTGAATTTTTACGCAAAGAAGGAGCCGAATTTGGAGCAACAACAGGTCGTCCACGCCGATGTGGTTGGATTGATTTGCCACAATTGCGCTATACGATTATGCTAAATGGTGTGACGCAATTGGTGATTACGAAAATTGACGTGTTGAATGAATTTGATACAATCGAAGCAACAACACACTATAGTATAGATGGTGAAGAAACAACCCAATTACCTTTCGATTTAGTTGATACAGAGATAAAACCTGTTAACGCATCTTTCAATGGTTGGAAAAAATCATTAGAAAGTGCGACGGAATACAGTGATTTACCAAAAACGGCGCAGGAATTTGTAGAGGCTTTGGAAGAAAATTTAGAAACGCCAGTGACCATGATTTCGACAGGACCGGAGCGTAAAAAATTAATTTATCGAAATGCCAACGCAGTAGCATAATCGTTCTATGTTCAGGGTTCGGAGTCCAACACTCGACAAACTCCCAACCCTGAACTCCGAACCCTGAATTTTTAAACATGAGTAGAAAAATACGGATGGGCATGGTCGGCGGTGGTCGAGGTGCATTTATTGGCGGCGTTCATCGGATGGCCGCGGCCTTGGATGGAATGATTGAATTGGTGTGCGGCGCATTTAGCAGCAGTCCTGAGAAATCACGGTTGTCAGGCGCAGATTTATACTTGCCAGCCAATCGGGTCTATGGAAGTTTTGAGGAAATGATTTTGAAGGAGAAAGCATTGCCTGCAGAAGAACGAATGGATTTTGTCGCGATTGTCACGCCGAATCATCTGCATTTTGGTCCAGCTAAGATGGCTTTGGAAAATGGTTTTCACGTCGTTTGCGACAAGCCACTTTGTTTCAATATGAAGGAAGCAAAGGAATTGGAAAAATTAGTGGACGACACCGGCTTAATCTTCGCCTTAACGCATAATTATACGGGTTATCCGATGGTGAAACAAGCGCGGGCGATGATTAAAAATGGTGACATTGGTAGGATTCGAAAAGTCATTGTGGAATACCCACAAGGTTGGCTATCGACGAAATTAGAAGATTCTGAACAAAAGCAAGCTGCTTGGCGAACTGACCCTAAACGCTCTGGAATTGCAGGCGCGATGGGCGATATCGGAACACATGCCGAGAATCTAGCGGAGTATGTTACTGGCTTACAAATCACGGAAATGTGCGCAGATTTATCGGCATTTGTCGAAGGTCGAGCATTGGATGATGATGGTAATGTCTTACTTCGTTTTGACAATGGGGCAAAAGGCGTTTTACATGCCAGTCAAATTGCAGCGGGGGAAGAGAATGACTTGAATATCCGTATTTATGGCACAAAAGCAGGTTTGCAATGGCATCAGATGGAACCTAATTCCTTGGTCGTAAAATGGTTGGATAAGCCGCAGGAAATTTTGCGAACGGGCGGCGGTACTTTGTATCCAGAGTCATTGGCGGCGGCGCGAATTCCAGCGGGACATCCCGAAGGATATTTAGAAGCATTCGCGAATGTTTACAAGAACTTTGCGAAGTGTGTGCAGTCACGTTTGGATGGTGTAGAAGTTGATTCGATTTATCAGGATTTTCCAACGGTCCAAGATGGCGTGCGAGGCATGGTTTTTATTGAAAAAGTAGTGGCGTCAAGTGCGTCAGAAGAAAAGTGGACTAAGGTATAAATCAACAAAATTTCAGTGCAAATCTGTGTAAATTTTGTTTCAAATAAGATTCTCGCTATTTTTGCGCTATTTTTGAATAAAAAAAGGAGCATTTATTGACTTTTTAAAATAAATGCTTTTTAAAATAAAAAACTTAACGGTTGACAACACCTTGTTGTTAGCTTAAAATTCAAACCGATGGGAAGAGCATTTGAATACAGAAAAGCCCGAAAAATGAAGCGTTGGTCACAGATGGCCAAGACGTTTACCCGAATTGGGAAAGATATCGTGATTGCGGTAAAAGAAGGTGGACCAGACCCCGAAACGAACTCGAAATTGCGGGCAGTTATCCAAAACGCCAAAGCGGCGAATATGCCGTTAGATAACGTGGATCGTGCGATTAAAAAAGCAACGTCTAAAGATACTTCTGACTATAAAGAAGGGACTTTTGAAGGTTATGCACCGCACGGAATTGCGATTATGATTGAGACCGCATCAGATAATAATAACCGAACAGTTGCCAATGTTCGGAGCTATTTCAATAAATGTGACGGAAGTTTAGGTACGACAGGTTCAGTCGAATTCATGTTTGAACATAACTGTTTTTTCAAAGTCAGCAAGGAAGGTTTGGACGCGGAAGAAATTGAATTTGAATTGATTGACCACGGCGCGGAGGAAGTTTTTGAAGAAGAGGAGAACCTGGTGATTTCTGGTAAATTTGGAAGCTTCGGTACTTTACAAGGAGCGATTGAAAATGATTTGAAATTGGAAATTGTCGAGTCAGGTTTGGAACGCATTCCAACAATCATGAAAATATTGACACCAGAACAAGTTGCCGATGTAGAAAAGCTATTGGAAAAAATTGAAGAAGACGATGATGTCCAAAACGTTTACCATAATATGGAAGAAACTGAATAAATGGTTAATGCTTAGGGATTAATGTTTAATGTCGCTTCATTAAACATTAATCTCTAAGCATTAAACATTCATTCCCTGCCTTTTTGTCTGCTAAAATATTTTTTACCTTCCAAAATTTCTGTTACTTTAGCATTTTATGCCAAAACATCCTGAATTCTCCTCGTGGCATAAATCTTGACCGTACAGCAGAGCGTCTTTCCCTTTAAAATAACTGTCAAGATGACTTATTTTAAAACAGAAAACTAAATTTAAAAAAGACAGGTAAATACCCTGACTTAAATAATCGAACAATGCCTTTATCAAAGCATTTTTTAAAGAAAAAAAAGATACTTTTTAGATGTCCAATTAATTGCGTCGAGGTACTTAAGTACCAATAAAATAAATAAGTCCAACAAGCTGAGCGAGTTTATTTTCACACCGTTACTAAGCGTTGTTATTTTACGATTAAAATGGTCAGCCAAGTGTATCGAAAGTAATGCATAGATACACGAACTAAACAAATACACCACATAAATATGTTTGAAGAAATAAAAATGGAGCCGGGATTTGATGAAGACAATGAATTCATGCCGTTGATTGCAATGGAGGAGCAAGATGAGAGTGAAATGGAGGAATCCATGCCAGATATTTTACCGATTTTGGCCTTGAAAAACACAGTATTGTTTCCAGGTATTGTCATTCCGATAACAGTAGGACGTGATAAATCTATCAAAGCGATTACCAAGGCGTATGATGATGACCGTATGATTGGGGTACTGTCGCAAAAAGATAGCAAAACGGAAAGTCCGACGGAGCATGATTTATTTAGAGTTGGAACAATTGCGCGGATTGTGAAGTTGATAAAAATGCCAGATGGGACGACGACGGCGATTTTGCAGGGGAGACGACGGTTTAAGTTGATTGAAATGTTGAGTGAGAGTCCGTTTATGGAGGCCTATGTAGAAAAGATGGAATTTCAGCAACCGCCTACCAAGGATTTAGAATTCAGTGCCTTGATTTCGACGATAATGGACAAAGCGCGGAATATTGTTGAGTTGTCTCCGCACATTCCAATGGAGGCGATGGTGATGTTGAAAAATATTCAGAATCCAAGTTTTTTGATGAATTTTATTGCGTCCAACTTGGGTGCAAAAATTCCTTCAAAACAAAAGTTACTGGAAAATAGCGACCTCCGAAGCAAGGCAGAATCAATCGTGGTTTATATTGATAGCGAGTTGCAGTTGTTGGAATTGAAATATAAAATCGAGACCAAAGTACGGTCAGAAATGGAGAAGCAGCAGCGCGATTATTTTTTGAATCAGCAATTGAAAACGATTCAAGAAGAGTTGGGGCAGCAGAATCCACAAGATGCTGATTTTAAAAACTTGATTACGCGTTCTAAAAAGAAAAAATGGCCGCCAGAAGTTGCTAAAACTTTTGAAAAAGGCATCACTAAATTGCGGCGCGTGAATCCACAAGTTCCCGAATACTCAATAATGATGACGTATTTGGAAATGTTGCTGGACTTACCGTGGCAAGATTACACAAAGGACAATTTCAACTTAAAAAGTGTCAAAAAAGTGCTTGACCAAGACCATTATGGTTTGGAAAAAGTGAAGAATCGAATTTTGGAGCATTTGGCTGTTTTGAAATTGAAAGGAGATATGAAAGCACCGATTTTGTGCCTCGTTGGTCCTCCAGGTGTCGGTAAAACATCTTTGGGAAAATCAGTTGCGAAAGCATTGAAGCGGAAATTTATTCGCATGTCTCTAGGTGGTTTACACGATGAATCCGAGGTGCGTGGACATCGTCGGACGTACATTGGCGCAATGCCAGGTCGGGTGATTCAATCTTTGAAAAAAGTAGGCTCAGCGAATCCAGTTTTTATTTTGGATGAGATTGATAAAGTAGGAAAAAGCTTTCGAGGTGACCCGTCTTCTGCCCTATTAGAGGTGCTTGACCCAGAGCAAAATGCGACATTTCATGACAATTATTTAGACTTAGAATTTGACTTGTCGAAAGTCATGTTTATCGCTACTGCGAATAGTTTGAACAACATTCAGCCAGCGTTATTGGATAGAATGGAAATCATTCAAGTAAGTGGTTATTCGACGGAGGAGAAGGTAGAAATTTCAAAAAGACACCTTGTGCCAGAGGCGCGTGCGGAGCATGGTTTGAAAGCAAAAGATGTGAAAGTAACACCAAAATTATTGGTACAAATCATTCGAGAATACACTCGAGAATCTGGTGTGCGGAGTCTGCGTCGTCAAATTGCTGGCGTGATGCGAAATGTGGCGAAGAATGTGGCGATGGAAGAACCTTACAACATTACGGTGAAGCCCGAAGAATTGAAAACGATTCTTGGTGCAGCCAAGTACTCTAACGATATTTACAACGAAAAGCAAGCACCCGGCGTCGCTGTAGGCTTAGCTTGGACGAGTGTGGGTGGAGAAATTTTGTTTATCGAAGTCAGTCTTAGTTCTGGAAAAGGAAGCATGACCATGACGGGAAATCTTGGTTCAGTAATGAAAGAATCAGCAACGACTGCGATGAGTTATATCAAAGCGAATAGCGAGGCCATGGGCATTGATTCCAAGCATTTTGAAACGAAAGATGTGCACATTCACGTTCCAGAAGGCGCGATTCCAAAAGATGGTCCATCGGCAGGAATTACCATGTTGACGGCCTTGACTTCCGCATTTACAAAACAACCAGTGAAAGAACATCTGGCAATGACGGGCGAGATTACTTTGCGTGGAAGAATATTGCCAGTAGGCGGTATCAAAGAGAAAATGTTGGCGGCGAAGCGTACAGGTATGACGGATATTATTCTTTGTAAAGTGAATGAAAAAAATGTAGCTGAAATTAATCCTGAATTTATCAAAGGCATGACTTTTCATTATGTTGACCAAATGCAAGATGTGCTAAAAATAGCTTTACCAAAGGTTTAAAAAAGAGGTCAGAGGTCAGACCGCGTTGCTGTCAGAAGTCAGATAGCTACGTATTAAAATCTGACCTCTGACAATGAAAATGGTCTGACTTCTGACCTCTAAAAAATATGGTTCAAAACTTAAAATATCATTTTCCAATTTTTTTGTTGCTGTTTGTAAGCAGTCTAATGAATGCGCAAAACAGTAGCAATCCTTTTGAAATTGTACCACGACTTGACCCAGTGATTCAAAAGGCGATTGAGAAGAAAAAAGCAACGGGTGCGCCTAATAATCCGTTTGATATTGTCCGTTCAGGCACGGTGGTGAGACGAACAGCAGCCTCAACAAAGACAGTAACGCCTATTGCAAAAGTGGAGGAAGTAAAACAAAGTGCACCTGTTTTATTGGGTGAGGACAAAAGCTATCGACGATTTTTATTCATTACGATTTTGGTGATGATGATTGTTTTGACCTTTATTTTCACCTTACTTCGATCGATTATCGGTAAGGCTTGGCAAGGCTTTTTGAATGCCAATATCTTGAACCAACTCTTTCGGGAATGGAGTTTAGTTACCTATATTCCCTACCTTATTTTATACGGACTATTTATTTTAAATGCAGGTATTTTCACCTTGTTGCTCACCAAATACTTTAACATTCCCGTAGCCAATAGTCACATTGGCTCCTTACTCCTATGTAGCGGTGGTATTGCGAGTTTCTTTTTAATGCGACATGCTTTACTAAATTTAACTGGCTATGTTTTCCCTGTCGAAAAAGAGACTGGAACGTATAGCTTTTCCCTTACTATTTTGAATATCATCATTGGTTTATTACTCGTTCCGATGATATTGTTTATTGCTTACTCGCCTGAATCTCTAGCAAAAATACTGATTCCCATCTTTCTTATTATACTTTTAGGCATGTATTTATACTTACTTTTAAGAGGTCTGCTAATTGCAAATCGCTACGTTTTATTGCATAAGTTCCACTTTTTGTTGTATATTTGCGCCGTAGAAGTTACACCCCTGATTATTGTTGTAAAATGGTTAATTTCAGGGGGGATGGTGTAAAAAGGGCTAAAAAAATTCAAATTTAAATTAGATTAGATTATAAATTAGATTTGTTTTTTTTAGACAAATGAGTAGACTACATTTTAAAATAGCTAATCGGCATATATTTAGAAAGTCTATTCAATTTTGATTTTTTATAAAAAATTGTTTTCGAATGGCATCAAATGGACAAGAGGTGAACGGGACTTATAAGCGTATAAAATCTATTTTGGTATCTCAGCCAAAACCCGAAAGGTCTCCTTATTACGAACTGGAAAAGAAATATGATTTACAGATTGATTGGCGACCTTTCATTCATGTAGAACCAGTGGAAACGAAAGAATTTCGCCGTCAACGAACGCGAATTGAAGAATATACCGCTATCATTCTTACCAGTAAAAATTCTATCGACCATTTCTTTAAAAAGTGTGAAGAGATGCGGGTTGACATGCCGCAAGACACAAAATATTTCTGCATGTCAGAGGCAATTGCCAATTATTTGCAAAAATTTATCGTCTATCGCAAGCGGAAAGTTTTCTCTGGAAAAAGAACAATTGATGATTTGAAGCCCTACCTATTGAAACATAAAGGAAAGGAAAAATTCTTATTGCCATGTTCTAATTTGGGTGCAAAAGCTGTTTCCAACTTTCTAGAGGAAAACGAATTTGATTGGAAAGAAGCGATGATGTACGAGACCGTAAGCAGCGATTTATCCGATTTATCCGATATTATTTATGATGTATTGGTGTTCTTTAGCCCGTTGGGAATCAAATCCTTATACGATAACTTTCCTACGTTCTCGCAAAATGATACGCGCTTAGCTATCTACGGGAATACCACCAGCAAAGCCGTCGTAGAACACGGATTAGAAATTAATATCAAAGCACCTTCGCCCGAAACTCCATCTATGACGATGGCTTTGGAAGCATATCTGCGCAAATCAAACATAGATAAATAAGCGTAATTTCTAGTAAAAATTACGATAGGAAATAGGAAATAATACCTATCCCCATTTTAAGTAACATGTAGTCATTAATCAGGTAAAATTTTAGACGATATTTTACCTGATTCATGACTACATGTTACTTAAAAGATGTTTTCTCATAGTATGTTTGTTTAAACCTCGGTGGCACCTGCTACTGAGGTTTCATTATTTTTGAAGCAATCCTAAGTAGTAATTATCTATGGTTTTAAGCCTATCTTTTCCTTCTAAAAAACCTAAAAAATAGTTCCGTAACGAAGGCTATGCAAGGATTTTTCAAGTTCTTTTAGAAGAAAAAATTACGGCGTATTATGACCCAACTTATTAAATCGTTTTTACTAAAACTTTTTCTCCACCAAATGATTTCCTTTTTATGACAAAAACCTTTATCAACGATTTAAAAGAAAAATTTCAACAGCCATTACCAGGACATCCTGCGCAAGATAAAATGTCACATGCGACGCGGAAATTTCATCGAAAGCCGCCTAGAGATGCTCGAATTGCTTGTGTCCTAGCACTTTTTTATCCAAAAAATAAGATGGAAGGAGGCAAAGAATGGACAATGGTTTTGATAGAACGTGAGTCGAGTAATCCGAATGACCGACACGGTGGACAGATTAGTTTTCCTGGCGGAAAATTAGAAGAAGCGGATGAATCTTTGGAACAAGGTGCGCTGCGAGAAGCCGAAGAAGAAGTAGGCGTAAAGGCTAAAGAAATTAAAATTATTGGGGCATTGACGGAGTTGTATATTCCTGTTTCTAATTTTCTGGTGTATCCATTTGTCGGGTATTTAGAAAATGCACCAACCTTTATTCCTCAGCTTTCGGAAGTGCGTAGTATTGTCGAAGTGTCTATTGCTCATTTGCAAAAAGAAGAGACTCAGAAGTATAAAGATTTGAAAGTTGGCGACAATATTACAATAAAAAGCGTGCCGTATTTTGATGTCGATGGGCATGTCGTTTGGGGTGCGACGGCGATGATTTTGAGTGAATTGTTGGAGGTTATTTGATTTGTCATTCCGACCGAAGTGGAGGAATCTGATCTAATGTTACTACCAGATTTCTCCGCTTCAGTCGGAATGCCAATTCAAACAACTATTTTAAACTAAAAGTCCCCTTCAAATTAGCCTTCGAACTTCCGCCAACATAGACCTCAAAATCACCAGCTTCCGCCGCCCATTTTTTATCAGCGGTCCAAAATGCTAAATCTTTTTCCGTCAAAGTAAACGTAACTGTCTTAGATTCACCAGGCTTTAATTCCACTTGTTCAAAACCCTTCAATTCTCGCACTGGTCGCGTTACGCTGCCGAATAAATCACGAATGTACAATTGCGCCGTTTCCTTACCCGCTACCTTGCCCGTATTTTTAATCGTTACCGAAATGCTTACTTCACCATTCATTGGAACACTGGATTCTTTTAATTTCAAATCGCTATAACTAAAAGTAGTATAGCTCAACCCATAACCAAATGGGTAAAGCGCATCATTTCTTTCATCCGTATAATGTGACCAAAAAACCATTCCTGGTCCCGAAGAAGGACGCCCCGTGTTTTTTTGATTGTAATAAAGCGGTGTTTGTCCACCGTGACGAGGAAAGGAAACTGGCAATTTTCCAGAAGGGTTGTAGTCGCCAAAAAGTACATCCGCAATCGCATTTCCTGCTTCTGAACCCAACTGCCAAGTCTCTACAATCGCAGGCACATTTTCGTCCATCCAAGGCAAAGCGAGTGGGCGACCATTCATTAAAACAACGACGGTATTTTTGTTTGCAGCAACGATTTTTTCTAATAATTCTTGCTGAACACCAGTCAAACCAATATCCACTTGACTACGCCCTTCGCCCGATTGCCATGCGTCTTCTCCAATTGCTAAAACAACAATGTCTGCTGCTGCTGCCATTTTTTCTGCTTCCGCAAAACCTGACTTATCGGTCATGTTAATCGTTACTTCATTTAAAAAATTACGTTTGCCAATCGACAATTTCGCGCCTTCTGCATACCTAACATTGTTCACGTCACTAACTGCATTTTTAATACCTTCCAAAACAGAAATCGCTGAATTCGCCACCGCATGTGCGCGCCAGCTACCCAAGGGTGCATCTTTATCCGCTGCCAATGGTCCGATAACTGCGATGGTCTGCCCAGCTTTTTTCAAAGGCAAAATATTGTTATCATTTTTCAACAAAACGATAGATTTCCGAGCAATATCACGTGCGGCTACTAAGTGTTCTTTTGCACCAACGACTGCTTTTTCTTTTGCTTCATCACAATATTTGTAAGGGTCATCAAACAAACCTAAACGAAATTTTACCCGCAAAACACGGCGTACCGCATCCTCAACTTTAGCCAAATCAACCTCACCTGCATCTACTAAACCCTGCAATTCATCAATGTAGCAATAGCCTTCCATATCCATATCACTACCTGCATTCATCGCGATTTTTGCAGCATCTCTTTTATCTTTTGCAACTCCGTGAGGAATCATTTCTGCAATCGAACCCCAATCTGAAACAATGAAGCCATCAAAACCCCACTCGCCTTTCAAAATATCTCTTTGCAAAAATTTGCTCCCCGTCGCTGGCACACCACCAATTTCATTAAAAGAGTTCATAAACGTCGCTACACCCGCGTCTACACAAGCCTGAAACGGAGGAAAAACAACTTCTCGCAACGTTCGTTCACTAATATCAACCGTATTGTAATCTCGTCCTGCTTCCGCAAAACCATAGGCAGCAAAGTGTTTCGCACAAGCCGCAATGGTATTGTCTGTGCTCAAATCATCTCCTTGAAAACCCATTACTCGGGCTGTCGCAATTTTCGAACCCAAGTAAGTATCTTCACCGGCACCTTCCATGACTCTACCCCAACGCGCATCTCGACTAACGTCTACCATTGGCGCAAAAGTCCAGTGAATACCCGAAGCTGCAGATTCAGCCGCTGCAATTTGAGCAGATTGTTTAATTGCATCCATGTCCCAGCTCGCAGATTCTCCCAAAGGCACTGGAAACATTGTTTGATACCCATGAATCACATCATAACCAAAAATCAACGGAATTTTCAAGCGGCTACTCATTGCCAATTCTTGTGCTTCTCGCGTAGCTTTAACCGACACGACATTCAACATTGAGCCGACTCGTCCGTTTTTAAGGTGTTCATATTTGGCTTTATCTCCTCCGCCGGCTGGCGCAGGTCCTGTGACATCCCAGCTACCATTATATTGAATTAATTGCCCGATCTTTTCTTCGAGCGTCATCTTTGCGATTAACTCGTCGATTTTCTTTTCGGTATCTTTTGACGTTGAGGTTTTATTTGGAGAGGCAGTAGTTCTGGTTTGACTCTTCATTTCATTAGGCATACATCCAAACAATAGGACTAAAGCAAAAATTACTAAAAACGGATTTTTCATATTTGGTACAATTAATATTTAAAAATTACGATTAAAATTTTTCTATGAAATAGGCTTCTTAATGTTCAATGTAGTCCCCAAATGATAAATGATGAATGATGAATTTACAATAAATTAGGTTTTTATGGATTTGATTACGAAACAAATACATAAATAATAGGTAAGTAGCTTACCATAATTCTGTTTTCAATTATTCATCATTTGGCGAAGACATTAAAGGTTGAATCCCAAATGTAAATTAATTTTGCCATTTTAAAATATAAAAAGAGTCATCTAATCGCTTTTTGAAATTATGAGAAAGTATTGATGTGGAAAAATTGTGTTAAAAAAGTGCAAAAATAACTTCTTTGCGTAGTTTTGTGCGCTTAAATAAATCGCAATGATAAATTTTAAACAAATCGGTCGCATCGTCGGTGTTCTCCTAATGATTATTGGAGGAATGATGTTGACAGGGCTTCCTTTTTCTTACTATTTCCACGATAGTAATGGAATGCCATTGCTTAAGTCTGGACTGATTTGCATTGCAGTCGGCGCGATTTTGTGGCAACTCAAACAAGGAGACGACAATTCTGTCAACAAGCGAGAAGGTTACTTAATTGTTGCATTAGGTTGGTTATCAATGGTAACTTTTGGGATGATTCCTTATTTATTTAGCGGTGAAATTGTCAATTTTACCGACGCCTTTTTTGAAACGATGTCGGGCATGACGACGACGGGCGCGACGATTTTAACGGATATTGAAAGCATTCCAAAGGACCTTTTATATTGGCGAAGTCTCACACAATGGATTGGCGGGATGGGAATTATTGTATTAACTGTGGCTATTTTCCCGCTCTTAGGTATCGGCGGCATTGAACTTTTTACGGCGGAAGCTCCTGGTCCAACTTCTGAAAAAATTCATCCACGTATTCAGGAGACTGCCAAGCGACTTTGGTTCATTTATGTTGGATTGACAGTAGCATTGATTGTTTTATTAAAAATAGCGGGCATGACCTTTTATGACGCCCTCAATCACGGATTAACAACGATGGCAACGGGTGGTTTTTCTACTAAAAATGCCAGCATGGCAGCCTATCCAAACGCAGTTATCCAATATATCATCATCTTTTTTATGTTTTTGGCAGGTATGAACTACTCCGTAACGTACTTGGCATTGAATCGAAAATTCAAGAAAGTCTGGCAAAATGATGAGTTCAGAGCGTATTTTTTAGGGATAACCAGTCTCGCCATTTCTATCTCTATCCTTGTCTTTTTTATTGAAAAAGATAGAAATGCCGCTTTTCAATTTGAACAAGCTTTCCGCGATAGTCTTTTTCAAATTGTTTCTCTCATCACGACAACAGGATTCGTGTCCGCAGATTATACGGCTTGGTCCCCAGCGATTACGATGATATTTTTCATTCTATTATTTTCTGGAGCTTGCGCAGGCTCGACAAGTGGCGGTATTAAATTGATTCGACATTTGGCATTTTTCAAAAATTCAAAATTAGAATTTAAACGAATTTTGCATCCTCGCGCCGTTTTGCCTATGAAAATAAATGAGCAGGTCGTTAAGCCCCGAATGGTCACGCACATCATTATTTTTCTATTGTTGTACTTATTTTTATTCGTCTTCGGCTCCATTGTTTTGTCCATGATGGGTCATGATTTTCAAACGGCAATTGGCGCAGTGGCGACTTCTTTAGGGAATGTTGGTCCTGCGATTGGCGACGTTGGTCCTCTTGATAACTTCGCACATTTAGGAAGTGAAACAAAGTGGTTTTTAGCTTTATTGATGCTATTGGGTAGATTGGAATTATTCACGATTTTGGTATTGATGACGCCTTATTTTTGGAAGTCAAACTAATTTTTAAAAGCAACACCTCAATATCTAGATTTTTACATAAATCTAGATATTCCTGTTTTTCAACTCAGGGAGTAGGTAATACTCAATGTCCCAGTTCTTAGCTAAAAAAACTTAGGCAAAAATGATTTTTTTTTTGCAAAAAGAGTCTGGCATGTTACGAGGAAAATTATTACCTTTCATTACTGACTACATAGAAATGTTGTTCAAATCCTTAGCTGAATGTGATGCTTCTTATCGTTTGACAAAAATCCAGCAGTGTTGGTTAGGCTTTTGCTTAGCGGACATAATAATGACGAATAGTGTTTGTTGGGAAAAGTTTTCGAGAGCTGGTTCTGGTAGTTGGTTAGGCAAGATTTTAAGCCGGATGTTTCGGCAAAGTAAGATAAAATAGGAAAAATTATTTCAGCATAGTACAGAAGTAATTTTAGCTAAACATAAGCTGACCGAAGGGAGTATAGAAATAGATGATACAAAACGGGAACGGTCAAAAAATGCAAAGGAAATCTACCATTTAGGGAAGCAAAAGGAGAAGAAAAGTGGTGGTTATTTTATGGGACAGAGCCTATTTTTTGTGTTATTAGTGACCGAAAAGGTAACTATTCCAATTGGTTTTGAGTTTTATAAGATGAATCCTGATTTAAAATCATAGCAGCAACAAAATGTTATTTTGAAGAAGAAGGGATTAAAGAAAAAAGACCGTCCAGCAGAACCAGTACGAAGTCCTTTGTACCCGACTAAGAATGCGATTGCGTTATAATTAGTGGTGGAGTTTAAATAGAGTTGCTTACCCTTTAAAAAATGCTTGTATGAAAATATCTTTTTCAGACGAGTATTTTTAAAGGGTAACAAGTCTAATCTAAATTTAGTACCTTCAACGTAAAGTCGGTGAAAGTAGATGCGTTATATGGCACGGCTGAATTTATGGATGGAGAGAGTGAAGAAGTTTCGATTGAATATATGAGTACCACCGCGAAGGTTGACGGCACATGGCAAGAAACGATTAATTATCGCTTTAAAATACGAAGGAGAAAAAAAATCCGCTACGTCATAGCCAAGGATATGACTTGGAGAGTGCAGGATGTGGGGGATGTGCTGGAATGCTTTACATTACGTTGGTTAGTAAAGGTCTTTTTTCAAGACTGGAAGCAATATGAAGCGTGGGGGCAGTTGACCAAGCATGTGGGTGAAGACGGGTCTCGGCAATACTTGAACCTGAGCCTGCTTTCTCATCCTATGCAAGCAGTCAGGATTAAGGACAACCTTGCGCTCTATACACTGAGAAGCCTGCGAAACCAGCTAAGCATTCAGAGCCTCTTGCTCGTATTCGAGCACATTCTGGAGCAGCCAAATCCGAAAGCGGAGTTGGAAAAGTTGGTGAAAAATATAGACAAAGTCTATAAGCCTCGAGTTTCCTCTAAACACATGTCTGGACGAAGTCCCACTTGGGAATCCTCCACTTGTTAGAACGAGATTGCCTCATTCGAGAAATTATTTAAATTAGACAACCATAAAATGCTAAGGAACGCGAATTAATCAGGTAAAATTTTTAGACAAGATTTTTTCGATAGTTTTTCTTTAAAAATTCTTGAATAGCCAGTGTTATTGAAGAAATTTTTAAGGGAAAAATAGCGGAAAAAGATGTTTATAAAACTACCTGATTAATTACTACGCGTTACTTATGTGTTGTCAAAAAATCTCTATTGCTCGTTTTCAAAGAAAAAAGTAATTTCTATAAATTGTTTCTCAAAAAACTGGAACATTGAGTAATAAGTTAAGGTACCCATTATGACGAAGTGATTTTTTCGTTTAAGGAATTTAAAAAAAGCAAGCATAACTGGTTATTTGAGGTTTTTTGAGGTTTTAGAAAAAGAGGACAAGTATAATGGCTCAATTTATTGAATACGTTTCACTAAAAAAAGAAATTAAATAGGTCAGAACGTAATGCTCTTTTATTTTTTCGACTAAAAAATTCAAAAAATCTTTGCATAGCAGGGTTATGGAACTGTTTTTGTGTGTTTTGACAGAAAAAGAATGGGCAAAATATAGTCTGAGTTTATTTAATTCGCATTCCTAATACATATATTTTTGAGAGAAAATTTTATTACCTAATAGCGTTTTTTTTTTGAAAAAGACTTCTGAAAGCGCACAAAAATATACGATTATGGCAATTATGAAAGTAATTGAAATCATGGCCGACTCTCCTAAAAGTTGGGAAGATGCTTCGGCAAAAGCTATTAAAAAAGCCTCAAAAACACTAAAAGGCATTACTTCTGCTTGGGTCCAAGACCAAAGTATGGTCGTTGAAGATGGCGTTGTGACTAGCTACCGAGTCACGCTTAAAGTCACGTTTGAAATTAAGTAATTTGATTGTTTAAGAACTTGAATAACTACTTAAGGAACGTGAAACGAATAAACTAAGATTCTTGTTTCATTCTTTATCAATGAGGAGTTTGATGGGCAAAATTGGGCGTTAAGCCCGATTTTGCTCATCAAAAACACCCAGCCCGCCGCCTTCGGCGGAGAGAGGCTTGAGGGGGAAAAATGGTTTTAAAACCATTTTCTCCCTCAAGCTCCCTTTGTTTTTTGCACCAGATTTAAGAGTCTTAAAGTAGAACTAACTGAAACGAATTTAATAAATTGAGCCATAATGCGCCGTAATTTTTTCTTGTAAAAAGTTTAAAAAATCAGGTACGAGTGTGCATAAGATAGATGACCTTAAACAATCGACACTTTTGACAGAGGATATTTTTTGTTTAAGAAAAAAAATCCTTTAATAGTCCTTCTATTGAAGGCGTTTTTAAGTTTTTTAGACGGAAAATAGTCCTGTCGAAAAGTGTCGATTATTTAGGGGCACTTACTTATCACCGTTACAGACTTATCTTTTAATGTTTTTAGAGGGAAAAAGGACAAGTATAATGACTCAAGCTATTGAATACGTTTCACTAAGTGGCAAAGCAGAATTATTTATAGATAATTTGTAACTATTCAGGTACTTTAGTTTATTGATTATCAGTTATTTATAGTTTTGTTTAAAAATTATATTTGTCTGATTTTCTCAAATTTTTGACAAAAAATAATTATTTTAACATTTCCATAACTTAAAAGACATTATTTTAACTAAAAATAGACTAAAAACCACCTGAGTAGTTACGATAATTTTGCTTTGCCACTTAATCCGTGAAATAAGAATAGTGAAGAACGAGAACAAATCCTCAATTCAATAATTATAGAAAAAATAAAGCGACTAAGTCATGTTTAGTCAATTATTCAAGGTTACCTTATATCTCAAACTGCGGTTTTCAACCCAAGAAAATGGATAAGGAAAAATTTTCAACCTCTGGATTAATGGAATTATACGTGCTTGTCTTAGCATCGCCCGCCGAGCAAAAAATCGTGATGAATTACGCACTCGCTTACTCCGATATACAAGAAACCTTGAATTTATCCGTCGAAGCTTTAGAAGAATATGCCCAGAGG
>JBLHWU010000108.1:0-21577 GCA_047629355.1 Saprospiraceae bacterium | reverse complement strand
AAAATAATGGACGGTACCGAAAAAGAGGCAATCATTTCGTCCCATGATGCGGATTTTTCGGCGACGTACTCCTTTGGAGAAAATGGTTGATAAGGAATTTTACTTACTTTTCCCTTCTTTTGCAAAAAAGCATAATTCATTCGGCTCGATTTCCAAGCCAGATAGTTGTAGATTTGGTAAATATTCAATCCTAAAACTGGATAACTCTCAAAATCTGGATGCGCCCAATAATTACTTTTCAAAAACGCGACATCCTCTTTTGACACATCAATAGAATCCCAAATCATCCGATTCGGTTGCGCCAACTGAAGCAAAGAATCCAACTCGTTCACCTCCAAATACTTCAAATATTGCCGATATTGATGATTGGCTTCTACATATTGACTGATATGAAAATCAGTAGCTTTCATCTTTTGCTTCTTGTTTTTATAATATTCAAAATCAATCGTCCCATTTTGAATAAGAATCGTCGCAGGAACAGATTTTTGAGCACAACAATTATTTGAATAGACGACTAAAAAAATAAGGATAGCAAGTGACTTTTTCATTTCCAAAAATTTAGGTTTTTCAAAATAGTTTCTAAATATAAAAATTTATTCTCAAAAACGCTCCAAATGTCCCACAATTTCCAAACCGCTTAAATTTAATTTTTTGCTAAAAAATGAATTTGTTTCTTCCCTAAAAACAAGTTACATTTGCTTTCCCTTTCAAATAAAACAATTGCTCAACACCACATTTTTACGAGCAATTTTCCAGCTGAATTATAAAAAACAGTAGACTTTATTTTAAAATTTAGACGCTAAGACCGTTCAAACAACGGCACAAATCATTGATTATCAATGCGCTCTACCATGTGCCGTCAACCAAACGCCCTCTTAGGCTCTTTAAACGTAACATTTTTATGAAAAAAGAAACCATTGCTATTCATGGAGGCTACCAATCTGAGCCAACCACGAAAGCCGTAGCCGTGCCGATTTATCAAACGGTAGCCTACGAATTCGACAATGCCCAGCATGGCGCAGACTTATTCAATTTAGCTGTTCCTGGTAATATTTACAGCCGTATTATGAACCCCACTGTGGGTGTTTTGGAGGAGCGAATCGCGGCTTTGGAAGGTGGCGTGGCCGCTTTGGCAGTCGCCTCCGGTAGCGCGGCTATCAATTACGCGATTTTGAATATTGCGGAAGCGGGTGATAATATCGTCTCGACACCGCAATTATACGGTGGGTCGTACACCCTATTTTCGAGCATGCTACCCAAGCTTGGCATTACCGTCAAATTTGCTGAATCTTCTGCACCTGAAGACCTTGCCAAATTGATTGACGAAAACACCAAAGCCGTTTATTGCGAATCTATCGGGAATCCTGCGGGGAATATTTCTGACATCGCAGGTATTGCCAAAGCAGCACACGCAGCTGGCGTTCCTTTAATTGTTGACAATACGGTTGCTTCGCCAGCTTTGATTAATCCAATTGAGCATGGTGCGGATATTGTTGTACACTCCCTAACCAAGTATATCGGTGGCCACGGAACGACCCTTGGCGGCGCGATTGTCGATAGCGGAAAATTCCCGTGGGCAGACCACAAAGAGCGTTTTCACATGCTCAATACCCCCGAAGCTGCGTATCACGGCATTGTCTATACAGAGGCATTTGGACCAGCGGCATACATTGGTCGAGCGCGTACGATTGGCTTGAGAAATACGGGTGCTGCCCTATCCGCGATGGCAGCCTTTCAGTTGATGCAAGGTATGGAAACCTTGGCTTTGCGGATGGAAAGACATTGTGAAAATGCGATTTCGGTTGCTAAATTTTTAGAAAGTCACGACCAAGTGGCTTGGGTAAAATATGGTGGTTTGGAAAGCAGTGAATACCACGAATTGGCGAAAAAATATTGTGATGGAAAACCTTCTTCTTTGCTAACTTTTGGTATCAAAGGTGGCTACGAAAAAGCAGTTGAATTTTATGATTCTTTGAAATTATTCAAGCGTTTGGTCAACATTGGCGACACCAAATCTTTGGCTTGTCACCCTGCCTCAACTACGCACCGACAAATGACGACGGAGCAACAATTGGCAGGTGGTATCACGGAAGATTTATTGCGTTTGTGTGTTGGAATTGAACACATTGATGACATCAAAGCAGACTTGGAACAGGCATTTGCTGCGGTGAAGTAAGCGTTTAAAGTAACTCCTACTTCTTTTATTGAGCTTCAATCATGGTGATTTTAAAAATCACCATGATTTGAACTTAAAAACTAACTATAAATTAACAATTTATTTCTACCCATCATTCGCATACTTTTCAAAAACCATTCAACCTATGCTATTTTCCTACTTTTAAAAACATGGACTATAATTGCTACAAATAATACTGCAGCTCCTATCATTGCTGCCCATTGTATCGTCGGAATGTTATCCCAATGTTTTACCGCGATACCAATTAAAGCCCAGATACCGATTGCCGCAAATGCCCGTAGGTTTCGCAAATAAATCATTGCTAAATTTACAGCCACTGCAACGACAATCATGATAACCGTCCACATAATTTCGTTGACGCCAGCTGCCCAACCAATTTTCACCAAATAAGCCGAAATATTAGCAATTGTCGCCACTGAAATCCAGCTACTAAAAAGACTAATTGGCAACCAAACCCAAGTTGAAATGCTGTCTACAGCAGTCCATTTCTTCATGTTCAAGTTGACAATAATGCTCAACAACGATACTAAAATCATTAACATAACCAATACCGAAATGCCCGTTTGTTCATTCAGCCAAAACCACAACCAAGCACCACTGCCCAAAATCGCAACGTTGAGCGGCAACCCGATTGTTGATACAAAATCATCTTCTTTTTTATCAAAAAACACTTTCTTGATTTGGTAAATACTGAGGGCAAAAAGTCCCGAATAAATTATCCCCCAAATAGAAAAGGCGTAACCGGCAGGTGTGAATAAATTGTCATATTCAATATTGAGGCTGGTAATCGTATTGCCCTTAATTTTTAAAGTATTGCTGAGGTAATTCCAATAAACAACAGCAGATAAAATGACGATATTAAGAATAGCGTAAGTTTTTTTCATTGAATTTATTTTTTTGATAGAACTGTTGTCCTGAAGAAAAGTTTAAAATGGATAATTCTAATAAAAGAAGTTTTTTTGTCATAAAAATAATGACAAAACTATATAAAATAGTTTATTTGATTATATTTGTGCCAAATATAATCATAATTAATGTCTTTCTAAATGTCAAACACACTTAACGAAGTTTCCAAAACAACCATTCGACTCATTCTCGATGAACCGTTTTATGGGCATTTTTTTACTGGAATTATCAAAGAAGTAACGGAACGGGTGCCGACACTCGCTGTAGGTTTGGCGCAGACGCAGATGACGAAATTGTATGTCAATGAGCATTTTTGGCAAAACGTTTTGGTGACTCCAGAATATCGGTATGGCGTTATCAAGCACGAGATTTTACACATCGTTTTAAAGCATATTTTAACCGTAAAAAAATACGACCAAAAGGACATTTTTAACATCGCAGCAGATATTGTTGTGAATCAATATATTGAGCCACACCAGTTGATTGATGGCGTCGTATTGTTAAGTCAATTTGATGATTTAAACTTGGAAACCAATCGCGATGTGGGCTATTATTACGATAAATTATCAGAAGCTTGGAACGGCTATATGAGTAGTTTGGGCACAGAAAACGAGCAAAATAAAACGCAGTCGATTGAATATTTAGAAAAATACATCAATGGGGATAACGAACATTTAGCGCAGCATGATTTGTGGCAAATAGAGATTGGCAGAATGACGCAAGCCGAGCGCGATATTTTGGAAGAAGCTCTGAATCGAGTGATTGAAAATACGATTCAACGGATTGGTCCGCGTGGTATCGGTAAATTACCAGCTGGATTGAAAGCTTATCTGGATAGCCTCGTAATTTCCCTAAAACCAAAACTGAATTGGCGACGCGTTCTCCGCATTTTTACTGCCAACGCCAGCCGTACCTATATTAAAAATACCATTCGCCGACCCTCCAAACGCTATGGCACAACGCCCGGTTTGAAGGTTCGAAACAAGCAAAAAATATTGATTGCCATTGATACCTCTGGAAGCATTTCGATGCCTGATTTGGAGGAATTCTTTGGGGAAATGTATCATATCTGGCGGCAAGGTGCAGAAATTTTGGTGGTCGAATGTGATACCATTATTCAAAATAAATATATCTATCGCGGCGTGACTCCCAAGTTCATTATGGGACGCGGCGGCACTCAATTTGATGCGCCAATTCATTTTGCTAATGATGAATATATGCCTGACGCAATTGTCTATTTTACAGATGGTTATGCCAATGTCCCCAAGGTAAAAAGTCGAAAACCTATCCTTTGGATGGTATCGAGTAGCGGCTTACCGGAAGGTCAAGGCATTTGGCATGATTTGCCTGGTCGAGTCGTCAAAATATAATAAAAATGATTAACCCCCAGCCCCTTTTAGGGGCTGGGGGTAGTTTAAAACACAATATAAATATGTCAAAACAAGCTCAACAAACCCACAATTACCAATATTATGGTACTAAAACGAAAGCTGATGAAGTCATTTCGTTCGTCAATCACGTATTGGAAACCAATATAAAAGCGGAAGCAAAAGGCAAGAAAAAAACGCCTATTTGTATCTGGGGACGGCACGGAATTGGGAAGACAGAAATTGTGGAGGCGATTGCAAAACAGAACAGGTTTAAGTTTGCGTACATCGCGCCGGCACAGTTTGAAGAGATGGGTGATCTGATTGGGATGCCGACGATTGTCGATGGCAAAACAACTTTTCGTGCGCCAGAATGGGTGCCGATGGAAGAAGGTC
Source organism: Saprospiraceae bacterium (assembly GCA_047629355.1). GTDB lineage: Bacteria > Bacteroidota > Bacteroidia > Chitinophagales > Saprospiraceae > CAYUNA01. The sequence goes on along the minus strand of JBLHWU010000108.1, from coordinate 16,711 downwards.
CCGGCGTGCTGCTGATTGATGATGTGAATCGTGCGGATGACCGCATCCTTCGAGGTATCATGCAGCTCTTGCAAAATTTTGAATTGGTGAGTTGGCGATTGCCCAAAAAATGGCAGATTGTCTTGACGGCTAACCCTGATGGCGGCGACTATTCGGTCACGCCGATGGATGATGCGATGTTGACGCGGATGATGCACATTTCGATGGAATTTGAAGTAAAGGAATGGGCAAAATGGGCGGAGCAAAATGACGTGGATGCACGCGGTATCAATTTCGTTTTGACCTATCCAGAAATCGTCACGGGCGAGCGAACGACGCCACGGACATTGGTTCAGTTTTTTGAAACCATCTCTGATATTTCTGATTTAAAAGGAAATTATTCGCTGGTGAAGTTGCTCGCAGATTCCTGTTTGGATGCCAATACAGCGGCGGCGTTTATTACTTTTGTCTCCCAAAATTTAGGGAAGTTGATTGCGCCTGAAAAAATTGTGAATGCGACCAATTTTGAAAGCCAAGTTTTGAATCACTTAAAAGAGGTGGCACTCCAAAAAACAATACGGGTGGACATTCTGGCGACTATCTGTACGCGTCTGGTTAACTATTTGACCATCAATAAAATAAAGCCGGATAAAAAGCAAATGGACAACATCAAGAATTTCATTAAAATCGACTTTATTCCCAATGATTTGCGGTTGACGATGGCGCAGGATTTGGTGTCTTCCAATAATGCGAGTTTGAAGATGATAATGGCAGACCAAGAGATTGGGAAGATGCTCTTGAAGCGGATGTAGTTGGGGCTATTTTTTCTTTGTTTCAAAATCGAATAGGTGTTTTGGCATGATGGCGATACAATGTCCCAATGAGTGAGAAAAGTATGACAACCAGAATTGAATTAACCTCCCTTTGTACAGACGGCCTTGCTTTTATTACGACCAATCAGCAGACTGATTATTGGGTTTTAAATTTAGGATATGCTCCACGAAAGGATTTTAGATTTTTTTGAAATAAACGTTGGTGCAGATTTTGTTTTGGGTAAAATTGGCAGTGGAAGTTCGACCATGCGAAGATTTTGTACAAACAATAGTGGAGTTGAATCTTTTGAAAACTTTGCTAGTCATGCCTATGAAGAAGGAAATAGTTTATCCTTTGGCATTCAGCCATTTGTCGGAATTAGGAAAGTAATTTGGCAGCGTTTTGCTTTAGGTATTGAATTTGGCGTAAGATTCAATAGATTTTTTGGAGAGTACCCTCTTTTGGAAAAAATATTTTTTTCATAGAAAAAGAATTCAGCCATTGGGAAATCGATTTTGGCTTATTGACTAATGATTTGTCTATTGGTTATTTTTTTTAAAATCTTGGCAATTAACGAAAACGCACCGTATATTGAAGACTCGGAATAACCCCACTAAAATTCCTATTAAAAAACGGGTCATCTTCTAAATCTTCCGTATCCCAAAAAGAAGCACCTGCACCAAAAGTCTGATTCTTTCTTCTCAAGGTAAAACCAAGGAAAACACGGTAATGCCTTTGTAGATTATCGCTCTCAATCAATAACGATTCTGTTACAAATTGAAAATTATCCGTCACTCGAACGCCCGCACCAAATGACCAATAGTTCGCAGGACTAATGATGCTATTATCGAAACGGTCATTGATTGGAATAAACATTGGGGAGTTTGATTTGTAAGCCAAATTCAGAAAATAATCGGGCGTACCCAACGTCACAATCGGAGCAATGGCATATTTAAAGTTTCCAGAAGATACCAATTGGTCGCCTGTAGCCTCCACCACCAAACCTATATGAAGGTATTTTTTGATGGGTACGCCTACTTTGAGTCGGAATTGAGTAAACCAACCACTGAACCCCGCAGAAAATTGAAAATACTGTTCAGCAACCACAAATTCTGCTAAATAGCCTGCTGATGCCCTTAGTAACAATTGTCCTTTGGGTAGGTTAAATGCCGTGGGAACAATCCCAATTCGGTAGGGAATATGTGTTTGCTTTCGTTGCGCCCTTACTTTATTGATAATCACTCTTTTTGCCTTGGCTCCTAATCTTGTAGAAGGAATATTTTTATATCTTTTTTTAACCGTGCCATCAGATGGAATCACTTGAATTCGTCTTATTTCCTTGATTTTAAAAGGTAAATCCATCCCCTTTTGCGTAATTAAAACTACTTTTTCAGGCGTCATAGAAATCAGGATACCAGCATATTTTTGTCCCCAAGTCGTCGTCAAAGAATGTTCTTGCGTAAGATTGCCGATTTTTAGATTTTCATCAATTTCGATTGAAGGATATGCTTTCAAAGTTTGTTCTATAGCTGTCAAAGTTTTTACTGCTGCCTTCTCTGTCTTTATACCTCCCACATTTTCAACAAATACGACTTGTACAACACTATCTATTTCTACCTGATGAAACACTTTCTGAGCCCCGCTACTGTCCGCAAAAACTATCGCATTTCCATTCATTGAAATCAATTTCCCTGTTATCGACCCTTTATTTTTTTCATATAAAACATGCGTCGGTTGGTCAACTTCCTGAGCCAATAAATTGCCTGCGTTTATCAAAAGAAAAAGAAGGGCTATTTTGAAAAAAAGAAAACTGGATGATTTCATAGATTGATGTCGATAGTTGGTTAGGAATAGACCGTTATTTAATTCTTATTTCTTAAAATGAGAAGCAAACGGAATACTTTATAGCAACGTTAAAAAACGCGTTTTGCGGCGCAGTTATTCTAATTTCTAAAACAGCCAATACTGCTCTATCCCCTAAAAACCCAGCTTATTTTCTGCACTCGGCTCAATTAAATCCCACATATTGCCGTATAAATCAGCAAAAACGGCGACTTCACCCCAAGATTCTACGACGGGTTGACGCACAATCTTAATGTCCTGAGCCAATAAGTTTTGATAATCTCGGGCAAAGTTATCGGTGTATAAAAATAGAAAAACGCGTCCTCCTGCTTGATTGCCAATACGCGTTGCTTGTGCTTCTCCATCCGCTTTCGCCAATAAGAGACAGCATTCTTTTGAGCCTTTTGGAGCAACCAATACCCACCGCTTGGTTTCACTTAATTTAGTATCTTCGATAAGGTCAAAATTCAATTTTTTAGTATAAAATGAAATGGCTTCGTCGTAGTCTTTTACGACAAGAGCGAGATGTGCAATTTTTTGCTTCATACTGGTCAATTTTAATGATTTTTAAAAAGAAAAACGTAAAATTGTCTAAATTTTTCAAGATAAATACTCGTGTATGCATAATTAATTTAAATTTGCAGTGCTTCAGCTTTTACACTCTTCAAAACAGGAAATTTTCCATCTAAGAAACGAGCAACTAATTTCGTTTTCAGAATTTATTGTATCATTTTTCAAAATTTAAAATATATGAAAACCCTTGCCCTACCACTAAAAGCGATGCTACTTTTATTAGCAATAATTTCTATAACTTCCTGTAATTCAACAGATAGCACTCAACACTCAGGACAAAACAAAGAGACAACCATGACTAAAAAGAAAGAGACTTTAGACAAACCTCGCGTACCTGAATGGCATAAAAACGCCAATATTTATGAAGTCAATCTTCGCCAATATACCGCTGAAGGAACATATAAAGCATTCACCAAACACCTGCCTCGCTTAAAAGCAATGGGCGTAGATCTGCTGTGGTTTATGCCCGTCAATCCGATTAGCGTCAAAAAACGGAAAGGAACAATGGGCAGCAATTACGCAGTAGCGGATTATAAGAAATCCAATCCAGAATTTGGGTCTTTGGATGATTTTCGAGAAATGATGAAGGCGATTCACGACCAAGGAATGTACGGTATCATTGATTGGGTGCCGAATCATACGGGCTGGGACAATCCTTGGATTGCGGAACATCCGGAGTGGTTTACGCAAGATAAAGATGGCAATGTCATCGACCCAATTGACCCAGAAACGGAAGAAAGTTGGGGTTGGACGGATGTTGCAGATTTGAATTTTGACAATATGGACATGCGCGCAGCAATGATTGACGCGATGGCATTTTGGGTCACAGAATGTAATGTTGATGGCTTCCGCTGCGATGTTGCACACAATGTACCCGTAGATTTTTGGGCAACAGCAGCGGATAGTTTATATGCGATTCGTCCCTTGTATATGTTAGCAGAAGCAGAAGTGCCTGCGATTGTCAACAATGGTGCGTTTGTCGTTGATTATGCCTGGGAATTTCACCATTTATTGAATGATATTGCTAAAAGTCAGGGTGCCAATCGAAGTAGTAAAAAACTGGTGAAAGGTAATATTGTTGAAGGTTCGAAAACGATAAAAAACATCAAAACTGCCTTAGATATTGATGAAATGATTGCTAAAAAACGGGAAGCCTACACCAAAGGATATCAGATGAATTTCACTTCTAACCATGATGAAAATGCTTGGAGTGGTACAGAAATGGCGCGTTTTGGCGATGGTCATTTGACCTTTGCAGTATTGACGGCAACCTTAGAAGGTACGTCCTTGGTTTACTCTGGACAAGAATCTGCGATGGACAAACAATTAGAATTTTTTGAAAAAGATACCATCGAATGGGGAACTTTTGAATACGCTGATTTTTATCGAACCTTGAATACGTTGAAACACCAAAACAAGGCACTTTGGAATGGTGCAGCAGGTGGATTAATTCAGCGTATTCCCACTGGAAAAGACGAAGCGGTCTATGCGTTTACGCGCGAAAAAGATGGCGATAAAGTCCTTGTAATTTTAAATTTAAGTAGCGACAAACAAGCCATAAAATTGGAAGGCGACAGTTACGTTGGAGACTATTCCAATGTTTTTGCCAATGAAACTAAGAAGTTGATGGAGGATATGACGATGAATTTGAAGCCGTGGGATTATTTGGTTTTTTCGAATAAATAAAGCCAGCGCACGCTGACTCAAAGGGATTTTTGAGGGAAGAAAATCGTTTTCTTCCCTTAAAGTCACTCCCGCGTTGCCGCAGGCAGCGCGCAATATTTTTATCGACTCACAAAAGCTAAAATAACGATGCAATTCAAAATAACCGCCCTCCACACTTACCCCGTCAAATCCCTCGGTGGCATCTCCTTATCCACTGCTAAATTGACCAAAACGGGTCTACCATACGACCGCTTTTGGATGTTGGTGCAACCAGATGGAACCTTTATCACTCAACGTGGCTTTCCGCAAATGGCGCAGTTTCAAGTGGCTTTTTCTGAAACGGGAATTATCGTGACTTATGAAGATGATTCTATAGCAATTCCTTTTAAAACCGAGCATCAAGCGGATAGAAATTTGCCTACCAGCATTTGGAAAGATACCGTTTTAGCACAAAAAGAAGCCGATAGTATCAATGAATGGTTTTCTGAGAAATTAAGCACCCCACTCTATTTAGTTCGGCGAGCAAAAAAGGAAAAACGCTTCGTGGGCAAACATGCGCCTACGGAGATTAACTTCCCTGATGATGGACAAATTTTGGTCCTTGGCGAAGCAGCATTGACGCATTTGAATGAAAAATTGGAGCAACCTGTTCTCATGAATCGCTTTCGTCCAAACATCGTTTTTTCGGGAGGCACACCACATTTAGAAGATGAATGGACGGCTATTCAAATAGGCAATTCCCGTTTTGAAAGCACCAAATCTTGCGCGCGCTGTCAGATGACAACCATCAATCAAGCAACCTCAGAAATAGGGCAAGAACCATTGAAAACATTGACAACTTATCGGCGGTGGGATAAGAAAATTTGGGTTGGGCGGTTCCTAAAGTTGGTTTCTGAAATGGAGGCTACCCTTTCGATTGGAGAAGAAATAAAAGACACTGGATATTAAATATTGGAATATTTTCAAATTTCTCAATTTTAAAAACTTTGTCCCTAGTCTGGTCTTATTTTGCGGAATTTGAGGGAAGAGTTTGGGCAGTAAGCCCAAATTCTTCCCTCAAAAACACCTAGCCCGCGTTGCTGTAGACAACACGCACTGTATTTTTTGAAGCTCGAATAGCTTACAATTTTCTCACTTCTCAAATCTAAAACAAACCTACTTTACATGGCACTAAACTTCCAACAATTTTTGTCAATTCATAAAAACTTTGTACTTTGGCGAAAATTTAACTTATGAAACTTTTATTGCAAAGCTGTAATGCAGCACGACCAGACAAACGAGCCATCACGAAAATGCTCGAAGAAATCGCCATCGAAATGGACAATGGACTAGCCCGAGAGTTGACAGATATTCTGTTGGGTGGTAGCGAAATTGAAATTGATATTAACGATAAGTCCCACAACTCGGCCATGCGGTCTGTTCGAAAATTGAAAATTGATTACGAAATAGTCGATTAACCGCAAGCGACGCAAGGTCATTGGCGCACGAAAGCTTCCAAATATTAAGCTAAAATCATTAAAAAAATCCAGAAATGCGAGCAAAAAATCCAGCATATTTCGTTGGCATGATGCCGAAACGCGACGATACCGTCGCAGAAAGAAACCACCGAAAAACCATGCTTGCCGCAGCCTTTAGAATCTTTGGGAAACTTGGTTTTTCAGAAGGTGTAGCAGGACACATTACGGCTCGAGACCCAGAATTTACAGATACCTTTTGGGTCAATCCATTTGGTGTTTCTTTTAATAGAATTAAGGTATCTGACCTGATTCGAGTGGATGAAGAAGGCAAGATTGTGGAAGGAAAGCATACCTTACTCAACCAAGCAGCGTTTTCGATTCACTCTCGCCTTCACCATGCCCGTCCTGATGTTGTGGCAGCCGCACATGCGCACTCAATTTATGGAAAAAGTTGGTCAACAATGGGTCGAGTATTAGAACCCCTGACGCAGGATGCTTGTGCTTTTTACGACGACCATGCTATCTATAATGACTATACTGGTGTCGTGTTGGATTCTTCAGAAGGAGACCGAATTGCGGAGGCGTTGGGTGATCGGAAAGCAGCCATTTTAAAAAATCATGGCAACTTGACGACTGGCGGTAGCGTAGAAGAAGCGGCTTGGTGGTTTATCACAATGGAACGCTGTTGTCAAGCGCAAATTTTAGTGGAATCCATGAAAGGGCATCCGCAATTAATCGACACTAAAGTCGCCTTGAATACTCGAAACAATGAAGTCGGTTTTCCAATTGCAGGGTGGTTTAGTTTTCAACCCTTATTGCAAGATATTATGGTAAATTGTCCTGATTTGGTAAATTAATAAATAGCATTTTGGCGCATAAAACAGAAGTCTTCTCAAATTTTCTATTTAGCGTTTATTAATAAGTAAGTACCTGGACACAATTAATCGAATATCTAAAAAGTATCTTTTTCCGTTATTTTTTCCCTTAAAAATTTCTTCAATAACACTGGCTATTCAAGAATTTTTAAAGAAAAACTATCGAAAAAATCTTGTCTGAAAATTTTACCTGATTAATTACTACGCGTTACTTAAGTAAGTGACACTATTTATTGGGGTAATTTGAAAACATCTTTATTCCGCTATTTTCCTCTTAAAAATAGTTCCGTGATGCAGACCATGCAACGATTTTTAAAAGAAAACTATCGAAAAAATCTTATCTTCAAATTTTACCCAAATAAATAATGTCACTTACTTAGTAACGGTAAAAAAAATTAGTTTTCCTACAAAATCCAAGCCACCGCGACAAGATTCAAAAGGGGAAAGAAAATTTTCTTCCCCCTTTTAAATCCCACAGGAACACAGCAGAGTTTCAATAAAAACTTGAATTTAGTTGTTCCGCATTTCGATAGTTCAAAATTCGGAATAACGGACATTTTTCATCCTCAAACTCCTCTTCTTCTAATCCAGGTAAGCTTTAGTTAGACAATCCTAAACAAGTTGTCAATTTCTTCTTACTTTCTCCAACCATTCTCCTTTCCAAACGTTTTCCGTCTTTACATTCGAAAAAATCGAATCTAAAATCCAATTCATCGAGTCAGGGACTTGGAAATTAATAAACTACGCGTTATAGCGAAGTAATTTTTTCTTTTAAGGACTCTAAAAAAAGTGAGCATAACTGGTTATTTGAGACTTTTTTTAGTGTCCTTAAAAGGGAAAAGAACGAGTCAGAATGCGTAGGTTATTATTTTCCAAGTCCCTGACTCGAATCAATCGCTACATGAAACGAAACGAAATTCTCTTAATTCTCACACTGACGGCCATCCAATTTACCCACATTCTAGATGTTATGATTATCATGCCGCTGGGCAAGCAATTCATGGAAATATTCGACATTTCTCCTGCTGAATTTTCATTTATCGTTTCTATTTATGCTTATTCTGCAGCAGTTTCGGGCTTTTTTAGTGCATTTTTTCTCGACCGTTTTGATAGAAAAAAAGCCATACTAATTTTATACTTTGGCTTCACCATTTCGACTTTTGCCTGCGCAATGGCCCCAGATTACTTATTTTTATTGGCAGCACGGACGATTTCTGGTGCATTTGGGGGTATCATGACAGCGGTAATTTTGTCTATTATTGGTGATGTTTTTCCTTATGAAAAACGGGGACAAGCGACGGGTTACGTAATGATGGCATTTTCGGTAGCATCCGTAGTTGGCATTCCTGCTGGCATTTATATTGCTGCAAAATACGATTGGCGAATGACTTTTATCGTCGTTGGTGCAATTGCTTCGGTTTTCTTAATTTTTACTTATTATTTCTTGCCACCAATGACTGGACATCTTTCAAAAGGAAAAGCCGAGAAAAATCCTATCAAGATTTTACGTCCTATTTTTACTGATAACAATCAGTTGAGTGCGTTACTTTTTTCAATGACGCTGATATTTGGGCACTTTGCCATTATCCCATTTATTGCGCCTTATATGCAGTTTAACATTGGATTTACGGATGAAGAAATATCATATGTCTACTTTGTTGGAGGGCTATTTTCGGTAGTTTGCTTACCTGCGGTTGGTAACTTGGCAGATAGATTTGGAAAGAAACGCGTTTTTACGATTGGAACAATTCTCGCAATCGGCTCGATATTTTGGATTACCAATTTACAAACAGAAGCTATTTGGGTGGCTTTGATGGCGACGTCCTCCTATTTTGTTGCCAGCGGTAGCCGGAATGTTCCTGCTACGGCCATTGTCACTTCGGTTGTTAAGTCCGAAACCCGTGGAAGTTTCATGAGCATTCGGACGTCTGTCAATCAATTTGCCATCGGTGCTTCGTCACAAATAGCCGGGATTATTATTATTGAAAATGCAGATGGGACACTTGGCAATTATCCTTATGTTGGCTTGTTTGCCATTTGTATGAGTTTGATAGCCTTGACGATGGTTTATCGGTTGAAAATTGTGAGTTGATTAAAAATCTTTAACAAAAAAGACGGAAATACTGTCGGATTGATTGAAAAATAACTCAAAACGAATCGGCATGGTGTCACTTGGAAAGGGTAATTCGTTTTGCATAAATGCCGAGAATGAAATAGTATCTACACCATCTTTTTCCAACGAGTAATTAACTTTCAAAAATTGATTAGACGCGGTAATGGCTCCACCTACATCCATATCTGGTGCATAAGACAAAAACAAGTTTGCAGCAAAAATATCTAACGTATCATTATTGGTTAAAATTAAATTGCTGTCTGCAAGAATGGCTTCTGCGTTGAGAATAATTTCTCGTACTGGTCCAAAATTCTCCTCTGGGGAAGTAGACGTTGCAAAGGTAAAAAACAAACCACAAGCAATAATTGACCAGAAAAAAGAGCGAAATTTCATAATGCAATAGATTTTTTTGTGAATAAAAGTGCGCAGAGACAAGCAATCAACATGGCTAAAACATCCAAAATATCGAACGTTCCAGCGGTCAATTGCCACCGTTGCATCAATTCATAAATGGTGCATAATGAAAACGCTATGATTGTAACAAACGCTGTGTTTTGCCGCTGCCAAATCCACAATAAAGTAGTACAAAAAGTATAAGCCCATAATGCATCTGGCAATTGATAAATGACGAAATTTGGAATGGAAATCATTGCTTGTAACCACTCTTTCAAACCAAAAAATAGGTCATTTCGTAACAACCGTTGAAGCATTTCCAACAACTTTGAGGAACTATTTCCCCAAATAAAGTAAATAGCAACCCCTAAAAATAAGGGTAGGACAATGTGAATACATCCGTATTTTAAAAAGTGGCGGCTATTCATTTTTAATAATTATTAGTAAATTCAAACTGACTTCAGAACCACACTTAGCCCGTCGCCTGCGGCGACAGGGAGACCCATTTTTCTCCCTCAAACTCCCTTTGTTCAAATAACTTCTAAAATCAGTTTGAACTTACAATTATTAATTATCTCAATCAGCTACAAAACTTATCCAACGCCTCCTCAATTCCATCATACACCCGCTCCAATTCCTCATCTTCAATGCAATAAGGTGCCATGATGTAAATCACATTTCCCAACGGTCGCAGCAATAAACCTTTTTCTAAAAAGAAATAGTACAGCGTATCTCGTAAATTATTGAAATAAGAAGTCGCTTGCCCAGTCTCAAATTCAATCGCTAAAATCGTCCCACATTGACGCACAACACGCACGCCTGAATGGTTTTCAATTCTATTTTTAAACGCTGTGTGTTTCTCACAAATATGTTGAATTTTTGCTTCAAAATCAGGTTTTTCATACAAATCCAAACACGCCAACGCTGCCGCACAGCCCACTGGATTCCCCGTATAAGAATGACCATGAAAAAACGTTTTTAACTTATCGTCTGATAAAAACGCTTCGAATATTTCTTCTCTACAAACCGTCAAAGCAAGCGGTAAAGTACCTCCTGTCAAGCCTTTCGACAAACAAATAATATCTGGTGTATTGGTCAAATATTCCGATGCGAACATCTTGCCCGTTCGGTAAAATCCTGTCATCACTTCATCCGCAATCGCAATCACACCATTTGCTTGACAAATCCCTATCATTTCATCCAAAGCCGCTACCGAATAAGTGACCATTCCGCCTGCCCCTTGTATCAAAGGTTCAAATAAAAACGCATAGACATCACCCTTTTCAACCTCCATTTTTAGCTGTTCAATTGCAGCATGCTCCTCCCCTTCCGTCGGCACCTTAATATGCTGAACATCAAATAATTGCCGTGTAAATGCCGCATTAAATTCATGGACACCACCCGCCGACATTGTCCCGAATGTTTCGCCATGAAAACCATTTTCAAAAGCTAACAATCGCTTCTTTTCGATGCCTTGATTATAGAAATATTGAATCGCCATTTTAACGCCAATTTCCACCGAAGTCGAACCATTATCAGAGTAAAAAACACGGGAAAAACCATCGGGTAATTTTCCTACAATACGCTCCGCCAGTTCTACCGCAGGCGCATGCGTAAAGCCCGCAAAAATGACGTGTTCGAGCTGCAAAAGTTGTTCGTACACTTTTTTAGCGATGTATGGATGTGCATGTCCGTGCGTATTCACCCACCAAGAAGACACGGCATCTATATATGCATTCCCCTCATTATCAAATAGTTGCGTTGCCTTTCCGCGTACAATTGGAAGTGGCGGTGCAGCAGTTTGTGCCTGTGTATAAGGATGCCAAATGTATTTTTTATCTTTTTGTAATAAATCTTTCATTGTTTTTATTTTTTCGGTGTAGGGGCGTACGTACCCTTGTGGTCGCCCAATATCGCGTCTTGCGACCTGCTGGGCGACCACAAGGGTACGCCCCTACGCCTGTCTAAATGACCTCCGCCACGACAAACGTACTCCCACCCACATAAATTAAATCTTTTTTATCCGCCGCTTTCTTAGCAGCTGCCAAAGCTTTATTGACTGATTGAAAAACAGTCCCTTCCACTCCAAATTCAGCCGCTTTTTCCTTTAAAATAGCCGCATCCAAACCGCGTGGAATGTTCGGTTTTGCGAAATAATAAGTTGCATTTTTAGGGAAAATTTTAAAAACTTTGCCTATATCTTTATCATTAACAACACCCATCACAATGTGCAATTTTTGAAAAGACATGGCCTGAACTTCTTGCATCGCCAGCGTTAATCCAGCTTCATTGTGCGCACTATCGCAAAGAATTGTTGGATAACTACCCAAAACTTCCCAGCGTCCGATAAAATTGGTCAGCGATTTTACTTTAGCAAAACCATTTTTTATAGACGTGAGACTTTTCTTTTCTGGCGTTTGCTGTATTTTATCAAATAACAAAATTGCCTGTAAAGCCGTCAGCATATTTTTTCCCTGAAAATTACCAATCAGATTGAGTTTTATTTTTGGAAATAACAGCTTTCGCCCTTCCCTAATTTCAAAAAATTGTCCATCAAACCGCTTACGCAATAAATCAGCTTTTAAATTATCTGCCGCAAAATAAATCGGCGCATCCATTTCGGTCGCCTTCTTCATAAAAACAGCCATCGTTTCCGATTGTTTTTCACCAATCACAACGGGCGTTTTAGCTTTGATGATTCCCGCTTTTTCGCCTGCAATAGCTGGTAAGGTATCGCCTAAAAACTGCTGATGATCAAAACTAATATTGGTAATTACGCTCAATATTGGCTGGATAATATTCGTGGAATCCAAACGTCCACCAAGCCCTGTTTCGATGATGGCAAAATCGACCTTTTCCTTTTCAAAATAATCGAAAGCCAAAGCAACGGTTATTTCAAAAAAAGAAGGTTGAATCTTTTCAAAATTGGTGCGGTTTTTTTCAACAAAGTCGATGACTCCAGTCTCCGTAATATACTCACCATTAATCTTAATTCGTTCTCGGAAATCACGGTAATGCGGGGAAGTATAAAGCCCGATTTTTAATCCGCGTGCCTGCAAAACCGAAGCGATTAAGTGCGCCGTTGAGCCTTTGCCATTTGTACCCGCAATGTGGATGGTTGGAAATTTTTGCTGAGGATTGTCCAGAGCATCACAGAGTTTGGTGATGTTGGTCAAGTCCTTTTTGAAAGCCGCCTGCCCGACGCGTTGGTACATCGGCAGTTGTGTGTAAAGATAGTCGAGCGTATTTTTATAATTCATCTATTCACGTTTTCAAAGGACAAAACTGGATGTCCTTTTTTTCGACGCAAAAATACTAAAAACAAACAAGGCGATACTCAAAAATTGAGTATCGCCCTAAAAATAACTTCTATTGAGATAAAGGCTTTCCTATTGAATGGTCACGGTCTTGCCGTGCTCGACCAAAGGGCATCTGCCCTTGGTAAGTGGGAGGTCATTTCCGTTAAGTCGCACATATACACGAACTTCGTAATTTTGACTTTCCCGCTTTGTATTATTGAAATACAAAATATCTGCCAAGTTTCCATCGTAGTCCAGGATATAGCCATCCGTATTGTTCGGACCGTCAGGAAATTGCTGATTATTTTCATTATGTGGCATCGTTAATCCGGTATCTAAGTCCAGAACTTTCACCACATATTGGTATTTTGACAATATTTTTGGATTCGCATTGTCGAGCGAGAATTGGATATGGGTATAATTCCAATTTTTATTTTTGCGCTTCACTTTTTTCATTGGGCTACCGTCCTCTTTTTTCAAGACATTGACCTTTTGAAAATTCACAATTGTCGAAGTCAACATGCGTCGAAGTTCATTCAATTCATTGTTCTTATCGACTTTAATTGCGGCTTCTAACTCAACCTCTTGCTTCACTTCTTCGATGGTTTCTTCTTTGATTCTTAAAGAAGAAATTTCACTTTCTGCTTGCTCTTTTTCTTTAATCAAATCATTAATTCTCAGCCAGTTAGCATTTTTTTCTTGTTGTAATTCAGTGATTTCCTTGCTCAAAGAATCCACCTTATCTTTCAACTTAGCGATACGCCCACGCAAGTTTTTCAAACTCTCTTTATACTCCGCAATTTCTTTATCCATATTGGAAATAATGCCGTTTAAACGAGCAATTTCTTCCTCCAATTCAGCTATAGTTACTTTCGCTTCTTCCAACTGCGTTTCCGTCACCACCAATTGAGAGGAAGTTGCTTCCAAGTCAGTCGAGGTTTCCTCCAAAAAGTATTGTAGTTCTTCTATTTTATCGCTTTGGATGCCGACAAAAGCCATCATGCTCAAAATAACGACGATGGCAAAAATGCCAGGTAATTTTTCAATTTTCATGGAAAGTGTGTTTTGTATGTTCAAAAAAAAATAAGAAATAAGAAATTCTATTTTTGTTAATATTGAAAACCCAATTTCTTTCTTTCAAAATACTAATTACTTATTTTTAAAATATGTTTCACATTCATAATCAGTAATTAGCAACGACTACTCCTATTTCAAACATTATACCAATTTTTAATGTGTTTGAAATTAATTGAATTTATTATCCTTTTTTTTGAGTCTCTTTTTATGTTAACAAAATCTGCATACGAAAAAAAAACTTAAAAATCAAGGTTTCATTTTTGGAAAAAAGGTATTAGTTTTGCACTGTCGAAAGAGACGAATGGATGTTTTAAATTTTAGACATTTAGATATTTGGAATCTCCAGAAAACTAAATGTCTAAGATTCCACCCAACACCTAAGAAAAAAACTTCACGTTGGTGCATACAACAATGTTTTGACTCGATACTTATAAAATGAGGTACTGATTCAGAATGCGAGTAGGGCGGGCCTCAGGTCGTTGACTTGTCCGACTTATCTCTCGTAGATACAAGGGGATTACCCAAAGCAGACTGGCAGCCTCGTCCATGTCTTGAGGGAGTCAAAAACGCTTCCTGCACCTCGTGGAGTTTTATTAAAAGCCACTTATTGACTATTGCAGTTGATGAGTGGCTTTTTTATTAAAAATTTAGATGTTTAGAAATTTAGATTTATTGAACATTAAAACTTAAAACCCAAAGCCCTTTTTATATCGAGAAATAAAAGCCCTTTTTCAACTAAATGAGAAAGGGCTTTTCTACTTTTGTCCTTGATTCCTATTTTTTAACAAAAAAGACACAATGGATATTGCGATTATTATATTTTTAGTTTTACTTTCTGGATGTTTTAGTGGTCTAACCTTAGGCTTTTTTAGTCTTAACTTAACGGGACTCGAACGAAAAATCAAGCTCGGTAACAAAGACGCCAAAAAAGTTTATCCTGTCCGAAAAAATGGTAATTTATTACTTTGCACTTTGCTCTTAGGTAATGTTGCCGTTAACTCTGCAATGGCAATTTTCTTAGGAAATATCGCAACTGGATTAGTGGCTGGACTCGTCTCTACGGGGCTGATTGTTATTTTTGGTGAAATTATCCCGCAAGCAGTATTCTCTCGTCATGCGCTCAAATTGGGAGCAAGTAGCGTTTGGTTGGTCAAAATTTTTATCTTTCTTTTGTACCCATTTGCTGGACCAATGGCTTGGCTTTTAAATAGAGCGTTGGGCGAAGAATTGTCAACTATTTGGGACAAAAAAGAAATCGAAGAGATCATTAGACACCATGAAGATGCCGATGAAAGTGAATTGGATGAAGATGAAGAACGTATTTTGTTAGGTGCGTTGGCATTTTCAGATAAATCGGCGGAAATGATTTGTACGCCACGCCACGTCGTTTGGAGTCTGGATACAGAACAAGTTCTTGATTTAGAGTTGATTAATGTGATAAAAGAAAAAGGATTTTCCCGAATTCCAGTGTTTGGTGACCGTCGAAAAGATACGATTGACGGTGTACTTTTGGTGAAAGATTTGCTCGGTTTAGACCTTTCAGAAAAGCATTTAGTAAAAGACTTTTTGCGCGATGATGTCCTTTTTATTAAAGAGAAAATGCGACTTGACGACTTGTTGAATCACTTCATCTCCAATCGCCGACACTTAGCTTGTGTCTATGACAAATTTGGCATTTTTCAAGGCGTTGTCACCTTAGAGGATGTGGTCGAGGAAATTTTAAAGACAGAAATCCTCGACGAGTTGGATAAAGCAAAAGATATGCGAGTAGAAGCAGCAAAAATGGTCAAAAGAGATTTACTTGGATAATGGATAATGGATAATGGATAATGGTTAGGGATTGGTGTTTAATGAGCGTCATCAATCATTAATCCCTAACCATTAAACATTAATCGACATGAATTATCTGGTCGTCAGTTAGAATCGGCATAAATTTAAATTTTAGAAACAACTGCGCCGTCGCCAATACATCTTTTTCACAATATACAGCGATGCGCGGCAAATCTTTCTCCTTCCAATACACCCCTCCAACTTCTGACCCATCAATATCATCCTTCGGAGAAGGAAAACCAAGTACTGCAGCCAGTAGTTTCAATGAAGTATAGTTTTTATAATCACCGTATTTCCACAATACGAGGGTGTCGATAAATTGCTTGGTTTCCCAAGGTTTTTTGCCCTGTACTTCCAAAATTGACGGGTATTGAATTTGATTTACCAACAATCGTCGGCAGATATACGGGATGTCGAACTCCTTGATATTGTGTCCACAAATGAAGTGCGAATGTGGTTTATAATATTGGTTGAGCAATTCACAAAAATTTTGCAGCAGTATTTTTTCATCGTCATCAGCGTAGGATTTTAACCTGATTTTCAACGACTTATCTTTGTCTCGACTGATAAAACCAACGGAAATACAGACAATTTTTCCAAATTCAGCAAATATTCCTGCTTTGTCAAGATACGTTTCAGCGGCCTCTTCGTCCATGATTTCTTCGTCATATTTTTTGAGAATGGATTTACATTTCAGCTTCCATAAATATTTAAATTCGTCGGTGAGTTCTTCAAAAGTGGCGTATTCACTAACGCATTCGACGTCCAAGAATAGCACACGGGCGATGTCTATTG
>JBLHWU010000107.1:0-21664 GCA_047629355.1 Saprospiraceae bacterium | reverse complement strand
AGTTAAAATAAATATACATCAAATAAAAATTGGAAATATGATTCTGTTTTGTATATTTTATTTGTCTCAGTCGAAATTATATTTCGTATTAACTTATGTTTTGGTTGAAAATTTCCAAACAACTTCTTAATCAAAAATCAATTTAAATACTCCTACCGTAAGTACTTGGACACAACTAATCTAACATCTAAAAAGTATCTTTTTAGATGTTAGATTAGTTGTGTCCAAGTACTTATCTTTACGTTTCACCACTTTCACAAGCTTCTCACTCTTTCGCAAATTTAACAATAGTATTTAGAAGGAGAAAATTTAATCGGTTTTGTTTCAAAAAATCATTCTATCCCTCAAATTATTTCACCTCAAACGCCACCGTTCGAACTCGCTTGGCAATATTTCCATCAGGCATTTCATTTTCCAAAATCATTTCCTTCGCTTTTTCCATTTCAAAAACCTCCGCCATATCCCGAATGCTACCACCAGGCACTTGTTGTATTTTAAAACGTTCCAGCAACTCCTTGCGGGTATATTTTTTAAAAATAGGCATTAGAATTACTTTCAATTCCTCCCGTTTTTTAACCCGTAGCGCATTCGTTTTAAAATCAACATGATTGGCTAAGCTTGGTGTTTCTAAAGCAGTACAAAGTCCGTAAAATTGCCTTTCCGTTCCTATTGCCAACACCAACGGTTTCTCATCTTTTGTATAAAAAATATCACCATACGGCGCAATATTTGGATGCTGTGCCCCCATGCGTTGAGGAATGTGATTTGCCATCAAATAATTGGTCGCTTGATTCGCTAAAGAGGCAATTGCAGACTCCAATAAGGATGTGGAAACCAATGCTCCTTTTCCTGTTTTAAAACGATTCAGTAAAGCTATCAGAATGCCTTCTTTTAACTGATGCGCTGCCAAAATATCAATCAAGGCAACCGGCATTTTCACAGGTTCGCGGTCAGGTTCGCCGCACATAAAAAGGAAACCTGCTTCCGCTTGTAAAACCACATCAAAAGCGGGTCGATTATCGCCTTCCCCATAACCAGAAAGATGTGCAAAAATAACGGAAGGATTGATTTTACAGACATTTTCGTAGTCCAATCCCATCTTTTTCGCAGAGGAATGTTTAAAATTTGAAACGACAATATCTGCATCCTGAATGACTTCCAAAGCTATTTTTTTATCCGCATCTTCGCCCAAATCAAGCATCAAAGACTCCTTTCCAAAATTGACGCTACAATAATAGGCAGAGTAATCTCGTTCCGCATTTTCAGACGGCAATCGCCATCGTCGGGTCACATCGCCTCCTGTTTTTTTATTTTCAATTTTAATCACTTTTGCACCCAGTTCTGCAAAAAACATCCCTACTGCTGGTCCTGCCAACACACTTGCCAATTCAACTATTTTTAAGTCCTTGAAAAAAGATTGGAGTTCCATTTTTATAAATTTAGGGATTGAGAAATCTGACGCGAAGAACGATAAAATACTTTAATCCTTCCTCCATTTTACATTTGATTTTTTTAATCTTTTTTTTCTATTTTTGCAAAATGGGACAAACAAAATTTTTAATCGTCATCGGAGGACCAACCGCAAGTGGAAAAACAGCACTGTCTTTGCAGTTGGCAACTCACTTTAAAACCGAAATTCTTTCGGCGGATAGTCGGCAGTTTTTTCGAGAAATGGAATTGGGTACTGCTAAACCAACTACGGAAGAGCTATCGGTTGCACCTCACCATTTCATCAATTCCAGAAGCATTTTTGAGCCGTACAGCGTTGGCGATTTTGAGCGAGATGCACTGGCTCTTTTAGCTGATTTTTATCAAAAAAATAATGTGGCCATTCTTGTAGGTGGCTCTGGTTTGTATATTCGTGCACTTTGTGAGGGTTTGGATAAATTTCCTGATGTGCCTGCCGAAATTAAGCAGCAAGTTATCGACGATTTTGAAAAGAATGGCATTGAATTTTTACAAACAGAATTGGCGATTTCTGACCCTGTTTATTATGAAGAAGTGGATCGACAGAATGCGCATCGACTTATGCGAGCAGTGTCCGTTTGTCGAGCAAGTGGGCAGCCTTTTTCGAGTTTTAGGAAGAAAGATACAGATACCAGACCGTTTAGTCCTATTTATATTTTGACAGAAATGGATAGAGTTAAATTGTATAATAAAATCAATCTTCGAGTGGATTTGATGGTGGAAAACGGGTTGATTGATGAAGCCAAAAACTTAGCAATTCACAAGCATTTAACTGCTTTACAAACGGTTGGTTATCAAGAGTTTTTCGACTGTTTTGATGGTAAAATTTCAGAACAAGAAGCCATTGAATTGGTTAAACGAAATAGTCGCCGTTACGCGAAACGGCAAATGACTTGGTATCGGAAAGATGCGCATTGGAGTAGTTTTCATCCGAAACAAATGGCGGCGATTATTGCTTTTATTGAAGAGAAAATGACTGAATTAGATGTAGAATAGCATTAATTTCCAAACCGCTCAATACGATTTCCAAAGGCAGCTTGGCGACTAAAGTCGCCGCTATAAAAACAAATAAGATGGTAGAATCTCATAAAATAACCGTTCAAAAAACGGCTCATTATTATACTCTTGGCAAGCCGTCCAAAAGCATCAAATATTGTTGGTTTATTTGTCATGGTTATGGGCAATTGGCGGAAAATATCATTCATAAATTTGATGACTTAGATACTTCTGAACATTTGATTATTGCGCCCGATGCGCTCAATCGTTTTTATTGGCAAGGTGTGACGGGACAAGTTGCTTCGTCATGGATGACCAAAAAAGATAGGCTGGATGAAATTGACGATTATGCCAATTATTTAACGCAGATTTATGAGCATTTTATTCCACAATTGAGTCCTGATGTACAGATAAATTTATTTGGATTCTCTCAGGGTGTGGCCACTCAATTTCGGTGGATGATGGATAAGCTTTTGCCATTTCATCACTTGATTTTATGGGCAGGTTTTGTCCCTGAGGATTTGGATTATTCCCAACATTTGGATTATTTTTCTACTAAAAAACTGACCTTTCTCTATGGTGACAATGACCGGTTTTTAACACCTAAAAGACTGGCTTGGCATAAAAAAATGGTCGCAGAAAAAGGGTTGGTTTTTGATGAAATTCCATTCGAAGGAAAGCATGTTGTCGATAGGGATATTTTAAAAGAATTGGGTCAAAAAATATGTAAATAACTCATTTTAGGAACGCGAAAAAAACGGATGATAAGGCTGAAAAGTTAAATGTGATCATCGGATATTCAACTCTTTCAGAGTTGTGGTGCTCTTTTACTTACTCCTTGGATTTCATCCGAGGTTATTCATACTCAACTACTTCGTAGTTCTTTACCCCATAATATGATTCAATTTCTAACTATGCAATTTACCTCCGTTTTAGAAAAATTTGAAGGCAATCTTTGGGGACATCACATCCTTGTGCCTGATGGAATTTACCAACCTTATGCAGCAACTGACCGTCGAGTTGTTTGTAGAATCAATGATTTAAAGGAATTTCAATGCGCATTGATGTCAAAGGGTGATGGGCAATATTTCATTAATCTCAATAAGAAATTGCGTAAAAAGCTGGACATTAATATCGGTGAAGCGGTTACCGTGGAGTTGCGTAAAGATGAGAGCGAATATGGACTGCCAATGCCAGAAGAGATGCAAGAATTATTGAATTTAGACGACGAAGGCAATCATTATTTTCATCAATTAACGAAGGGGAAGCAACGAACTTTATTGCATCTAGTTGGTAAGCCAAAAAATACAGATATACGTTTAAGAAAAGCCGTGGCAGTTTTAGAATATTTGAAAGAAGTTGAGGGAAAATTAGATTTTAAGGAATTGAATATAGCGATTAAGGAATCGAATCAACGGTAATTTAGAACTGGAAACTTGGCTCAATTTTCTCTTTAGAAATAGTTCAATTGGACATAAACATAACTTTAACCGTTCTGTTGCTCAAAGTTCAATGTTTTTCTCTAATTTTGCCCAGAGCATTAGACATCATTAAGCTTTCACCACACAAATATCCTAAGACAATAGCCGATATTTTATACAGCGACAACTTTATTCGCCATACTACTGAATAATATTTAAAAGACAGCTAAGGAGCGACTAAAGTCACCGCTACAACAAGAGAAAATTCTGTTTTATTCATGATTCGATTGTTTATCATCCTCATTCTTGCCTCCCTGACTTGGTCGTTTGCGCCCGTTGAAGAACGGTTTCGTAAAGTTCCCGCATTGAAGGGCGACGGGGTTTATTCCCTTTTACGTCGTTACAAATTGGATGAATACTCCTGCAATCATAAGAAGTTTTATGAATTAAATACCATGAAAAAATCGGCTTCTCTTAAAGTCGGAAAATACTACTTTGTTCCCGTTTTGATCTACGATTTTAATGGAAATACAATTCGTTCGTCAATTGGAATAGATGATTGGGATTTGGCAAAGCGGGTTGAATCTTATAATAAGACGATGATTGACGATGGTTTCCGAAAGGAGACTTTTCAAGATGATTTGCAATTGTGGGTGCCTTACCATGAGTTGAATTGTGGTAAAACCAAACTCGTCACCAAGCCAAAACCTGCCATAGATACTCAAACAGCATCTGCAGAAGGAGAAATCAACCTCGCTGTTGCTGATAAAACTGCCAAACAAGCCAATCGAACTTATCCGATTTTTGGTGAAAAATATAAATATACCCCACAGGAATCGAAGGAAATGACGGGTAAGGTTTTCTATATCGTCAGTGGTCACGGTGGACGCGACCCTGGAGCGGTGGGTAAAAAAGGGAAATATCAGCTTTGTGAGGACGAATATGCCTATGATGTGGCCTTACGGTTGTGTCGAAATTTGATTGCGAATGGCGCTACCGCCTACATGATTGTCCGCGACCCCAATGATGGAATTCGGGACGATGAGATTTTGAAATGCGATACGGATGAACGAATTTGGGGCGGCGCACGCATTATGCGAAGTCAAAAACCACGCTTGTTTCAACGGTCAAATGCCATCAATAAACTTTACGAAAAACATAAGAAACAGGGTGTAACGGAGCAATATACCATCGTTATTCATGTTGATTCGCGTAGCAAACGTCAACAAACGGACTTGTTTTTTTACTACCATCCGAATAGTGCAACTGGTAAAAAATTTGCACTCAAAATGCACAAATCTATTCGTGCTAAATATTTGAAACATCGAATCAGTGGCGAATACCATGGGACGGTGACGGGTCGCGATTTACACATGTTGAGAGAGACGAAGACACCTTCCGTTTATATCGAATTGGGGAATATTAGTCACCCTTTTGACCAGAAAAGAATTGTTTTAAAAAGCAATCGAGATGCCTTGGGAAGGTGGATATATGATAGTTTGAAGTAGAAAAATTCCAAGTTTTCAGAACAGAATAAATTTAATATATGTCAACATTATTCCTTCATTTTTTTTTGGTTTTGAATATGCCAATTCATGGTTTCCATCTTAGTCAAACCTTGATTGAATATAACGAAACGGATTCCACTTTACAAATTAGCATGAGTCTAACGCTCGATGATTTGGAGAAAGCCTTGGAAGAGGCAGGTGCCCCTCGATTGCAACTTTGTACAGGTAAAGAACATGAAAAAGGGACAGAATTAATGTATAACTATTTGCGAGCTAATTTTGAAATAGAGGTGAATGGGAAACCTGTTTCCTACGGTTGGATTGGCAAGGAATTGAATGAAGATATGGAGGGTGTTTGGATTTATTTGGAAATAACGGAAGTGTCTGATTTGAAAGAAATTAAAGTAAAAAATCAAGTTTTAATCGAAGAATTAAACGACCAGAAGAATATTGTGCAAATCAAAGGGCCAAAAGCGAAGCAAGGGTATTTTATGTTTCGGAAGGGGCATTTGGTTGATAGGGTTGTGTTTTAAATTTGAAAACTTTTGTATTCTCCTAATTCACTAAAATATTTCAAATTTTCTATCGTTTAGTGAAGACATTTCTATTTCTAAAATGCCTAAATTTAATATAAATTATTCCTAATAAATAGCTTTAATAATAGCGCTATAATTCGTGCTACCTAAGGCAGCACGAGTAGGGTTTTGAGGATAAAAAAGGATTTCTTGCAAAATCATTTTCATCTTCAAAATCCTCTTGAACAAAATAAATAACAATAAAACAATGCTTCATAAAATTCTAATTTTCACCATCGCTTTATGCTCATTTTCTATACAATCGACGGCGCAAAAAGACATCGAATCTGCGGGTTTAGAAATGATTAAAACTTACGAAGATACGGTAGCTTTGCTCTCTTATGCAATAATTCACGACTCTTTGCCAGAACATCGATTTGCGGCTTGTCAGAAGTTGATTCCGACCTTGGTGAATGCGCTGAAGGTAGACAATTCGTTTAATTATAAGTTTTCAAAATTGCAATCTATCTCGATTCAATATCCACAAGATAGTTCGTTTCGGGTGTTTACTTGGCAGCTTTTTGTGGACGATAACGATTACCGTT
The DNA here is from genome assembly GCA_047629355.1 of Saprospiraceae bacterium. Classification (GTDB taxonomy): domain Bacteria; phylum Bacteroidota; class Bacteroidia; order Chitinophagales; family Saprospiraceae; genus CAYUNA01. The sequence continues at coordinate 15,152 of JBLHWU010000107.1, read as the reverse complement.
ACTATGGGGCGATTCAAATGAATAATAAGAAATTAAAGTTATTTCCGCTGGTTGACCGGTCGTTTGAAATTCGAGATTTAGATAATGAAGTTTTGACGCCTAAAAATTGGTACGGAGCTTTGTGCTATAATATTATGCAATACGATTCTCGCGAAGGTCGGAAATATTTAATGTTTGGATTTGATGGACTTTCATTTTTTGAACGGCGAAAATTGATTGATGTTTTGACCTTTGAAAATGGCGAACCATTGTTTGGGAAAACGCCTGCTTTTAAGAAAATTGACCAATCTACTGGAGAAGAAATTTCGGTTAATCGGCTATATCTGGACTATTCCGCATCAGCGGCTGTTCGCTTAAATTTTGACGAAAGCCTAGGACATATTATGCACGACCACTTAATTATGATGGGTGCAGGACCAGGTGGCGGACCAACTTATGTGCCTGACGGCAGTTATCAAGGATACATGTTACAGGAAGGCATGTGGGTGAATATTCCTAAGGTTTATAACCAAATTCAGGACGAAGCACCGAGAGATTTTCCGATTTTCGGTGGTGGAAATTCTAAGAAAGAACGGAAAAATATTTTTGGAAAACAGGGAAAACCTAAGGGCTGATAATTTTCAAAAAAGATGAAATTTCATAAAAAAGGTTGCCTTGGGTTCCTCGGCATTTTAATCATTCTTGTTTTAATTTTGCTATCCATGAATATCAATACCTTGGGTTTGCGCTTGTTGACGACTTATAAGAATTGGACAGCCAATCAAGTTGATTTAGCGGAAATAAAAAGCGTTTCGACTGCATCCAATCACGATATTTTCAATGAATTATTGAATCAAAATGTCACCAAAAATGGAAACGTAAATTATCAAGGGTTTTCAGAGAACTTTGACTTATTTCGTTCCTATTTAAAACGCTTAACAGACAATCCTCCTGATAAAAATAGCTGGACAGAAGCAGCACAACTTGCCTATTGGATTAATGCTTACAATGCGTTTACCATTGATTTAATTCTCCAACATCAGCCCGTCAAATCTATTAAAGATATTGGCGGCAGTTTGACGATGGTGAATTCTGCTTGGGACATTAAATTCTTTAAAATTGGTGGCGTTGACTTTGATTTGAATACAATTGAACATGATATTTTGCGGAAGCAATTCAATGAGCCGCGTATTCATTTTGCGATTAATTGCGCTTCCGTTTCTTGTCCAAAACTGCTGAATGAGGCTTATGTTCCTGAACGTTTGGACGCTCAGTTGCAAGAAGTGTCAGTTGGTTTTGTTAACAATACAGCAAAGAATATTATTTCAGAAAAAGCAGTTCGCATCTCCCCTATTTTCAATTGGTTTGAGCCTGATTTTATAAAAAAAGGGACGATAGTTGAGTTTTTAAATCAGTATAGTTCGATTAAAATTGAGGCTGATGCAGAGGTGGAATTTATGGATTATGAATGGGGATTGAATGGGGATTGAATGAGTAGTGCAATAATAAACCTTAAATAACTATCTACTTAGTGACGGTAAAAAAATAAGTCCGCCAACTACCAAGTATTTCTTTTGTTCTTTTTCTCCACTTCGACCGAAGTGGAGAAAAAGAACAAAAGAAACGTTGTTAGTTGGCGGACTTAATTATTTTACCGTTACTTAACTTGATATTTGAAAAGCGAGAAAATCATAAGGTTTTCGAGCCTCAAAACAAACAGTGCGCCTCGCCTGCGGCGAGGCGAGTGGTGGTTCTTGAGTGGTAAAAAAGGTTTTTTATAAAACCTTTTTTACCACTCAAACTCCCTTTGCTTTAGATAGGCGGCTATTTCTGATTCATTGAAATAGGTTTTGCTGGTTGCCTCAAACTCCTTTAAAATAATTTCAGAAATTTAAACCACCTTAATCTTCAATTTCCCATCAAAATCCACCCTAACCTTCTTCCCTTCCAAATCCGAATGATTCAACAACCAGGCAGAAATCGGCTTCACAATTTCATCTTCCAAGGCCCGCTGCAACGGTCGCGCACCATAGCGTTCATCAAAACCAATTTTCGATAAATAATCAACCACTTTATCCGTGAAAGTTAGCGTCAGATTCTGTTTAACAATACCTTCTCTTTTTTTAACTTCCTCCAATTCTTTCACCGCAATTTTTCGTACATCCTTCGCTGTCAAATTATTAAACATCACAATTCCATCAATTCGATTGACAAATTCTGGTCGAAAATTCTTTTTTACTGCCGATAAATAAATATTTTCTGGATCTTCATTTTGACTGTAACCAATTGATTTCCGACTGCTTGCGCCAAGGTTGGAAGTCATGATAATAATCGTATTTCGAAAGTTGGTCACCCGCCCGAATGCATCAACCATCCGCCCCTCATCAAATGCAGTCATTAGGGCGTCAAAGATAGCAGGGTTCGCTTTTTCGACTTCATCCAGCAGCAAAACAGAAAATGGACGTTCCCGAATATCTTTCACCAGTTGTCCTGGTTCGCGTCCTGTTCCAATGAAACGAGTGATTTGCCCAGCGTACTGAAATTCACTCATGTCTACGCGAATCAGTGGCGACCGCTTTTGCCCTTTTCCAAAAAAATAATCAGCCAGAGCTTTAGCAGAAGCAGTCTTTCCAACACCAGTTGGACCAGCAAAAAGCAGCGTCGTAATGGGTTTGTATGGATTATTCAAGCCTGCTTTATATATTTTAACAATGCCCGTCAACTTATCCACCGCCTTCGGTTGACCGATAATTTTTGAGCTAAAGAAGCCACTTAATTCTTTTTGATTCAACAATAAATCATCGCGAAGAAACAGTTCAGGAAGTCCTGTTTGCTTTGTAAAATTAGCAATGACATCTTTTTTAGTAATAGTTTTTGACTCGTTCAATTGAGCTTCACCCACCGTTTGTCCTAAAAATTTTACGCCTTTTCCTGGAAAACTTTCATAAGGATAATAACGCAACAAAAGTCGATACGCGAGACTTAAAGCGTCCTGCTCAACTGTTATTTTTAAATTTTGTTTCGAGTAATCTGCAAATTTCTGAAGGATATTTTGAATTTTTTGTTCTGACAATTCCTCAATTTTCACCAACTGGAAACTCTCTACGAAACCGGGCAACAAGCGGCGCATACTTTCCAATTCTTCAGGCGTCACCTCCCCTACCAACTGCAACCTACCCTGCTGTAAAAATGGCAATAAAAACGCCGCCACGCTATCCTCTGCACCTGAACCACCTGCTTGTAATAACCGAATCAAATCCAGCACCCACAGCACACCGTTTGCGGCATTCAAGTCATCAACCAAGTCTTCCACCGCTTCTTGCCACTCTCCCAAATATTTAGAACTTGCCGTAATTCGTTGCGACAAAATCCGCCAAAAAGTGTAATTTAAATTGTTTTTCTTCGATTGTGCACTGATTTTTTTAATTGCCTGTCGCAGCACTGCACTTTTCCCAACCCCATGATTTCCAACAATTAATACATTTGCTTTTTGGGCAATAATGCGTTCCATCACGTCAGCCACTTGCTCTTCCAATTCCCACGCTGCTTCTGGAAATGCGCTGCTGTTTTTTTGCATCGCCTTGGAATAAGGAAATTTTTCCGCCAATCGTTCCAAGGTTTCATAATTCCGTTCGTTATTCCACGCCCATTCACTTTCTCTATTTTCATGAACTTTTAAAACAACCATATCCATACTTGGCTTTGAATGAGCGACCAGTCGATAAATTTCTTCGGGTGTTTTATTGTTCAATAAAGTAGTCGTAAAATGCTTCGATAAAGCGTCCAATTGCTTGACATCGTAGTAATAAAAACTTTCATTAAATAACGGTAAAAAACACTCAAAATAGCCTTGGTTAGTCGTCCCATAAATCAAAGGAACGGAAACTTTCACTGCCTTCGACATCGGATAAGAACCAGAATTATCTTTATAAGTTGGCCGCACTTTCACCTCCACCATCTTCATTTTTGCATCTTCCAAATCAAGATAAGGATATTCATCGTAGCGCTTGTATTGTCGCGTAAGGTGGGTTGAAAAAGTCGTTTTCAGACTTTTCAAATCGGTGTCCACCATTTGCAATTCCGTGCCGACCAAGATACCGATAAATTGGTTTTCCTTGATTTTATAGTATAAAAGTGGGTAGTTTAGTTTTTCCATTGAGCTTTTTTAGCGTAATTTTTTTGGCTCTTGATAACTATTAGAAGGAAGTAGAAATATTAAGTTACCGCAATTATTCTGATAACAGAATAAAGGGAGTTTGAGGGATAAAAGCGGTTTGTACAAACCGCTTTTATCCCTCAAGAACCCCACCTGCGCTGCCGCAGGCAGCGTGTTTTATATTTGAGAAGCTCGAAAATCTTAGGATTTTCGAGCTTCTCAAATATAAAAAAAGAAAGTTTACAGCATTTTATTGATATTTTGCATCAAAAATCACCTCCTTCCAGTTCTTTATAAGAGCCAATTTTTATTTGATTAACGTGATTTGACAGAAGGAATTTGAGGGGCAGATTATGTTTACAAATACCCTTTAACTTTCTAACCAAATGAAATCATTTAGAACCCAAATATAGCTACTTCTTTTCAAATAAAAAATGCGAACCACTTTTCAGCGATTCGCATTTCTTTATAAAGTCCAGATTGTACGTCAAACCAACGAGGTGGGCGAAACCCACCTCGTCGGGACAACTTGCATAAATCCTACTCTACCACCAACTTTCGCACTGCAATTCCTTCCTCCATCAACAACTCAACTACATACACACCAGCACTAAAATTGGAAACATTGATTTCCATTATTTCAAACGCATTTCGTTGCTGAACAAGCATTACTCGACCATCAATTCCACGAATAGTCAGTTGTACCCTTTCAGAAGGTGCATTGTCCATTTTTACAAAAAACTTTGATTGTGCAGGATTTGGATAAATAGAAATTTCCGCATCCAATTCATTGTCAATCGTTGCATTTGGTTGTTCTCCAAAAATGACTGTGGACGCTTCACTACACTGTTCGTCTCCATTTTCATCGACAATACAAGCTGTATTGGTAACGGAATAAAACGCACCAAATAATTCAATATCATCCAATCTCCAACCTTCGTCAGCCGTGCCATCGTCGGTTGCAAAACGGAAGCGAATTTGAATCGTTTCACCAGAGAAATCTGATAAATCAATGATAGACTGAGCATAATCATTCCCGCTATCGCCAGTGAAGGCATCTCGACCAGCTAATGCGCTAGTCGCCGTTGGGGAAATCGTGCTATTGTAGCCATTTTGTATAAACAATGGTCCCAAGTCTTGCCAAGTTGTACCACCGTCCGTTGTGATTTCTACCACTCCACCATCAAATGCTGCTTCAGTATTATAAAAATGCCAGAAGCCAAAACTTGGATTCGCCCCTTCCAACATAATCGACTCTTCCAATAACAAATACTGGTCACTTTCTACCTCAACATTTTCTGCAAAGAAAGTAAATGAACCACTCAATGCATCATTCGCTGAGAATTTCCAATCGTTATCACCGCCAGCATTCTCCTTTAACCAATTCCCGCTACCACCTTCAAAATTATCGTCAAATTCTACATAAGAAAATGGCGTATTGTCCAAAGTCACTTCGTAAGTACAAGTAATTAACATTTCACTCTCTAAGTTAGCAAATGGAATCGTAACCACACCAGTGTCCACGGAACCATTGCAAGAAAGCGAACCTTCCACATAAGTCATTCCAGCAGGCAAGATGTCCGTTACCATTGCTTCTGGTAAGTCTTCCGTTGTACCATTCACGATTTGCAAAGAATAAATCAAGTTGCCACCTGCATCTGCTGCTACATCTGCTGATTTGAAAACACGTACTCCACCAAAGCACAAAATTGGTGTATCAAACGCTTCGTTTCCACCTGGACTTGCACTAAAACCAAGACCACGGCGAGCAAAAGTTTCCCAAATCAAACAAACATTGTCTCCATTATTATTAGCTATATCCGCAGCAATAATGGCATCTCGCGCTTCCGTAAAATCAGGACTACAAGGCTGCAATTTCAATCCATCAATCACCAATTGCATCGTGAGATTGTTACCACCAACGCCATTAAATAAGTCTTCATCAAATCCATATTTGTCCACCATATTCCAATATAAATCCCAAATCATTACACACCAAACCGAACCAACGCCGTGTGGTTGCGCTACATTCGGTACTGCCGCGTAAGTATGTGGATTAACGCCCATATCACGGCTATATCGAAACTGTCGAATTCCGCCACCAGTTATTGGTTGAAACTCCAAATAAGTACCAATTCCACGACCTTGCTCTGCCGTCATATCAGAAGTTGTTTGCATCACCAAAGCAAACCAATCACTCCAACCTTCGCCTGCTTGTTCCGCACTTCCCAAGCAATTACTATTGTTCGGTCCACCCGTCAAACGAGTAGAAATTCCATGCCCATATTCGTGTACAATTACCCCATTGTCCAAGTCACTATCTCGTCCAGTAGGCCCTGGGTTTGGCACTTCAAAAGGAGACGCCCCAAACGTTACTTCCAAATCTGGTAAGCCCATTTTTATCGTATTACAATCTGCCAAACTCACCCAAACGACGGGAACCGTCACTTGGTCACCGACCGTACCAGCCGTATTTCCATTATTAATCGGATTGTTGACATTATTACAGATAATCACTGCAATCGCGCCGGCTTGTTCCGCTGCCAAAGCCTTGAATCCAAACTGACAATCTCCCCGGTCAACCATCGCGATTTTACCGTCAATATCTGCACCATTGATAATATCTTCACAACCATCGTTCACATTTGGCGCAGCCACACCATCATCCACCAAAACAATTTGCGAAATAATCGGGTCATCAAGTGAAGGAAGCTCTGCACTAAAGGACATTTGCGTCATCTCATATTCACCCGCTACGGTAGCAGGACTATCAACGATTAGTACAGTATTACCTGCAACAGTTCCGCCACCGCCACCCCAAAGGTACATCTGCATCCTTGGGCGATTGCCATCTTCTGGCGTTGCAAAGTTGGCATTATTTGTTCCACTTCCGTCAATTGCTTCTGCACGAACATAATCGCCAGCTTGTCCACCATTTCCATAATTATTTTCTTGAAAGTTACCTGACCCTTCATCAAATCCATATTGATACCAAAGATCATGAATGATATTATTCCAATAAAAAAGATTGGTCGTCGCCGCATCCAATTGCGTATAAGGTTGCGTATTGTCTTCATCATAAACAAAATCAAACAACAAAGAATCGCCACCGTCTGGCTCTCCTCCTACTGATTGATTTTGGTCAAAAATATCGTGATATGCGTGCACGTTATTTCCTCTCGTAATCGTAAATTCATGTCCTGGTTGTCCATCCGTATCGTGCCATCCTAAAGGCGAAGCAATTGGGTGTGCAGGATTGATTTCTAAAGATTGGTCACCGTGATTTGGGCTTTCCAATGGAATTGCAAACACATTATAACCATTACTTGTCGGCGGTGGCGCCATGGTCGTTTTTTCTTGAATAGTCGAATGCGTATGCACATGGTCTTCCTGACAAACCTCACCTGGCACACCAAAATCACAGTGAATCACTTGATTGTGATGGTGCAAAACTTCACCAGTAATCGCATCAACACGAGCATTCCACCAGTTTTGTGCATCCAATTCATAATAAGATACATTCCAAGTTAAGCGCACTTTGTCGTCTTCCGTTGGTTGAAATTTTAACTTAACTTTGATTGGCTCTAAAGCCAAACCTGAATTTTTAAAAGTCGCTTCCGTCTCGCTAATCCGTTCTTTTTCCAAAATTGGGGCAGTCGTTTCAATCTCAAATTTATTCTGAACGGCTTCAATTGCCGCTTCCATTGAAATTTGTGGCGTCGTGCCATTCACTTTATCTAAAAGATTAGGAATAAACTTATTACCCATGCTCAATATTTCACCGTTGGGCAAAATATTCACATTAATCATCGCATTGAACACTTCAACGCCTTCGTATTCTTGCATCAAATAAATGGAGGTCACCCCATTGTGTTTCGTATAGACTTCGTCTGAAATCCTATAACTATTGATGTCGGCTTCTGTCAAATTAAGTTTTAACAAATTTTCACGAAGGTGTTGAATAGCGGTATTTTCTGCCGATTGGGCAAAAATCGAACTTCCTGCCAATAGCAGAAAGAAAGCAAGGAAGCTGCTTTTTTTAGTAAAGATTGAGTGCATCTAGACGTCTTATTTAGATAGAAGTTAGTAATAAAATCTCGGAATTAATTCATTAGCCTGAGGTACTAAGTAACGATAATTATTTTGATGTTGTAGAAGCGAGAAAATCCTAAGATTTTCGAACTTCATAAAAAAACAACTGCGCGCAGCCTGCGGCAGCGCGGGTGGGGTTATTGAGGGATAAAAGCAGTTTTTACAAACCACTTTTATCCATCAAACGCCCTTTAGTCTTATTATTAAAATAATTAGGACAAGCTACTTTATCACTCTACTGTTGACCCACCTTAGAGATTTTGGTGTGTAAAAATTTTGATTCAAATAGCCCAAGAAAAACTATATTTGAGTTCCACGTTAGAAGAACGAGTTTGGTTTTGACTGCTATTTGAATTAAAATTTTAGCCAAAATATCGCAAGTCTTGAATTTTTGGTTCTTTTTTTCAAAAAAAACGTCAAACAAGAAAAGTAATATTCTATATTAAAGTGATAAAGTAATCTTAGTTCTTAAATGCGAAAATAATTAATTTGTTTAACGTTCTAATTATAGAAAAAGAGATTTGCGTTTTGAAAGACATTTAGAATAGGTAAATCCGTCCGAGAGATTACCTTTGGGCTTGATTTTTTTTATGTTTTGCAAAAAAATATTTTAAAATGCCAAATATATCTAATCGAGGCGCGAATACCTACGCTTCTCCCATTCGAAAATTAAGTGGCTTTGCCAATCAAGCTAAAGCAGCTGGCAAGTATGTTTATCACTTAAATATTGGTCAACCCGATATTGCCACGCCTACCATTGCTTTAGAAAAGATTAAAAACCTCGACTTGACAGTAGTGGAATATGCCCCTGCAGAAGGCATCCGTTCTTACCGGGAAGCCTTGGTTGATTACTATAAAGCATTTGATATCAACGTTACTGCTGACCAAATTTTAATCACCACAGGTGCATCCGAAGCCATATTGTTTAGCATGTTGAGTTGTATGGATGCCGGTGATGAAATTATTATCCCTGAGCCATTTTATGCCATTTATAATGGTTTTTCACAAATGTCAAATTTGACGATATTACCGATTACTTCTTATTTGGAAACAGGTTTTAAATTACCTGAAGTAACTGAATTTGAGCAAGTTATCACCGAAAAAACAAAAGCAATTTTCATTTGCAATCCAAATAACCCAACGGGCTGTTTGTATTCAAAAGAGAATTTAATTGCTTTGGCAAAACTGGCGAATAAGCACGATTTATTCCTTTTTGTCGATGAAGTTTACCGAGAATTTTGTTACGATGATGGCGAATTTTTCTCTGCCCTCAATATTGAAGGCATGGAAGAAAATGTTGTGGTGATGGATTCTATTTCCAAACGATTTAGTGCTTGTGGCGCAAGAGTTGGCGCATTGGTTACCAGAAATCAAGAAGTATTGGACACCGTTGTTCGTTTTTCCAGACTGCGCTTAAGTTCTCCAACCTTAGGACAAATTTTGGCGGAAGCTACCCTTTCTGAACCGCCTGCATACATCGAAATGGCTCGTTCTGAATATGACCTTCGCAGGAAAACAGTCTATGAAAGATTGTCAAAAATTGAGGGTGTCGACTGCTATCTACCCGGCGGTGCATTTTATTGTTTTGTTCGCTTACCTGTCGCTGATTCTGAACATTTCTGTCAATGGTTGTTGGAGGAATTTACGTATCAAAATAAAACAGTCATGCTCGCACCTGGTGGTGGTTTTTATGCCTCAAAAGGTCTAGGATATAATGAAGTTAGAATTGCTTATGTTCTGAATGTCAAAGATTTACATGGAGCAATGGATTGTTTGGAAGAAGCATTGCGGATTTATTTGAAGAATTAGTTCAAGCTGTTAACGTAACCCAAATTGTTAAAACTCAACAGCCACTCTAAACTTATTCAACCTCGCCTCCGTTATTTTAAGCAGAGAAAGAAACCAATGTAATGCAATAAGCCTTTAATAACTATATTTAGTTTAATATTTGAGAAGCTCGAAAATCCTAAGATTTTCGAGCTTCATAAAATACAGTGCACCTCGCCTTCGGCGAGGCGATTAGGGGTATTGAGGGGCAAAAACAGTTTTTATACAACCGTTTTTGCCCCTAAAACTCCTTTTGTTTTAAATGTAGATAGTTATTTCTGATTTATTGCAGTAGTGTCCTTTTTAGTCATCCCTATTCCATAAAACCAATTGCTTCCTCTATTTTAAAATAAATTTGTCCTTTTTAATGTTTAAATTTGTAGAAAAAAAAACCATTTACCAGCACATTTCCTTCGAATAACCAATGAATTAAGGGAAGAGGCAATTAATAGCCTACGTAATTTTATAGCGGCTATTTTTTCTTAAAGGAATTTAAAAAATCCTTTAAGAATCCCTCTATTGAATGATTTTTTAAGTTTCTTAAACGGAAAATAATCCTGTCAAATGCGTAGGTTATTATTTTCCTCTTCCCTAATCACCAATCAACCAAACCGTCACGCAAAACTCAATAAAACGATTATGAAATATTTATATCCTCTTTTGACTTTCATTCTTCTGACAAGCGTTTCTAATGAACTCTTGGCGACGCACAATCGGGCAGGTGAAATCACAATTAGACAGTTTGAACCCTGTGATTCCTTGTTTATTGAAGCAACCATTACTACCTATACTAAAGGTAGTAGTGTGGCCGCTGACCGAGATACACTTACGATTTGCTGGGGAGCAGGTTTGCCCTGTCAGCAAGTGCCGCGAAGCAATGGAGGCGGTAATGGTGTAGGCATTGGCAACGATGTAAAAATCAATATTTATGTGGCCACTTATGTCTATCCCGCTAGAGGACGTTTCACGATTTCAGTCACTGACCCCAATCGAAATGGCGGCATTTTAAATGTCAATCCGCCAGGTTCCGACAATGTGCCCTTTCATTTACAGACCGCTTATGAGTTTTTCAATTATGAATTTACAGGCTGTAATAATACGCCTTTATTGCTACAACCCCCTATTGATTTTGCTTGTAAAGGTCAAAAATTTTCCCACGATGTCAATGCTTATGACCCTGATGATGATTCCTTGTCATTTCATTTAGTGACGCCTTTGCAAAGCCTTAATATGAATGTACCTAATTATACTTTACCACCAAATATTTCTGGAAATGCGGGTTCGACATTGACTTTAGACGAGAATACAGGCGTACTTTGCTGGGACGACCCACAGACCCTTGGGGAATACAATGTTGCCATGATTATCGTCTCTTATCGAAATGGCGAACCCATTGATACCGTCTTGCGGGACATGCAAATCTTCGTGGAAGATTGTGATGACAATGAGCCACCAACTATTCAAACTATTGATGAAATATGTGTTATTGCTGGCGAAACCGTGCAGTTTTCCGTCATAGGCGATGACCCCGACGGTGACCAAATTAAACTGTCTGCGCTTGGTGGACCTTTTATTCAAGACATCAGTCCTGCCAGTAATTTTGATGAAGTTTGGGACCCCTTTGTAACGCCACCAACGATTAGCATTGGTTCTCAATATGTTAACGGCCCGACGACTCAAACTTTCACTTGGAATACCACTTGCGAACACATTCGAAAAAATCCTTATACAGTTGTTTTTAAGGTAGTCGATAATGTCTTTGACACCTCTGGCTTAGCTGTTTTAAAACAAGTTCGAATTACCGTAGTTGGCCCACCACCTGCGGATGTTCAAGCGGCTGCAACCTCTGAATTTGTGGACATAACTTGGGAGTCACCCTATATTTGCGAAGATGCGGAAGATGATTACTTCGGTGGTTTTTCGGTATGGCGTAAAGAAGGAAGTAATCCATTTCTCATCGACACTTGCAAACCAGGTTTGGAAGGAAAAGGGTATACTAAAATAGTAATTGAAACCGAGGAAATTCTCGATGGTAGATATTTTTTCAGGGATGATAACGTAGAACGTGGACGGACGTATTGTTATCGCGTTTTAGCTAAATTTGCCTTAACTTCTCAGACCGGTAATCCTTTTAATGAAGTAGAAAGTCTGCCTTCTAATGAAATTTGTGTGCAATTGAGCCGCGATGTTCCTTTATTAATTAACATCAGTGTCGATGAAACGGAGACTGCCAACGGTGAAATTTTTGTACGTTGGACAAAGCCATTGGCGGAAGATTTAGACACCCTTTTGAATCCTGGTCCATACATTTATGAGCTGATTCGAATTGACCCGAATGGCAATCAAATTCCAATCGTCACTTACACCGCGCCAACGTTTTCAGAAGCCAATGATACTTTTTTCGTTGATACTGCTGTTAATACGGAAGAAAATCAATATTTCTATGAAGTTGCTTTTTATGTAAATAATGAATTAGAACCGCTTGGTTTTTCAAATGATGCTTCCTCCATCTTTCTAAATATCACCTCAACAGACGAAACTAATAATCTTTCTTGGGAATTCGATACGCCTTGGTCAAATTATGAATACCATATTTTTCGTCAAAATTCAGCAGGTATATTCGATTCTATCGGTCTGTCGCTTGAAGCAAATTACTCTGACATGGGCTTGGTCAATGGTCGAGAATACTGCTATTATGTACGCGCTTTAGGCTCGTATGGAATTGAAGGATTGCCAGCACCGTTAATTAATCTATCGCAAGAAGATTGTGGAATTCCATTGGATACAATTCCACCTTGTCCGCCCATTTTGACGGTTCGAAATTTGTGTGACGATGATGTTTCTTGTTTGGAAGAAGAATTAGAAAACAGATTGTCGTGGACAAATCCAAATGACATTTGCGAAGAAACAGATGATGTTGTTTCTTATAACTTATTTTATGCAGCGACGGAAGGTGCTGATTTTCTATTCATTGCAACGATTGATAATTCGACAGATACCAATTACGTACATATTCCAGATATGGGCATTGCAGGATGTTACGCCGTCACCGCGATTGATACTTTTTCAAATGAAAGTGCTTTTAGCAATATTTTTTGCGTCGATAATTGTCCAACTTATGAACTACCAAATGCCTTTACACCAAACGCAGATGGCCAAAACGATGCATTCATTCCTTATCCTTATTGCTTTATTTCAAGAATAGAATTGCAAGTTTATAACCGTTGGGGTGCAGTCGTTTTCTCAACGGAAGACCCAAATATCAATTGGGACGGTACGGATGCGAGTGGCAATGATTTACCGTCAGGCACTTATTATTATACTTGTCATGTTTTTGAAGAACGGGTGGCGGGGATTGTTGAAGCACCGATGGTTTTGAATGGGCATATTGATTTGTTGCGGGGAGCGAAATAGGAGGACGGTGAACTTCCTTTTGGAAAATCTAAACCAAAACAAAACTATTTTGTCTCAAAGAATGTATTTTAAACGTTGACCATTTCATCAATGATAAAATCGCATAGCGACATCGAACCATTCATGCACTATTCAACGTTTAAAGAAAACTACCAACTCGAACTTACTCCAAAATCGAGTCAATCAAATAATCGAATCAATCACTCTATGTTTACAGGAATAATCGAAGCCCTTGGCACCGTTAAAAAAATCGAAAAAGAAGGCACAAACATTCATTTTACCATCGAATCGCCTATTTCCAAAGAGCTAAAAATCGACCAAAGTATAGCGCACAATGGCGTCTGTCTAACCGTCGTAGAATTGGCGGATGACACCCACGTCGTCACCGCTATTGACGAGACGATGCAGCGCAGTAGCCTCGGACATCTTCGCGAAAATAGCGTTGTCAATCTCGAACGTGCCATGCGTGCCAATGCACGATTAGATGGGCATTTTGTACAAGGACACGTTGATAAGACGGGCATTTGCACCAAAATTGAAGACCAAAATGGTAGCTGGCTTTTTTACTTTGACTATGAAATTTCACCAGAACATTTACTCGTCGATAAAGGCTCGATTTGCGTCAATGGAACCAGTTTGACCGTCGTGAATCCAATTGAAAAAGAAAACAATATCACGGAATTTTCGGTAGCAATTATTCCTTATACTTATGAAAATACGTATTTCAAAGAGTTGAAAGTCGGCGAGCGGGTTAATTTAGAATTTGATATTATTGGTAAGTATATCGGAAAATATATGCAGCTTTATAACCGCGCAAAGTAAGCAATCTGAGGCTCACAATAGCACTCGTCATTTTTTATTATTAAAAAAATTGGTGCTTTGACAAATCCAGTAAAATACAAGCTTGTTCTTGTTTTAGCAAAGGGAACTTAAAGCTTTTTTAGAAATTTTATTGCCTATAAATCTATTTTTCAGAATATAATTTTGTTTTCAAAAAAAATTATATTGAGACAAACAACATTTGGGGTACATTTTTGATTGAGTTAAAATAAAAATACATCAAATAAAAATTGGAAATGTGATTCTGTTTTGTATATTTTATTTGTCTCAGTCAAAATTATATTTCGTATTAACTTATGTTTTGGTTGAAAATTTCCAAACAACTTCTTAGTAACGATAAAAAAATAACTCCGCCATTTAGACAGGGCAAATTTCCCTCATTTTTCACTTGAAATCAGTCAAAGTATCAACAATTAGTAACTACTCGGGTACTAAGAAGCCATGATAATATTGAGGTTATCAAGAATATCAAGTTCTCTTTTTCTCAATGTATCAATAACAGAGCGGAGGACACAGAAGATGTCCTGTCCCGATTTGAATTGACCTGATATTTTTTGTTTAACTTTTACATTTCGAACGGCTCTTTCCGATGCGTTATTATCGGGAGGAACTTCCAAATGATAAAGGAAGGTAAACAGATGATTGCGGTTTTTCATCATCTGCGTTTGAAAAGTCAGCGTTAGAGGGTGCTGCTTTTTGATAATAGGAAAGACAAGTAATTTATTGAGTTTGTCCTCTAAATTTTGCACTTCGAATTCACCATGAAAACA
This sequence comes from Saprospiraceae bacterium, assembly GCA_047629355.1. Taxonomy (GTDB): domain Bacteria; phylum Bacteroidota; class Bacteroidia; order Chitinophagales; family Saprospiraceae; genus CAYUNA01. The sequence continues at coordinate 74 of JBLHWU010000107.1, read as the reverse complement.
AGGTAGGTTTTCGGCAAGGCAAACTCGGTTTAAATCCAATGCTTCTTTGAGCAAATCTTTAAACTTTTGCGCCC
>JBLHWU010000106.1:0-21700 GCA_047629355.1 Saprospiraceae bacterium | reverse complement strand
AATCAGGCATCTTAAATTTTGCCTCCACTTTTTTTACTTACTTCTTTGAATACGTTTTCAAAATTTCGTATTTTAAGGAAGTAAGGAGAATTAAGCATAAGACCTGCTTTTATTGGACTTATAAGCATCACTTAAAGTGAAAAGTGAGTTTTTTGTTTAATTCATTTGTACTGTTTTTTAGATTTTTTCTAAGAGGAAAAAATCTAAAAAATCGGGGAACTTTTTTGATAGATTGTACAGCCTATCTCTATATAATGACTGTTTCAAAAGTGGAAAATAAAGGAAAAAGAAATACTTGATAGCTGGCGGAGTTATTTTTTTACCATTGCTTATGTCCTTTCTATGAATCAGGGAGTCTGAGGGATAAAATGGATTTAAAATCATTTTTTCTCTCAAACTCCCTTTATTTTTTGCACCAGATTTAAGAATCTTAAAGTAGAATTAATTTTTTTCCTTAAAAATCGTTATCAAACATATCGTCACCCAACATATCGGCGAGCATATCTTTGAAGGTAAACTTTGATTCAAGGTAGTCTTTATTAATCAAATTAAACTCCGCTAAACCATGTAATAGCAATTCCATAAAGAGCAACTCCTGGTCTTTCGGTATTTTATGGTTTCTGACAAATTTTTGCAAACCTGCCACTTTTTCCAAAGCCAAACGATAATCCTTATCGCTCGCATCATTTAATAATTCTAAGATATTTCCACCTGAAAAATAGGCTTTAATCGTACCGTAAGGGTCGCGTTCTTCGCCTTTTTTGAGTTGTTCTGGATGTGGGAAATACTCTAAAAATAACTCTTTGATAGAGTGTCCAATTAAATTAATGGCCACTGCATACGGACCTTCTTGTTCACCTTCGTAAACCAACTCCACTTTCCCCGTAATCGCAGGAATCACACCCCAAAAATCAGTGATGCGTGCCGTTGTTTTTTTATCATTATTAATTAGGGAACGGCGTTCGGCAGTGGAAGCCAAGTTTTCCAAACCAGAAATACTTAGCCGTGCAGAAACCCCACTTTTTTCATCAACAAACTCACTTTTACGGGCTGTAAATGAAATGGTTTCCAATAAAGTCATCAACAAATCTGGAATCTCAATCGTCTTTCTTTGCGTTTCCGACAAATTCGCTTCTTGCGCCGTAATTGCCTTAGCAATCTCAATCGTCTTCGGATAATGCGTTAAAATTTGGCTCTCAATTCTATCTTTCAAGGGCGTAATAATGCTACCTCGATTGGTATAATCTTCTGGATTAGCAGTGAATAAAAACTGAATTTCCAATGGCAATCGAAGTTTGAAACCTCGAATCTGCATATCACCTTCCTGTAAAATATTAAATAAAGAAACCTGAATTCGCGCTTGCAAATCGGGCAACTCGTTGATTACAAAAATACAGCGGTGCGACCGCGGAATCAAACCAAAATGAATCACGCGTTCATCAGAATAAGGCAGCTTCAAAGTTGCTGCTTTAATCGGGTCAACATCACCTACTAAATCTGCAATACTTACATCTGGCGTCGCCAATTTTTCTACATATCGGTCATCGCGATGCACCCATTCTACGGGCGTATCGTCGCCATGTTCGGCAATCAAATCAAAGGCAGTACGCGAAATTGGATTCATCGGGTCGTCGTTGAGTTCGCTACCTGCGACCACGGGCATGTATTCGTCCAATAAATTGACCAATAAGCGGGCAATTCTTGTTTTTGCTTGTCCTCGAAGACCAAGCAATAAGACATTGTGACGAGACAAAATAGCTCGCTCAATATCTGGCAAAACGGTATCTTCAAAACCAACAACTCCTTCAAAAACGGTTTGTTTTTTGCGTAATTTTTCTATCAAATTATCGCGCAATTCCTCTTTTATACTTTTTGGTTGATAGCTGGACGCTTTCAGTGCTCCGAGCGTTTTTATGGATTTCATATCTACTATTATAGGTTTGTTGATGGCGCAGAGCTTTGGGAACAGGGCGCACGATTGTTTAAGTTGCCTACTGAATTTTGACACAAATCTCCCTTTTGGTAGGCAAAAAGGAAATAAAACGTTTAACGGGAAAGATGGTTTTAGGAATTTGGAGTTATTTTAGAAAAGGATATTTCTAAATTGATTGCTCCTCTCCTCAAGATTTTAAAAATGAATCTATATTTATTTGTTTAGCGTATTAGCTTGCCTTATGAATGGGGGCAGTTAATTTCTACTGTCACTAAACTAATCTCTTCAATAGACTTGTTACCCTTTAAAATGCTTGTATGAAATTTAGATTTTTTTGCTAGTTTTCTTTAAAAAATCATTGAATAGTCCTTCTATTGAATAATTTTTTAAAGGAAAATAGCGGAAAAAGATATTTTCAGGCGAGTATTTATTAAAGGGTAACAAGTCTAATCTTAAGCCTTCCCGATAACAAAAAACCTCAATAATTTTTCCGCTTTTCAACCGTTCTTGAATCCCTTCCCAATTTTTTGCCTTAAATAACTCACCATGCAGATTGGTAAAGATTTTAAGGAAAGTCGGATTGCCAATCAAGAAATGTCTGAATTCTTCATGAAAAACATTGTTGATGCGAAGGGAATAATAGGGTTCGCTGGAGAATTCTTCATAATGGTCACGGGGTTCTGGAATGGTGCGAAAATTGATACTGGTCAATAAATTTATTTCGTTACAACCATAGAAAACGACGCGATTTAGAGGAGTGACCCCAAAGTTTTTTAAAAGCAGATTACCAGTAAAAATATTGACCGTCGTCAATTCTTTTATCGCTTTTCTATACTGATTCATTAACTGTTTTCCCTCTTCTAAAGTGGCATCTTGGAGGTAGGGATTGAGCGGTATCAATCGTTTTAGAATGTTCCTAAATATTTGATTTCAATCGTTTTGTCAGTCACGATTATTTTTAAATAAAAACTATATTTTCAATCTTTTGTACTTGCGTTACTTTCGTCGCTTCTCCCCATTTAGCGAAGATATTACTATTATTTTAATTGGTTTAATAAAGCATCCACATCTAAATTTTCTTCAATTAATTCGATGGCTTTCGTAACCTTCCAAGGTGAATTAAGATTGATTTTCACCTCAATTCTGCTTATTTTTATAACAGAACCATACGTATCTAAGGATGTCCTAATAACTGGAATTTTATGTTTGGCAATATAATCAGATGCAATACCTGTAATCAGCCCATTTCCAGTAACGACGATTCCAGATAACGGGGTTTGGTGATTGTCAACGGAATTGAATAAAGTTTGAATTTTTCCAAGTGCATCATTTACCTTTTTTGAACTAACGATAAGCAGTAGATTTTGTGCAGATTTTAACTCTTCCACATCCAATAAAGAACCTGCAATAATGTCTTCCACTTTATTATTCAATGCTTCTGGATTGAAACTGACAATTCCATTAACCGCTTTGGCAACCGTCTTCATCAAAGGATAAGCAAGGCTTTTATCGTAAGGAAGTACGCCTAAAAGTGGCAAGCCAATACTCTTTAGATATTTTCCAAGGTACTTTTTTACCTTATCAATTTTTCGAGGTTTTACCTTATTGACAATTACGCCCAAAATCGGTACATTGAGTAATCGAAACTTTGCTAAGCACAAGGACAACATATCGATAGTACTTCCAATGCCGCCTTCCACGACCATAATAACGGGAGCATCTATGATTTTTGCAACATCTGCATTCGACAAATTGACGATACTTCCAACGCCAGGATGCCCTGTTCCTTCATAAATCACTATGTCATGCTGCTCGTTGAGTTGTTCGGCAGCAGCGATGATTCTTTGCTGATAGTTGTATTTTTCTGGGTGGTCCAAAAAGGCAGTGGTTGCCCCTTTTCCAAGGATTACGGGACTGTGCAGCAATGGATCTAATTTAAATTTCATCAAATCAGAAAACAGCACTGTATCTTTATCCACAACTACATTGTTGACATTTGAAGACATTTGCCCAACTGGTTTGCAATAACCTACCCTTATTCCCTTTTTCATTAATACCGCCACCAAACCCAAGGTGGAAGTAGTTTTACCAATATGCTGACTGGTTGCGGCTACATAGATGTTTTTATATTTCATGTAAGAAACTGTTTTAAGTAGGTAGACCTAATTTATTCGACAAATAATTGCTAGATTGATTTATTGTTAAATTGTTGATTACCAAAATTTCATTGAAAACAATTTAATAGTACACTGAAAACTCAACAGATTCTTCAGATTGATTGTGACTAAGTAACGGTGAAAAAATAACTTCCCCAACTGGACGGGACAAATTATCCTTAATTTTCACTTGAAATCAGTCAAATTATCAACAATTATCCCTCAAACTCCCTTTCGCGCTGCCGCAGGCAGCGCGAATTGTATTTTTTGAAGCGAGAAAATCGCAAGATTTTCTCGCTGCTTAATTTTTTAGCAACCTCTCGTTACCATTTACTACTTCATGCTGAGTTAAACTTGGTCATTTTTATGAAAAAGCGACCATTTTTAAAATTTGTTAAGTTTTCAACAGTGCAACATTTTTTTAGTTACTTATTTTAAGTAAAAAGTGTTAAGGTACTGAAAACTTAATATATTTTATTTCCTTGTAATATTTTTAATTAAAAAGCTGTCAATAGCTTCTTGAACTAAGTGTTTAGGAACGCGAATTAAATAAAGTTACTTTTTTGAGAGAGAGATTTCGTTCCTAGTTTTTGCTTTAAAAGTGCCATTTATGTTGATATAATGAGCATTTTTAAAGTGAAAAATATCGACTAAATATCCGCTTAAAAAAGTAAGATTATTTATTTCACGTTACTTACTTACTTACAGAAGATTCTTGACCCTGTCAAGAATCTATAATTATTCTTTTTGCGTCCCTTACTCTTTTCCAAAAATTTAGCAAACGTAACGCTATTTACATTATATCAATTCATTTGACTAATTTTTTTCAAGTAAAGGAAGTACTTTTGCACTATCAAATTCTGATAAACACTTCAAAAGTAAATCATATTTTTATGAAAAAAAATCTACTATCTCTATTGTTACTTACATTTTTTGCGACCACCTTTTTATCGGCGCAAAATACCGTAGGATTACTGACTTATAAACCATCTAAAGCATTTGATGGCTTCAATTTAATGTTTCCACACAACCAACCAAATGTGTATTTATTGGACAATTGCGGCGAAGTGGTGAATGTATGGGAAGACGAAGCTAATTTTCGACCAGGTAATATGGTATACTTGCGTACGGATGGCTCGATTGTGAAATGCAAACGAGATGCCGCAGTAGGTACAGACCCAATCTGGGCAGGTGGTGGCGGTGCGATTATTGAAATTCGGGATTGGGACAATAACCTGACTTGGTCTTACGAACTCAATGATGAAAACGACCGTTTGCACCACGACATCGCACCGATGGATAATGGTAATATTCTTGCCATCGCGTGGGAATTGAAAACGGAAGCAGAATCGCTACAAGCAGGACGGGACACCTCTAATACTGCACAAGATAAGTTGTGGCCAGATTACATTATCGAACTTGACCCAGCGACTTCTGAAATCGTTTGGGAATGGCATGTTTGGAATCACTTGATTCAAGATTTTGATGCGACAAAAGACAATTTTGGCGTCGTAGCGGAACATCGAGAATTGGTAGATATCAACTACGATACACATGACGGACATCCAGATTGGTTGCACGCGAACTCCTTAGATTTTCATGAAGGACGAAATCAAGTGATGATTTCTATCCCTTATTTTAATGAAATTTGGGTGATTGACCATAGTACTACGACGGCGCAAGCTGCTAGTAATAACGGTGGTTTGAGTGGAAAAGGTGGTGATTTGATGTATCGTTGGGGAAATCCATTGGCGTATCAACAAGGTACGGAGGACAATCAAACTTTGTTCTTTCAACACGATGCGCATTGGAACGATAATTTTCTGGATTTCACAAATGATAATTATGACCAAATCGTAGTTTTCAACAATCGGGTAGGCGCAGATTTCTCGCAAGTGAATGTATTTGACCCAGGTTGGGATATGTATTCTTGGGTGTATGATGAAGCAGGTGGACCAGCCGATTATTTGGAAACCATTCAGCATCCAGAAGACCCGACTAACTTGTATTCCACAGGTTTGTCGAGCGCGCAATTTTTATCAAACGGCAATGCATTGATTACTAGCGGTCGCTTTGGCTATACTTTTGAAGTGACGCCAGATGATGAAATTGTTTGGGAATATAAAACACCTTTGGCTGTGGGCGCCCCCGCAACTCAGGGAGATACGTTGACAATCAACAACAATTTGACTTTTAGAATGAATCGCTATCCTGCTGATTATGAAGCATTTGACGGTCGAGATATGTCAGGTAAGTCTTGGATAGAATTAGAACCAGATACCGAATTTTGTGATATTATTTTGCCAGTTGGGGAAGCGATGTCAGACTATTATTTGAAAGTATATCCAAATCCAGCCGCTGACCGAATTACGATAGAGTGGGAGGGCGGCTTGTATGCAGATGTGATGATTTATGATATGTTAGGTCGAGAAATAGATAGCTTCCGTGCGTCGGGTGGTCGAAAATATTTAGATGTTTCGAGCTATGAAGCAGGTATTTATTTTATTGAAATTGAAGGACGGCAGGTGACGAAGTTTGTTAAAAATAATTAATAATTAAGAATGTAGAATGCTGCACTTGGCGGTTCATTCTACATTCTTAGTTCTACACTTTTTATTCTTAATTCAGCGAAGGGTTCGGCATATCCGGGTCCTCTTCCTCAAACCCATCTAAGAAGTCATCTTCCCAACCTTCAATTTCCTCTTCTTCCGAATCATCTTCTCCATTATCCGCACTTTCAAACGCCATAATTTCAGACAATTCATCATCAGAAAGTTCTCCCGTTTGTGCATCTTTTAATGCTTGTAGAAAGTCTTCGGGATTGTCAGGCATGTTTTTAAAAAAGTTCAACAATTCATTGTGGTCGCCATTTTTCTCCCATTCTTCGATGTCTTCTTCAAATTTTTTCAACACAGAATCAATGCGCATCACTCGGACTTGAATGCCCTCTTGGTCGCCCATTTTATCAATGACTTCCTCAATTTTTTTAATAATGCCATCTTCCGTCAAATCTTCTAAATTACCGAGGTCTCGGAGTCCTTCTTCCAGTGCATCCATTGCATCTTGAATGACGCCCATTCGATTGTTGACGGTAGCTTTATCACCCGTATCCCAGTAGTCGCCCTCATCACGGACTTCCAGATTAGAAACGTATTTTTTATGAATGTATTTAAGTAATTTTATAATAGAAATGTGGACTTCTGCCCCCGCAAATTGAGTTTTTGAAAAAAGCCAAGGCAAACCATTTTTTGACTTTTGCATGCCAAGTGCGATGTTCATAACTGAGTTTAAGTGTCCTTCGGCGTCAAAGGTAAGACGCACCGGCTCACAATGTTCGTGTGGCGTAAAGGAAATGCCTTTCAGTCCTGCATGTCCTTTCAAGCTCACACCATCTTCTTGGTGGTCAACTTCGAGACTCGACGGCACACTCCAATCTTCGTCCAAAACCTCGTACTTCCAGTTCATGCTATCGCAAATATCAGACATCTCCACAATGAATTTATCAATGTGCGTTTTATTATCTATGCTTCCTCTATAATGTATGGTAACTCCCATATTGTGCTGTCAAATTTTTAAGAAAAAGCGTTGATTTACTTTTTCAAATGGACTAATTTATATCCAAATATAGGAAACATTTATTGAGTAGCAAGGAAAGCAGGTTGTTGATTTTAAAAAAGAGGCTAATTTTTATTTTTTAAATATTTTTTCAAAAAAAGTTCGTCGCTGAAATACCTTTGTTTAAAGGATTTTCTACGCTATTTTGTCAAAAAAATGAATAAATAAAAATTGGTATAGTTGCATTTTTAAAATATATCTCTTATTTTTAGCCTATTAATTTCAATTAAAAAAACCAACTATTTAGAAGTCCGACCATTTTCATTATTAGTACGTGTTACTTAGCAGCGGTTAGAAAATACAGCATAGTAAAATTTGTTTCCTCTAAACGCTAATTGTATAACGGTCTAGCTTCTGACCTCTATTGAATAATTAAAAACCACCACCGCATTTTATGGTTGAAACCAAAATAGATAGATTTTTACAATACATTGAATTAGAAAAACGCTACTCCCCGCTAACTGTCGAGCTGTACAAATCTGATTTGAAGCACTTTTTTGACTACTTAAAAGGGTATGAATTTGAGTCTGTCCGAAAGATTGACCATCATGCAATTCGTTCGTGGTCGGTGAGTTTGATTGAAAATGGAATGATGCCTTCTTCGATTAAGCGAAAATTATCTACATTAAAAACCTACTTTAAATTCTTACGAAAAAACGAAATCATTGAGGTCAATCCAATGATGAAAGTGATTGCGCCAAAGGCTGGAAAAGTCTTGCCAAAAGTCATTGAAAAGAAGAACTTAAATTCCTTATTCGAACAAGTTGAGTTTGGAAAGGAATATAAAGGTGTCCGGAATAAATTGATATTAGAGTTGTTATATGGAACAGGTATCCGGCGGGCAGAGTTGATAAATCTAAGGTTGAAGGATGTGGATTTGTATCATCAACGCATCAAAGTTTTGGGGAAAGGTAGTAAGGAACGCCTCGTACCGATTGCCCCTTATTTGATGAAATTAATACAAGATTATCTATTGGTTCGGAACCTGGAGTTTCCGACCGCTTCCACCTATATTTTTTTAACGGACAAAGGCAAACAGACCTATCCGAAAATTATTTACAACATCGTCAACCGCTACTTATCTATGGTCAGTACGGCAGAAAAACGTAGTCCGCACACTCTGCGCCACTCCTTTGCGACGCACTTAGTGGACAACGGCGCGGATTTAAATGCCGTCAAAGAATTGTTGGGACATGCCTCCCTTGCTTCCACGCAAGTCTATACCCATAATTCGATTCAGCGGTTACAAAAGGTGTACGAACAAGCGCACCCAAAAGCAAAAATGAACGAAGACTAAAGTGTTCTCGTTCTTGAAACTCATATTTTATTAACTTTAGGGAGAATGAATTGTTTGATTGCTATATTGCTTTGAAAATCAAGTAATTGTATCAATCAACAATTTAGTCATAAGCAATACAGCAATGCAATTGTCCCTGTTAAAACGCTTAATACATGACAGTACGAACCGAATCTGTACAGTTTAAAGCTGACGAAAAATTATTGACTTACGTTGAGAAAAAACTATCAAAATTAGACAGTTTCTTCGACCGAATTATCGACGCCAATGTAAAGTTGAAATTAGAAAATTCAGGACAAGTGCGCGACAAGGTTGCCGAAGTAAAAATTCAAGTCCCCGGCAGCACTTTATTTGTCAGCGAAACCAATAAAACCTTTGAAGCGTCGATTGATTCGGCTGCGGATAACTTAAAAAGACAACTAAAGAAATACAAAGAAAAAATGCGGGAAAAAGCGCATTAAACCCATTTAAGAAATAAAAAAAAAGCCGTCAGTTGAAAAATTGGCGGCTTTTTTAGGTTAAAAATTTTCTAACCTCAAATTTTTTCTTCAAAAAAAGAAATGGAATCGAAATAACCGTAAAATGACATTTATGCTATCTAGATTTAATCTAAATAGAATATATTTGCACTTTTTTAAAATACAAATACCGTAAATATGTTCAATCAACTAATCATTTTCATCTGTTTTATCACCTTAATGACTTCCTGCTCAGAAAATCAAGCAACCAAACAAAAAGAGGAGTCTGCCAAAGAAATCAACCTTTACACGCATCGGCATTATGATACTGATAAAGTCATTTTTGAAAAATTTACCAAAGATACTGGTATCAAAGTTAATGTGGTCAAAGCAAGTGCCGACGAACTTATTCAAAAAATGGAAAGCGAAGGAGACCAATCGCCCGCAGATTTGCTAATCACTGTAGATGCCGGTAGATTGGTGAGAGCCAAAAGTAAAGGATTATTGCAAGCGGCAAAGTCGGAAATTTTACAAAAAACCATCCCTGCTCATTTGCGAGATAGGGACAATCATTGGTTCGGGTTGACCAAAAGAGCAAGAATTATTGCTTACGATAAAAATAAAGTAAACCCCGAACAACTCTCTACTTACGAGGCATTGACCAATTCAGAATGGAAAAATAAAATCCTAATTCGGTCTTCTGGCAACATCTATAATCAGTCTTTATTGGCGTCTATTATTGCCAACGACGGAGAGGAAGAAGCTAAAAAATGGGCAGATGGGCTGCGACAAAATTTTGCCCGAACACCGAAAGGAAATGACCGTGACCAAGTCAAAGCAATCTTGGCAGGTGAAGGTGAATTGGCGATTATCAACACCTATTATTTAGGTAAATTGATTAATTCAAAAGACGATATGGAAGTTAATGCTGGAAATGCTGTCAGTGTATTTTTCCCAAATCAAGACGGAAGAGGAGCGCATATTAATATTAGTGGAATTGGCATAGCGAAAAACGCGCCCAATAAGGAAAACGCTGTCAAATTTATCGAATATTTGGTGAGTAAAGAGGTACAAGAGACGTTTGCGGAAGCGAATTATGAATATCCCGTCAACCCAAATGCGGCTTCTTCTGACTTGCTAAAATCATGGGGAAGTTTCAAAGAAGACAGTTTGCCTTTGTCAAAATTGGGAGAATTAAACAAGCCAGCCGTCATCATTTTTGATGAAGTAGCTTGGGATAAAGGACCAGATGCTCAGTAAATTTAAAAACTTGCGGAGAGACTTCAACCGATGGTCATTGCTGACAATGGTCATCGGTTTGCTAATTGCGATTCCGCTTTTGGCCATCATCGTTTATCTGTTTTTTGGAGTCGGAGAAATGTGGCAACACATTGTGTCTCATTTCTTATTGGATTATGTCAAAAACTCTTTCGTGCTGCTGCTTGGAACGGGGGTTTTGTGCTTTTTATTCGGCACTTCTACCGCTTGGATAATTGCTAATTATGAGTTTAGATTCCGAAAATGGATAGAGTGGCTGCTCTTTTTACCGCTGGCAATTCCTTCCTATATCGTGGCGTACGCTTACGTCGGATTGCTCGGAAACGGAGGGACGCTCATCCGAGGTTCCCAAGCGCTTGGCATACCCATTGAGAAAGTCGAAATGATGAATATTTACGGCTTGATTTGGGTGTTGAGTTGCTCGCTTTATCCTTACGTTTATGGAAGTGTAAGCGCAATGTTTAAAAGTTTTCCTACGAGGATTCGAGAAGCTAGTTATTTATTGGGAGCTTCCAGTTGGCGGTACTTTTTTTCGATTGCTTTACCTTTAGCTTCGCCTGCGATTATTGGTGGCTTGTTCTTGGTTTTCATGGAAGTTCTCAACGATTATGGCGCAGCAAAATACTACGGTATTCAGACTTTTACGACGGGAATTTTCAGGACTTGGACGATGTTGGAGGACTTACAATCAGCGGTTTATTTATCTGCTTTATTGGTTGTTATTGTTTTTATCATCAATGGTTTGATACGCTGGCAACGAGGTGAAAAGTCTTACGTTCTTAAAGATATTGCAGCAAAACAACAAAATGCTCAAAGGAAATCATGGTGCGGAAGTCAAAAAATACTCTTTCCCCTGATACTTGGTACGCCCATTTTATTCGGTTTGATATTGCCTGTCGGTCAATTGTTGTATTGGGCGTTTTTGACTTTTGAAACTATGTTTACCGCCGAGTTATTTTCGATTGCTTTGCAAAGTTTGGGGCTGGCGTTTGTTGCTACTTTTTTTATCGTAATAACTGCGCTAATCTTAATTTTCTTTTCGCGTTGGAATCATGTAAAATCAATTCGGCTGATACAAAAAATAGCAACAATCGGTTATGTAATTCCGGGGGCTATCATCGGAATTGGAATCATGCGAAGTAGCCAAACCTTCATTAATTTTTTTGCAGATACGCTGCACCTCAAAATCGGATTCCTATTTTATGGAAGTAGTGTTATATTAATTTATGCTTATGTTTTTCGGTTTTTAGCGGTTGCTTTCAATCCATTGGAATCCAATTCTTTAAAACTCGGAAAATATTTATCTGAATCATCTTATTTATTAGGCAGGAGCAAATTCAAGACCTTATTTAAAATAGAATTACCGCTGTTGCGCAACGTTTTAATCAGCACTTTTTTATTGGTCTTCATCGACATTTTAAAAGAGTTGCCCCTGACCCTGATTTTGAAACCTTACCATCTACAAACCTTAGCCATAAAAACCTATGAATACGCTGATGATGAACGGGTAGCAGAAGCCGCTATCCCCGCATTATTGCTGATATTGATAATTGTTTTATTGCTGATTTTAATCAAATTTTTAGACCGTTTTTTTAGAAAGAAATAACGGTGGAGAGAGGTCAAAGGTCTGACTATTTTACTGTCAGCAGTCAGATGATTCAGAACTTTAATTAGTAGGTTTTCTGACCTCTGAGAGTAAATACGGTCTGAACTTCTGACCTCTAACTTTAAAATAATATAATATGAAACACAAAATTATAACCTTACTGTTTTTAATGTGTCTATCTATTTTTGCCTTGGGACAAAGTAAAGTTGCTTTTAAAATTTATAACAAAAAAGGCAAAAAAATCAGTTATAAAAAGCTGATGAAAACGATTAGAAAAAAAGACGTTATTCTATTTGGAGAATTTCATAACAATCCGATTGCTCATTGGTTACAGTTGGAAGTTTGTAAAGACTTGTATAAAACGAATCCATTGATTTTGGGGGCTGAAATGATTGAAGCCGATAACCAAAGGGCTTTGAATGACTATTTGAAAGGCGAAATTGACTACACGGGATTGGATACACTTGCACGACTTTGGTCTAATTACAAAACGGATTATGCGCCTGTGGTGGATTTTGCAAAAGAGCATAAAATCCCTTTTATCGGTACGAATATTCCGCGAAGATTTGCCAGTATGGTTTATACTGAAAATGGTTTTCCTGCGCTCAATCAGCTCACGGAGGAAGAAAAATCTTGGGTTGCTCCCTTGCCTATTCCATTTGATGCAGAGTTACCGCAGTACAAGAATATTTTGGAAATGATGGGCGGACATGGCTCGCCTGATTTGGTGAAAGCACAAGCGATAAAAGATGCAACGATGGCACATTTTATTTTGAAAAATTATCAAAATGGTCATACCTTTTTACACTTGAATGGTGCTTTTCATTCTGATTTTTACGAAGGAATCTTATGGTATTTAAAACAAGGAAATGCGGACTTAAACTATGCGACAATCACGACCGTTGAGCAAAAAAAAACCTATAAATTATCTGAAGAAAATAAGGGTCGAGCTGATTTTATTATCTGTGTGGATGAAGATATGACAAAAACGTACTAATGGAAAATATTTTAGAAATAGAACAGCTTTGCAAGTCTTATGACGGAAAGAAATTGGCATTGTCCAACTGTAATTTCACTTTGCAAAAAGGTAGAATTTGCGCCATCGTAGGAGAAAGTGGAAGCGGAAAATCGACTTTACTTCGGTTGATTGCTGGCTTGGAACGTCCAGAAAATGGATGGATAAAAATCAAAGAAACGACTGTCACTAGCGATAGACAAATCCTGCCACCTCAAGAACGAAATGTCGGATTTGTCTTTCAGGATTTTGCTTTATTTCCTCATTTAACCGTCGCAGAAAACGTTGCTTTTGGCGTGGAGAATGATGAAGCCGCGACCGTCAAAAAAATGCTCCAACTCATCAAAATGGAAGCGTATGCACATGCATATCCGTCCCAATTGAGCGGCGGACAGGAACAGCGGGTCGCCTTAGCCAGAACTTTGGCAACCAATCCCGAATTGCTGTTATTAGATGAGCCCTTTAGCAATTTAGATGCGGCATTAAAATCTGAATTGCGGCAAGAAATATGGCAGATTGTTAAGAAAATTGGTACGTCGATGATATTCATTACTCACGATTTTTTTGATGCGATAGACATTGCGGACGAAATCATTTTTCTGAAAGATGGGGTTGTTTTGCAGCACGATGTTATCACTGATTTTTCTAAAAATATTCAGGATATGGAGGTGAAGAATACGTTGTCGGATTTGGAAACGAATGCGGAGAGGATGTTAAGTTTTTTGCAGCGAGGAGGTTGAGGGGAATAAAGTTTATCATCTCTCTTTCAACAAAAAATCCGTTTTAACAAGTACAAAAAAGTCATCAATTTAAAAGATTGATGGCTTTTTTTATGGTTTGTTTTTTACATTGGATAGAACGTGAAGTAGTAGATAATATTTACATTGAACACTTGCGAAGAACAACCCAATTACCTATTTTTTATATTGGTTTTGATGTTGAATCGGGTGAGATTTTTCAGGAATTTTAGTTAGAAAGCCACGAATACTTAAAAAATGAACGGTAATTCCCTGGTTTTTTAGCAACAATCTGGATACGCTGCTTTAACTCTATAGAAATAGGTAGCTAAAGCAGCGTATAAGCGTTATAATCCACTTTTTTTTTAGAAAAAAGTTACCTTCGCATTTTTTTTAGAAAAAACGAACTATGCCTAATTTCCGCACTAAAATAAATGTCTCTTCTTCCGCTACTTCTATAAATCACCAACACCGATTGTTATCCTTCGGCTCTTGTTTCACCGAAAACATCGGACAACGACTAATCAATTTCAAGTTTCACAACACCATCAACCCATTCGGGATTCTCTACAATCCAATTTCCATAATCAATAATTTAAATCGCCTTTTGGAAAATGATAATTTCAAAGAGAATGAGTTGTTTGAAAACAACGGACTCTGGCACAGCTTCGCACACCACAGCATCTTTTCAAAAATGGAAAAAGTAGAAACTTTAGAGGGCATTCAAAAACATTTTCAAACGGCACATTTAGCATTAAAAAACTGCAATCGACTAATTTTAACTTTTGGAACAGCGCATGTTTTTGAAAATATAGAAACAGGTGAAATCGTAGCGAATTGCCATAAAATGCCCGCTAAGCTATTTCAAAAAAGGCGATTAACTGTTTTAGAAATTATAGAGAAATGTAAGCTGTTTTTTGAAAAAATTAAATTGCAAAATAAGGATTTAGAAATTATTGTCACCATAAGTCCTGTGCGGCACATTCGCGATGGATTATTAGAAAATCAAAAAAGCAAGGCAACTTTGCAATTGGCAGTAGCGGAGTTGTGTGAGCAGTTCAATTTTATCCATTATTTCCCCGCTTACGAAATTATGATGGATGACCTTCGAGATTACCGTTTTTACACTGCTGATATGATTCATCCCAATCAAGTGGCGATTGATTATATTTGGGAACAATTTCAATCCAGTTTTTTCAATGAAAATACACAAATTTTAAATCGAAAACTTGAAAGCATAAACACCGCCGTCCAACACCGACCCTTTCATCCACAATCAGCAGCGCATCAGCAATTTTTAAAAAAGCAACTGGAAAATTTGGTATTTTTAGAAAGTAAACACTCATTTTTAGACCTAAAAAGCGAATATCTTGTTTTTCAAAAACAAATTTTTTAAAAGTTCCTATAAAAAATCTTTCAAGACTGCTAACAGTTAGTACATTTGCGCAAATTTTGAGTGCTGGGGCTTTAGGCTTCTACTATTTTGAAACCCTCAAAACGTTGTATTAGTCGAGTTAGGGACGCGAAAAAATAAGTAAAGATTCTTGGCAAAATATCCTGTGAATAATCTATACTTGTTTTTCCAAACCCCTCAATCCAAGAAAATCTATACAATCGAAAGAATCAGATAATCGAATCAATCAAACTATGTCAATAGCTACTAAGATTAAAAATAACCTCAAGGCCGCTGATAATATTCGCATACTCGCGGCTGCGATGGTAGAAAAAGCCAATTCTGGTCACCCTGGTGGTGCGATGGGTGGTGCAGATTTTATACACATTCTGTTTTCTGAGTTCATGGAATTTGACCCAGAAGAAATGAATTGGCCGTTCCGTGATCGGTTCTTTCTAGACCCTGGACACATGTCTGCTATGCTTTATGCGTCGCAAACTTTGCAGGGGAAATATTCAATGGAAGACCTCAAAAATTTCCGACAGTGGGGCAGTCCAACGCCTGGCCATCCAGAAATTGATGTAGAAAGAGGTATTGAAAATACTTCAGGTCCTTTAGGTTTGGGGCATGCTTTCGGTGTAGGTGCAGCGATTGTTGAGCGTTTTTTAGTGGCTCGATTTGGCGAATGGGCGGCACACCGCACGTTCTTGTATATTTCTGACGGAGGTGTTCAAGAAGAAATTTCACAAGGCGTTGGTCGGATTGCAGGGCATTTGGGCTTGGGTAATGTTATCATGTTTTATGACGCGAATGATATTCAACTGTCAACGGAAGTTGATGAAGTAATGACGGAAGATACGGCAGCAAAGTATAAATCTTGGGGCTGGCATGTAGTTGAGATTGATGGGAATAGCCACCAAGCGATTCGTCGAGCATTGCGAGCAGGGATTCGACGGTCAGATAAACCGACTTTGATTATTGGTAAAACGGTGATGGGTAAGGGTGCCTTGAAAGAAGATGGCAATAGTTTTGAAGCGGAAGTTTCGACACACGGACAGCCATTGGGTAAGTCTGCGGCATCATTTGAAGCGACGATTAAAAACTTAGGAGGTGACCCTGAAGACCCGTTCCAAATTTTTCCAGAAGTGAAGGCAATGTACGAGCGAAATGCCCGTAAAAAAGTGGCAGGAGCTCTGGAGAAAAAACTGGCGCAGCAGCGTTGGGCGGATGAAAATCCAGCATTGGCGAAGAAGTTAGCTTCGTTTTTCTCTGGTGATTCGCCAGCAATTGATTGGGCTTCCATTGAGCAAAAAATGAACAATGCTACCCGAAATTCATCAGCAACGGTACTGTCTCATTTTGCAGATAATGTGGAAAATATGATTGTGTCTTCCGCTGATTTGATGAATAGTGACAAGACGCAAGTATTTCACGATAAAACAGGTGCATTTCAAAAGGGTAATTTTTCTGGCTCATTTCTTCAGGCAGGGGTGTCTGAGTTGACGATGGCGGCGATGTGTACGGGGATGGCTTTGCACGGTGGTGTGATTCCAGTTTGTGCGACTTTCTTCGCGTTTTCAGATTATATGAAACCAGCGATTCGCGTGGCAGCATTGATGGAAACTCCGGTAAAATTTCTTTGGACGCACGATGCTTTCCGAGTAGGGGAAGATGGACCGACGCATCAGCCAATTGAGCAAGAAGCGCAAATTCGATTGCTCGAAAAGTTGAAAAATCATTCTGGAAATAATGCATTTTTGGCACTTCGTCCAGCGGATGCGGATGAAACGACGATTGCTTGGAAAATGGCTTTTGAAAATCAAAAATCGCCAAGTGGCTTGATTTTGACACGGCAGAATGTGAAAAGTTTGCCAGCGCAAGCAGGTTCAACTCGTTTTAAGGATGCGAAAGAAGCGGAAAAAGGTGCGTATATCGTTCAAGGTTCGACTGGTAAACCTGATGTGATTTTAGTGGCCAATGGTTCGGAAGTAGCGACGTTGATTGAAGGGGCGGCAAAATTAGAATCTGCGCACAATTTGAATGTTCGTGTTGTTTCTGTGCCATCGGAAGGTGTGTTTAGAAATCAATCTGCGGATTATCAAAAAGTGGTTTTGACGCCTGGTATTCCTAAATTTGGGATGACTGCGGGCTTGCCTGTCAATTTGGAAGGTTTGGTTGGCGCAGATGGGAAAGTGTTTGGATTAACGCATTTTGGTTACTCTGCACCCTACACTGTTTTGGATGAAAAATTTGGTTTTACCGCTGAGAATGTAGTCACACAGGTTTTAGAAATTTTGAAATAAGCAGGACGGCATACGGTTTTCAGTGCACCACGCACGGAGCGGAAATGCCGGGTTTTAAAATAAAATATTAAAGGTTGAGACTTAAATTGGTCTCAACCTTTTTTTTGTAAAGAAGTCCATTATTTTAACTAATTTTGGTCTTCGTAGCGGCGACTATAGTCGCCAAGCTGCTTTACGGTGAAGGCAGCTTGACGACTACAGTCGCCGCTACAATCAAAAAAAATAAACTAAACATATAGTCATGAAAAGGATAGGATTACTTACGTTATTTGCTTTATCATTTGTATTTGTGCAAGCACAGGGCGGGTCCGCTTTTGGTCTTAAAGGTGGACTAACAATTGGTACACAAGAATGGAACAATATTGACCAAGGTGCATTATTTACCTGGCACGGAGATGTGTATGTCGAGTCCTTGGTAGAAGATAACTCTTTTGCGTTGATTGCACAATTGGGGTATCATACTCGAGGAAGTGCGCGTCGAAACCAGCGAATCTTTACACAAAATAGTAACTCTTCAACCATTAATCAGAGTTTTGAGTTTAACAATATTTCGTTGATGTTTGGGGCGAAGCAGAAATATGACTTTCAACAAAATGGTAAAGTTTATTATATGTTTGGACTAAGAGGGGAATATACCGTATCTGATAATTTAGAACAATATCAAGATATTAATCCATTATTTTATCCTTTTCCTGATGGCGTGCGCAAATTGAATATGGGTTTGACGATTGGTGGCGGTTTTGAAATGATGTTTTCACAGTTATTTGGCGGCTTTCTGGAATTCTCGGTTGCGCCAGACATCACCGCGCAGTACAAACAACAAGAAATTCCAAATGTGACAAATCCATTTACGGGCAACCCGCAAACCATTGGTGAACGGACGATTCGGAATCTTTCTTTCGAGGTTTCTGTAGGGATTCGTCTATTGAGAATTGTAGAATATATTGACTAGAAATTAGTGAATTAGTTCGTATTAATCTTTAATCGAGAAAATCGAAATAATCAAGAAAATCGAAATAATCACTTATGCGTGCAAGAACGAGAACGACGATTGATTGGATGACTTTTTCCATTTATTTGGGGCTGACGGGCATTGGCTGGCTGATGATTTATACGGTCGGTTATGATGACGGTTATTCGACGGATATGTCGGAGTTTTTCAAAACGGCAGTAGGAAAGCAGACTATTTGGATAGGCGTTTCATTTGCAGTATTATTGGTGACGCTGATTATCGATGAAAAATTTTGGCGCACCTTTGCGTATCTCGCCTACATGGTGTCGATGCTGGGATTGGCCTTGGTTTTAGTCTTTGGAAAAACGATAAAAGGGGCTACTTCTTGGTTCAATATTGCTGGATTTACGTTGCAGCCCTCGGAGTTTGCAAAGGTTGGAACCTGCTTAGCAGTCGCAGCATTTTTGAGTACTTATAGCACCAATTTAAAGCAATTTCGTTCCCAATTTATAGCAGTAGGCATTATAGCAATTCCAATCCTACTGATTTTATTACAGCCAGATGCAGGGTCAGCATTGGTATTTTTATCCTTCTTTATTGTCTATTATCGGGAAGGATTTTCAGCCAGTTTTTTAGCATTATGTATTGGGGCAGTAACATTGTTATTGCTGGGTTTGGTAAACAATACGGCAGTTATTTTAACTTGGTTAGTCTTGATAAGTGCGGTTGTTTTGGTGACTGATTTAAAGAAAAGATGGCCGTGGATTATTGGGATTATTGTCATTGCACTGGGCTGTTATGGCGGGATTCAACAGGGATTGACTTGGCAGGTTCTATTAGGGGCAGTGACGATTTTTATTCCATTGTCGGTTGTTCAATATCGCAATCGGAAAAACTGGATGGTGACCTTACTTTGGCTTGGATTGATAGTGTCAGGGGCATTGACTTTGACGGCTAATTTTGGTTATAACAACCTGCTCGGAAATCACCAACAAGAACGAATAAAAGTCTGGCTAAAATTTAGTGAATGTGACCCACTCGGCGCAGGATATAACTTAGTGCAATCCAAACGAGCCATCGGTTCTGGGCGATTATATGGCAAAGGATTTACGGATGGCAACTTGACTCAGGGGCATTTTGTTCCAGAACAAAGCACAGATTTTATCTTTTGTGCAGTCGGCGAAGAACAGGGGTTTATCGGTAGTTTCGGAGTCATTGTTTTGTTCCTATTATTGCTGCTGCGGCTGGTCACGATTGCCGAACGACAGCGGACTGGATTTGCCCGTAACTACGCTTATGGGCTGGCAGGTATCATTTTTATTCACGTTCTTATCAATATTGGAATGACGATGGGCGTGATGCCAATTATTGGAATTCCGTTGCCATTTATTAGTAAAGGAGGGTCATCTCTGCTGGGTTTTACCATCATGTTAGGCATTATGATGAAAATGGATTCAACGCGATTTGTAGGGTAGATAGATGTTTAGAAATTTAGAGAATCTCGACGTTTCCAAACATCTGAGGAATGTAAATCTATTCTTTTGTCATTCCTAACAAGCATTTTCAATGAAAAAAATACTTCAATCTTTAAATACCTATGCTGAAAAGCATACCTCCGCAGCTTCTGATTTACTGTATCAATTGGAACGGGAAACCTATTTAAAAACATTGGCACCGCAGATGTTGTCCGGACATTTACAGGGACGATTGTTGAGTTTTTTAAGTAAAATGTTGCAGCCAAAAGCTATTTTAGAAATAGGAACTTTTACAGGCTATGCGGCGATTTGTTTGGCGGAAGGTTTAGCTGAAAATGGCGTTTTGCATACCATTGAAGTGAATCGAGAATTAGAATATTTAATTCGAAAATATTTAAAAAAAGGCAATTTAGAAGAAAAAATAAAGTCGCATATTGGTGATGCTAAAACGGTCATTTCGACTTTGCCGATTGACCAATTTGATTTAATAATGATTGATGCGGGAAAGAAGGACAATGCTTATTTTTATGAAAGAGTATTGCCAATGCTGCGTCCCGGCGGTATTCTTCTGGTCGATAATGTTTTGTGGGATGGAAAAGTTTTGGAAGCACCAAAGGATGCGATGACTCGAAAGATTTTGGCATTTAATGAAATGATACAAGCGGATGAACGAGTCGAAAATTTGTTGCTTCCGATTCGAGATGGGATGTTTGTGTTAAGACGTAGGGAAGGTTAAATGATGATTGTTGAGGAAGTTATTTCTTTCGCGTTCCTTAGAAGGTTGTTTTATTTTTGCATAGTCTATCTTATATTTTGAGCGCGATTTTTTTAGAACTTCCCATCCGCGAAGCGAATGAAATATGAATAACCCCGAATGAAATTCGGGGGATATTGAATGAATTGTTATAATCCTGAAGGGATTGAATATAAAAGGCATCAATATTCAATCCCTTCAGGATTTTCTGAACTTGAATGACTACTAAGTAGTCATTCAAGTTAATACTGTCAGTTAATTTAATTGAGTATTGCGCCTGCACTTTGTTAAAAATAATTTTTAGCCATGGCTCTTTTTGCTATTAGCAAAAGCCAGCGCAGATAGCAAAGGCTATGCCTACGTTTTTTGCCTCGTTTAGACACAATACTTACGTAACGGTAAAATAATAAGTCCGCCAACTAACAACGTTTATTTTGTTCTTTTTCTCCACTTCGGTCGAAATGACAAAAGATGTTTACTTTTTAAATGGGAATTATCTCTACATAATGACTGTTTCAAAAGTGGAAAATAAGGACAAAAGAAATACTTGGTAGTTGGCGGAGTTATCATTTTACCGTTACTTAACCAAATTTATCAGACACTATATAAACTTGAATAACTACTTAGAAATGATAAAAGAGCCCCTCCAACTGGGCGAGTTATTTTTTTACAGTTACTCAATAGACTTGTTGCCCTTTAATAAATACTCGACTGAAAATATCTTTTCC
>JBLHWU010000105.1:0-21713 GCA_047629355.1 Saprospiraceae bacterium | reverse complement strand
CTTGCCACTTGCCGCGACGTTTTTTCATACGTAAACGCGATAATGGACGACAAAAAAAACGCCAATAAAAACGCAAAAATAACCGCATTAGCGGAGGGGTCTTCTGTATTAAGTTGTAAAGCTGAAAAGTCGAACATTTAATTATTTTAGCTGATAATTACTTTTTTCACAATGCGAAGGTGTAGAAAAATTTACAAATAGTTTAATGAAATTTAACTTTAAGAAAGTAACTGACTAAAACACTTCACACTTTAGATGTCAATTAAACAGATTTCTTGCGGATTTTAACATGGATTTCTAAGAAATTAAGAAGCTACGTACTTTACCTACGGCGAAGCGGGTAAGCTTATTGAGGGATAAAAGGTTTTTACAAGACCGTTTTATCCCTCAAACGCCCTTCTTAGAAATCATCCCTTCGGCTTATACTTCGACTTATCCAAAATTACCTGTACATCCCGAATTTTCAACAAATCTTCCAAACTCGTCTCTGGATTTCGCTTCATAAAAGCATTCACAATCTGCCAGCCAATCCAATTCGCTGTCCGTCCAGGTGCTTCGGGCGGCATGCCTGGCGAGTGTGGACTGTACTCCACCAACTTACGCATTTTACCCATATCGGTTGAATAAAGTAAATCCTCTTTCAACAAATGATTCCACATTTGAAACTCATTATCTACTACCCAATCAATCTGCGACTGCGAATATTCTACAATCACGCTGTCCTGCGCGTACGGTAATAATTGACTCAAGACATGTAGTTTTTTGCCGTTATGAATCATCAAATCCAATAATCTAGTTCCAGAAGGATTTCCCAAAAAATCAGAATCTTCGATCATTGGCGTCAACGTTTTTCGAACTAAATGGTCTTTATTAAAGGTACGAGTTAAATAGGCGGAAAAATTGGGATTTGCCGGGTTGTAATAAGCATACGGATAGGTTTCACCTAGAAAAAAATCAAGCCCAACAGCCAAGGAATTTTCTCCGTAAATAAATGCTGCAACGCCATATTCGGAAACAAAAGTCGTCAAATCGGGTACTGTCCGATTCGGAAAATGGTATTGAAAAAATTGAAAAGCTTGGTCAAATTCCCCTTTAATATCCGTCATTTCACCAAAAACTACTTGGGTTGTGTCGTATAAATGGCGAACTGGCGGAAAATTAACGAAACCCTTAATGTATTCCTCCGCCCCTTGCGGTGCAACCCGCAAATCATTCGCGCCCAACAACTGGTTGAGAAAAATACCACTAAATGCTGGATATTTTTCTACCAATTTCGAAAGTGATGAATTCATATTTGAGGTGTCTATATTAAGCAAATCTCGTTCAAAACGTTTAATAACAAGGTCTGACGAAATATTGGAAACATCGGGAATATCTTTACCTTTGTAGTCATCACAACTCGCGAATATAATGGCTCCGAAGAACAGAAAAAATAATGGTGTATTCAATTTCATTTTAATAATTGTGTTTAAGTGTTAATGTTTTTAGGTGTTAATGTTTTCAACGCAAATACAACAACACACAAATAAGATTTTAATGGATGAAAGCGTTTTTGCAATTGCTTTCGTTTAGAAAATAACTTTATGACTTTTCAAAAACAAAATTACATGAAAAAAATTGTTATCCTAATGGCTTTTTTTGCATTCTTTTTGGGCAACACATACGCTCAGGATGGTTTGCGCATCGGTTTTCAAGCAAGTCCAACCCTTTCTTGGTTAGATGTTATTGACAATAACCAGGTAAATAATAATGGCAGTAACCTAGGACTAAAACTTGGGTTAATGGGTGAATATTATTTTAAAGAAAATTATGCATTTTTCGCAGGTATTGGTTTTGCCTTCAATCAAGGTGGTAAATTACAATTTGAAGATGAGGGACGACATTGGTCAGATTCTGACTTGCCTATAATTAGTCCTAATGATCCCGAGTTTACCGATGTTTTCCCAATGGGTACAACCCTCCAATATAAAATCCAAGCAGTTGAAATTCCTTTTGGTTTAAAACTGAAGACTAAGGAGTTCGGCTACCTGCAATATTATGTGGAGATTCCAACATTCACCCTTGGTTTCCGTTCACAAGCACGAGGAAAAATCGAAGGTGACAATATTCCCGATATCATCGAAAATGATGATTACATTATCAAAAGGGAGGTCAATCCATTCACTTTTTCTTGGGGTGTTGGTCTTGGTGCAGAGTATAATTTGAGTTCGAGTACTGCGATAGTTGCTGGCTTGAGCTTCCAGCGAGTTTTCACAGATATATTGAAAGACCGGCAGTCATTTGACAATGCAAAAGCTAATATGAATAATTTGACATTGCGCATAGCAGTCATGTTTTAAAAAAAGAAAGCCCCGCTGATTGTTTTCACAATCAACGGGGCTCCAACTTTTCAACGCCGTTTCATTAACCATTAATCCCTAAAAATTAACCATTAATAGAGTTCTATCCACTGCGGCGCATTTGAAACTCTTCAATGTTGGCATAGCGTGTTTTAATTTGTGCCTTTAATTCTCTACGTGCAAAGAAGATACGACTTTTTACGGTACCCAATGGCAACTCGTATTTATCCGCAATTTCCTGATATTTGTACCCTTCATAGTGCATCATAAATGGCACTCGAATGACGTCGTCTAACTTAGCAATCATATTCTTCAACTCCTTTATCAACACTTCTCCTTCCCCCCGATTACTAATCGTTTGTTTTCCAGAATTGATGTAAAACATATTATCAGTAGAATCACTGATTGTTCGGTTCTTCACTTTTTTCCGATAATTGTTGATAAAAATGTTTTTCATAATTGTAAACAACCATGCTTTATGGTTCGTCCCTGCGCGAAATTTATCACGATTAGACATCGCCCGAAAGGCGGTTTCTTGAAATAAATCTCTTGCATCCTCCACATTTTGCGTTAGATTATAAGCGAACGCATTTAGGATTGGGCTTAGCTTATCAAAGCTTGTATTAAATTCTATTGCTGACATAATTAATTCCATTTTGAATTAGTATATGGTTATTTTCAAATCGTTGAACAAAAGTAATACATTACTTAAACAAAAGCAAGTTTTTAAGCAAAAAAAAATCATTTCAAATAGTCATTTAAAGCATAAATTATCCATAAAATACTGATAATCAATTATTTAAAATAAATATTTCAATTAGATTATTTTTACACTATTTTCAATTATTATTGAAAGTAGCATAAATTAAGTTGATTTCATTAAAAACGTTCAACAAAAGAATTATTGACTATCTACTCCTTTTTGCCAAAACATCCTCAATTTCCGTTAAAGAAAACCCCTTCGCTTTCAGTAAAATCAAAAAATGATAGAGCAAATCAGCTGCTTCATTTTTAAATAAACCTGCATTATCATCTTTTGCTTCGATAACCAGTTCAATTGCTTCCTCTCCTACTTTTTGCGCTACTTTATTAATTCCCCGTCGAAATAATTTATTCGTATAGGAATCTGCATCATTGTCATCAATTCGCTGACCAATCGTTTTTTCCAATTCATACAAAAAGCCTTTTGCGGTTTCCTCACCAAAACAGGAAGTGTCACCCGTGTGGCAAGTTGGACCACTCGGCGATACCTTTATTAATATAGTGTCATTGTCGCAATCAATTTTCAAGTCTTCCACCATCAGAAAGTTTCCTGACGTTTCTCCTTTTGTCCATAACCGATTTTTGCTACGACTAAAAAATGTGACTCGACCTTCCGCCTGCGTTTTCGCCAACGCTTCGGCATTCATATAACCCAACATCAATACTTGCAGCGTATTAACGTTTTGAATAATTACAGGTACTAAGCCCTCTCCTTTTTTAAAATCTACTACCATTTTACAATCGTATTTTAATGTTTTCTTTTTGTAAATAATTTTTTAACACTGGAATTGGAATTTCCCCAAAGTGAAAAATACTCGCCGCCAAACCAGCACTCGCTTCCGTTTGTTCAAAGACTTCTTTAAAGTGTTCGGCACTTCCCGCCCCACCTGATGCAATGACCGGGATATTTACAGCCGAACTAATTTCTTGCGTAATTTCTATTGAAAAACCATTTTTCGTACCATCACTATTCATCGAAGTCAAAAGAATTTCACCAGCCCCCAATCGCTCCGCTTCCAATGCCCAATCTAATGCTTTCAAAGCCGTTCGGGTACGTCCACCATGAACGTACACCCACCAGTCTCCGTCCTCTTTTTTCACATCAATCGCCACCACAACGCATTGGCTACCGTATTGATTCGCGATCTTTTGTATCAACTCAGGCTCCCGAATCGCAGCAGAATTAATGCTCACTTTATCCGCGCCCGCCGCAATGATTTCGCCGACCGCTTCCACTGAATTGATGCCGCCGCCGACGGTAAAAGGAATGTTGATTTCCAATGCAATTTCGTGGACAAGTTGCGCTAAAGTCTTGCGCCGTTCAACCGTCGCCGTGATGTCCAGAAAGACCAGTTCATCTGCGCCTTCTTCAACGTATCGTTTCGCCAATTCTATCGGGTCACCTGCATCGCGGATACCGACGAAATTAATGCCTTTGACTGTTCGCCTGTTTTTAATATCAAGGCAAGGAATGATTCGTTTTTTTAGCATAATATTTTTTAAATATTTTTTAAATCCTTCAAGGCAATCCGATTCTCATAAATAGCTTTCCCCAAAATCGCCCCTTCACACCCAATTTCTTTCAATTTTTTTAAATCCTCCATAGAAGAAACGCCGCCACTCGCAATTAACTTCACACCTGTTTTTCTCAAAATCTCCACATACAATTCATTCGATGCGCCCGCCAACATTCCATCCTTCGCGATGTCTGTACAAATCACCGATTGAATGCCTTCTTTCTCATAGCTTTGAATAAAATCCACCACATCATCATCCGAGCTTTCCAGCCAACCATTCGTCGCAATTTTTCGATTTTTGCAATCTGCCCCAAGGATAATTTTCTCTGCTCCGTAATGTTCCAACCAATTCAAAAAAACCGCTCGATTATTCGCCGCAATACTGCCGCCCGTAATTTGATTTGCTCCATTTTCAAAAGCTATTTTTAAATCTTCATCACTTTTCAAACCACCACCAAAATCAATTTTCAAACTCGTCTGCCTTGCTATTTTTTCCAAAATTTTATAATTGACAATGTGCTTTGATTTTGCGCCATCCAAATCTACTAAATGAAGAAATTGAATGCCATTTGCTTCAAATTCCTTGGCGACTTCCAATGGGTTTTCGTTGTAAATTTTCTTCGTTGCGTAGTCGCCTTTGGTTAAGCGAACACACTTGCCGTCGATGATGTCTATTGCTGGAATAATTTTCATGTTATTTGTCATTTCGACCGAAGTGGAAAAATCTGGTAAAATTCTTCACTTCTAATCAAGTCTATTAAATGTGTTTAAATTTCCAAGAAATTCAATAAAATTCCCTCCCCAATCTCCCCCGATTTCTCCGGATGAAACTGCGTTGCATAAAAATTCCCTCGTTGCATGGCCGCACTAAACGGTAAAATATAATCACAAATCGCGGTCGTATCTGCCGTAATTTCTGCATAATAACTATGTACAAAATACACATCATTCTCCAGTTGAATCCCTCTAAAAATTGGGCTTTTCAACGAAAAAAAATTATTCCAACCAATATGCGGAACTTTCTCTCTCGGCGGAAACAACTTCACTTGCGCATCAAAAATTCCCAAGCATTTCGTATCATTTTCCTCGCTATATTGACACATCAATTGCTGCCCCAAACAAATTCCCAAAACCGGTTGCTTCAAATTTAAAATCACTTTATCCAAGCCTTTCTCCCGCAAATATTTCATTGCCGAACTCGCTTCTCCAACGCCAGGAAAAATCACTTTATCCGCCCCTTGAATCACCGCCGCATCATCCGTTAAAACATTCGCATATCCCAATCTATCCAGCGTATTTTTCACCGAAGTAATATTCCCTGCGTTGTATTTTATAATTGCTATCATTCTTAATTTTTCATTCTTAATTAAAGACTTCCTTTCGTACTCGGAATCGCAAAATTATCCGTTTGTCTTATTGCCATTTTTACCACCCTTGCAAATGCTTTAAAAATCGCTTCGATTTTGTGGTGTTCATTCTGCCCTTGACATTTTATATTCAAATTACACTTCGCATTGTCGCTAAAGGATTTGAAGAAGTGGAAGAACATTTCCGTCGGCATTTCTCCAATTTTTTCTCGTTTAAAATCAACCTCCCAAACCATCCACGGTCTTCCACCAAAATCAATTGCTACTTGCGCCAAACAATCATCCATCGGCAATAAAAACCCGTAGCGCTGAATCCCTTTTTTACTACCCAATGCCTGTAAAAACGCCTCGCCTAAAGTAATCGCCACATCCTCAATCGTATGGTGTTCATCAATTTCTAAATCCCCCTTCACGTCAATAAATAAATCCATATTTCCGTGCTTCGCAATCTGCGTCAACATGTGGTCGAAGAAACCCAAACCTGTGTTGATTTCGCTTTTTCCAGAACCATCCAGAACTAATTCAATTTCGATTTTAGTCTCTGAAGTTTGGCGTGAAACAAGTGCTTTTCTTGGCTGCTTTTTCAGAAATTGATAAATATCTGCCCAATTTTTAGTTGCCAAAACCATATTCTCGTTAGTCTCTTCACTAATAAAAATCCCCTG
This sequence comes from Saprospiraceae bacterium, assembly GCA_047629355.1. GTDB lineage: Bacteria > Bacteroidota > Bacteroidia > Chitinophagales > Saprospiraceae > CAYUNA01. The sequence continues at coordinate 15,063 of JBLHWU010000105.1, read as the reverse complement.
ACAACCCAAGTTCTTAGCCAACTCCATATCCGTTGCACGGTCACCCAGTACGAAGGAATTTTCCAAATCATAATTCCCTTTAATATAATGTGTCAACAAACCAGTTCGTGGTTTCCGCGTCGGCGCATTGTCTGCTGGAAAGCTTCGGTCAATCAAAATTTCAGAGAAAGTAATTCCTTCATTTTCAAAAGCTTGCAATATTTTATTGTGCGCTGGCCAAAACAAATTTTCTGGAAAAGAATCCGTCCCTAAGCCATCTTGGTTGGTTACCATGACCAATTCATAATCCAATTCCGTCGCTATTTTTGACAGATATTGAAAAACCTTTGGATAAAATTCGAGTTTTTCCAAACTATCCAATTGATAGTCAATCGGCGGTTCAATAACGAGTGTTCCGTCGCGGTCGATAAAGAGTACTTTTTTCATAATTTTATTATAGCACGGATTCTTAGGAACGCGAATTAAATAAATGCAGCTTCTTGACAGGATATTTTGTCCTCATTTTTCACTTTAAAAATGCTAATTATATCAACATCAATAGCACTTTTAAAGCAAAAAGGGAGAACAAAACCTCACTCCCAAGAATCTGCATTTATTTATTCCGCGTTCCTTAGGAATCCGCTAAGTTTTTCAATGTTTCAATTAATTTTTCGTTTTCCTCTGCTGTCCCGACGGTAATCCGCAAAGCATTTTTTACCAAGCTATGCCGATTGCGCACAATGACTTTTTCGACTACTAATTTTTCATACAAATCAGGCGCATTTTCAACTTCTATTAAAATGAAATTAGCATCACTGGGATAGATTTTCTTCACCGATTTCATTTTTGAAAAAGCATCAATCAACCGTTGCTTTTCTTTTAAAATAATGACTACATTTTGTTCAAATTGTTCTCGATTTTTCAATGCTTTCAAAGCTGCTGCTTGATTCAATTGACTCACATTATACGGCGGCTTCACCTTATTCAAATAGTAAATAATTTCCTCCTTCGCATAAGCAACGCCAACTCTCGCCGCTGCCAATCCCCATGCTTTGCTGAAGGTTTGACTCACTACCAAATTTGGATGTTTTTCAATCATTTCAACCCAAGATGTAGTTTCTGAAAAATCAATATACGCTTCGTCAATCACAACAATTCCACTAAAATTATCTAATAAAAAACGAATATTCTCCGCGTTCAAAACATTCCCTGTTGGATTGTTGGGAGAACAGATGAAAATTAGTTTTATCTCTTCCTTTTCTAAAAACGGTGCTGTTTTTTCAACATCAATTTGAAAATTCTCATCCAACGAAATCGTCAATAATTCCACATCGTTTATCCCTGCCGAAACATCATACATGCCATAAGTTGGCAAAAAAGTCAAGGCTTTATCTTGCCCAGGATTACAAAAAACACGGAAGAGCAAATCAATAATTTCATCGCTACCGTTTCCGATAAAAATATTTTTAGTCGGTACATTTTTCAAATCACTCAAGGCAGATTTCAATTCCTTTTGATGTGAATCAGGGTAGCGATTAAGTGTGCCAAACGGGTTTTCGTTGGCATCTAAAAATATACCTTCGCTGCCGGTGAATTCATCACGGGCACTTGAATAGGCTTTGAGATTTTGAATGTTTTTTCTGACTAAATTTTGTAGCATCTTTTTAGCTTTTCTTGGTCAGGTAGGATGGTTACGCGGATTGAACAGATGAGACAGATTTGAACGGATTTTTTTATAGGTCAGGTGCATTCTTCTATTTTTTTCAAAAAAAATGCACCTGACCTACTACAAAAAACCCGTCTAAACCCGTTCAATCCATATAACCATCCTATCTAACTTTCTTTGTTAACAATCGCACAGACACCGCATTCTTATGCGCCATCAACCCCTCCGCTTCCGCCATAATTTCAATCGCCGGCCCAAGGTTTTGAATCCCTATTTTCGACAATTTTTGAAACGTAATTTTCTTCAAAAAACTATCCAACGAAACGCCGCTATAATTTCGGGCGAAACCATTTGTCGGCAACGTATGATTCGTACCACTCGCGTAATCTCCTGCGCTTTCACAACTATAGTTCCCTAAAAAAACCGAACCTGCGTTGGTGATTTTTTCAATAAAATCATCCGCTTTTTCAGAGGCAATAATTAAATGTTCGGGCGCATATGCATTGCTAAAATCAAGAGATTCGTCCAGCGTTTTAAAAACGATTGCTTTGCTGTTTGCAAGTGCTTTAGTAGCGATTTCTTGGCGTGGTAACACTTGCAACTGTTCTTGTACTTCCGTCAAAACAGTATCAATAACTCCCTGACTATCAGACAATAAAATAACTTGACTATCCACTCCATGCTCCGCTTGCGACAATAAATCTGCAGCAACAAATGACGGTTCACAACTCGCATCCGCAATCACCAATACCTCACTCGGTCCCGCTGGCATATCAATCGCAACTCCCTCTTGCTGAATCAATTCCTTCGCCTTCGTCACATACTGATTTCCTGGTCCAAAAATCTTATAAACGGCAGGAACCGTCTCCGTCCCATAAGCCATCGCCGCAACTGCCTGTGCGCCGCCAACTTTGAAAACTTGGGTGATACCAACCAGATTAGCGGTATACAAAATCGCAGGATGAATCTCCCCATTCTCATTAGGTGGTGTACACAAAATAATTTCTCGACAACCCGCAATTTGCGCAGGAATACCAAGCATTAAAATCGTCGAAAATAGCGGTGCTGTTCCCCCAGGAATATACAAGCCAACTTTGTCAATTGGCACACTTTTTCGCCAGCATTTCACACCTTTACTTGTTTCAATAACAACTTCTTTTTCGCGTTGAGCAATATGGAATTTTTCAATATTCTGCTTTGCTGTTTGAATCGCCTTTTTTAAATCTTCTGGGACGTTTGATAGCGCATTTTGAATTTCCTTTTTCGTGATTTTCAAGGTTTTCAAATTGGCTTTATCAAATTTCTTAGCAAAATTAAATAAGGCTACATCACCCTCTTTTTGAACTTTGGAAAGGATGTTTTTAACGACATCGTCCAAGTTTTCCTTTGCTAAAGTTGGACGTTTTGTTAGATTATTCCAGTCTGTTACTTTTGGATATTTGTAGATTTTCATACATTCTTTTTAATAGGGCTTACACCCTACCTTATGATAAGTCACCCCTTTGGAGCTTATACAATCATTTTTTCGATGGGAATTACTAAGATTCCTTCTGCGCCAGCGGTTTTTAATTCGTCGATGACTTCCCAGAATTGGCTTTCTTCAATTACCGAATGCAGCGAACTCCAACCCTTTTCCGCCAACGGTAAAACAGTTGGACTTTTCAAAACAGGTAAAATTTGACTGATTTGTGCAATTCTATCATTCGGCACATTCATTAAGACATATTTCGTTCGTTTGGCTCGCAAAACGGATTGAATTCGGAAGAGTAATTTTTCTAAAATAGCGGCTTCAGTATCTCCAATTTTAGGCGACTTGGCAACAACGGCTTCTGACTTAAAAAGCACCTGCGTTTCTTGTAGCCCATTTTTAAACAATGTACTTCCAGAACTCACAATATCACAAATACCATCTGCCAAACCTATATTCGGCGCAATTTCGACTGAACCAGAAATGACGTGAATATCTGCGTTGATATTATTTTTTTGCAAAAATTGACGAAGGGTATTTGGGTAAGAAGTTGCGATTTTTTTATTCTTAAAATAGGTTAATGAGGTGTCCGTCACATATTTTGGGACAGCCAACGAAACTCTACATTTAGAAAAACCTAATTTTTGAACAATCTCCACTTTCTCACCTTTTTCAATCAACAAATTTTCGCCGACAATACCAATATCCACCACGCCATCTTCCAAATATTGAGGAATATCAGAGTTACGAAGATAAAAAATTTCTAAAGGAAAATTGCGGGCACTTGCTTTGAGTTGGTCTGTACCATTGTCTATCGAAATACCACAATCTCGCAGCAATTGTAAGGAGTCTTCGAGTAATCTACCTTTTTTTTGAAAGGCTATTTTTAACTTTGTCATTTTAGAAAATTGGGTCGGAGTAACACGGAAGGGCTGTTTTAAAAACAAAAAACCCGTCTGAGTTACTCAGACGGGTTTTGATATATTTAATTCAATAATTACATATCACTTCCTATTCGTCTGAGGACAAGTATGAAAATGATGATGATGCAATTGATTAAAACTCATTGTTTTTATATTGTTGACGCAAATGTAGTTTCTTTTTTAGAAAACAAAAGTCTGCAATTTGCAAAGTAAAGGATTGAATCGCAAAATTGTTCAGTAAATTTAGAAAAAATATAAATATTTCAGAAAAACTTTCATTCTATCTCCCGTCGTTCCTACATTTTAAATTAAAAAATTTATTTTTGCCCTATTAGACTTTATGAATGCAGCTTCGCCGAACCCAAAATCACTCTTTTGCACCCTCTTTTCGTTAAAAATACTCGTCAATGCGGGGCATTGCCTGTTTTTTTTGCCTCAATAGGACACAAAATAGCCGATTTTGATTTTCGACAATCTGTATTCATAAAGTCTATTGAAACATTTATCTCCTTTTACGTTTCAAAAAAGTGCCTTGTCAATTTTCGAAATAAGAGAAAAGGCAAGAATCTTCCAACTGCTAAAAAAATAATTTTAATATGAAAAATTTAGATTTAGACCCCGCTACGCAAGCCAACGTGAATCTTTGGCTCAACGGCAATTACGACGCTGAAACCAAAGCAGAAATTCAACAACTCATCGACAATAAAAACACCACTGAACTAACAGATGCTTTCTATAAAGAACTGGAATTCGGTACTGGTGGCTTACGCGGAATCATGGGTGTGGGCGCAAATCGAGTTAATAAATATACCTTCGGCGCAGCCACTCAAGGCTTTTCTAATCATTTATTAAAGACCTTTCCGAATCAACAAATCAAAGTTGCTATTGCGTATGATTGCCGCAACAACTCCGATACTTTTGCTCAAATGGTTGCTGAAGTTTTTTCTGCAAACGGCATCTACGTTTACTTTTTTGAAGGCTTGCGACCTACGCCGGAATTGTCCTATGCAGTCCGTGAATTGGGTTGCAAAGGTGGTGTGGTTTTGACAGCTTCGCACAATCCAAAAGAATACAATGGCTATAAAGCTTACGGACCAGACGGTGGACAATTAATTGCACCGCACGATGTAAGTGTGATGAATGAAGTGCGGGCAATCAAGGATGTGAGCGAGATTAAATTCGGTGGTCCGCATGACAATATTGAACGCATCGGACAAGCGATGGATGATAAGTACTTAAACGAATTAGTTGCCTTATCTATTTCAAAAGAAGCGATTCAACGGCAGAAAGATATGAAAATCGTGTTTTCGCCAATTCATGGAACGGGAGGAGTTTTAGTGCCGCCAGTTTTGAAAAGATTTGGTTTTGAAAATGTGATTTTGGTAGAGGAACAAATGATTTATGATGGTAACTTCCCAACCGTTGTTTATCCAAATCCAGAGGAAAAAGAGGCTTTGACCTTAGCATTGAAAAAAGCGGATGAAGTGGGCGCAGACCTCGTCATGGCGACGGATCCTGATGCTGACCGAGTAGGCGTTGCCGTGCGAAATACAGCTGGCGAAGTCGTCTTATTGAATGGAAATCAGGCTGCCGTTTTGTTGATTCATTATATGTTGGAAGCGTGGAAAAAAGCGGGTAAATTGGATGGCAATCAATACGTTGTCAAAACGATTGTCACTTCTTATTTGATTGATAAAATCGCCGAATCGAAAGGCGTTGAATGCTACAATACATTGACTGGCTTTAAATGGATTGGCGCGATGATGGAGGAATTGGGCGATTCAAAAACCTTCATTGCGGGCGGTGAAGAAAGCTATGGTTATCTTGTTGGCGAACATGCTCGTGATAAAGATGCCATCATTTCTTGTGCAATGATTGCGGAGATGGCGGCGTATTATAAAGACCAAGGCAGTAGCTTGTATGAGGCATTGATTGACATTTATATGGAGTATGGATTTTATAAAGAAAAATTGATTGCGATTACAAAAAAAGGGAAAGCTGGCGCGGAAGAAATTCAGGCAATGTTGGCTGGTTTTAGAAACAATCCACCGATGGAATTGGGTGGCTCGAAAGTGGTGATGATTAAGGATTATAAATCTAGCGTTTCTAAAAACATCGCAACAGGAAAAGAAGAAAAAATGGACTTGCCTTCTTCCAATGTCTTGCAATTTTATACGAAAGATGGCAGTATTATTTCGGCACGACCGTCTGGGACTGAGCCAAAAATCAAATTTTATTGTAGCGTAAAAGAACCGTTAGAGAATCGAGGGGACTTTGAGAAAGTGGAAGCGGACTTAGATGCGAAGTTAACGCGAATTTTGGAAGATTTAGGCGCATAATTTTTAGACTATAACAAGAATTTTTAAAACATGGTGATTTTGAAAATCACCATGTTTTTTTTTGCGATGAAAGACTATTTTTGAAATTTCACCTCCCCTCCAACAATCGTCATCAAAATCTCCGCATCCAAAACTTCCGCATCTGCACATTTTTCCAAATCCTTCGACAGCACCACCAAATCCGCCAATTTCCCAACTTCCAATGACCCTTTATCCTCTTCCTCAAACGCTGCAAACGCATTACCCAACGTATAAGAATTAATCGCTTCCACCCGTGTCATCCGTTGTTCTGGAAAAAATTCCATGCCCGTATCTGCGCGCTTGCGCGTCACAGAAGCATAGAAACTTTCGATAGCTGAAATGTCCTCCACAGGCGCATCCGTCCCGTTGGCAATCACCACACCAGCATCAAGTAGCGACCGCCAAGGATATGCCCCCGTTCTTGCACGTTCCGTACCCAATCGCTTCTCCACAAACGGCGCATCGGAAGTACAATGAATGCCTTGCATCGACGCAATGACGCCCATTTCTCTGAACCTTGGAATGTCCTTTGGATTGATGTGCTGTGCGTGTTCGATGCGCCAGCGCAAATCTTTTTTCGTCGTATCGCGGTTAAAGTTATCTTCATAAATGTCCAAAACCAAGCGGTTTGCACGGTCACCAATCGCATGAATGCACATTTGTAAATCATTCTCAAATGACAAGGCTGCTACTCGTTTCAAATCTGGAATTGACGTGACATTTTGCCCATGTGCATCGGGTTTGTCGTTGTACGGTTTCAACATCCATGCACCAAATGCGCCAAGTGCGCCATCTGCATACGCCTTAATTGCACGGCAAGTAAAGAAGTTATCGCCAACGTCGAGTAGCGGATATTTTTTAATGCCTTCCGCCAAATTTTCTTCGCGTGCACCAATCATCGCCCACAGTCGCACGTCCAGTTCTTCGGCATTTGCCATCTTTTCGTAACGGTCTAATTCGATGAAAGTCGAGCCTGCATCCTGAAAAGAAGTGATGCCATTTTCCAAACAATTCTGCTCCGCCAATTCGATACCTTTATACCAACGTGCTTCATTTGCTTCGGGCGAAAGCGTCAATAAATAGGCATCATACGCATCTTTAAAAGCAGCCATTGCCGTCTCTTCAAATACGCCGATAGCTTCTTTGCCGTCACCCCGAACAATTTCACCACCCGCTGGATTTGGCGACTCAATCGAAATGCCAACCAAATCCATCGCTGCCTTATTCGCGAATAAAGAATGTCCGCTCGCGTGTCGCAAAACCACTGGATTATCAGGAGAAATATCGCTCAATTCGTAATGGTATGGATAGCCTAAAACTTGTTTTTCGGGTGATTCATTCCACTTTTCTTGATGCCAACCACGACCAGTAATCCACTCGCCTTTTTTAGCCGTTTTAGCTCGTTCAGCGACCAATCCAACGATTTCATTCCAGTTTTTTGACTTTAGAAAATTGAGATTCATTAGACTGTTTCCCAACCCAGAAAAATGAGCATGTCCTTCGATAAAACCGGGCATTGCGAATGCACCATTTAAATCTTGAATCTCCGTACTTGGACCATTGTGTTTTAGAAGAACTTCGTCATCGCCAACGCCGATGATGCGACCGTTTTTAACGGCAACGACTGTCGCGCGAGGCTGATTTTCATTAACGGTATAGAAGTTACCATTGAGGAAAATGGTGTCGGCAACTTCGGCTTTTTCACAGGCGGAAAAAGAGAAAATCGCGAGAAATAAGAGTAGGAATTTATTGGTCATTGTTATCCTTTTTTAATTTAATGGAAAGGTAGAAAAAAATATGATTTCACCCAGCAATCTTGAAGAGATTGAATAAGAATAGCCACAAATGCAATCTGCGAGAATAAAATTAGGTGCGATAATGCTGAAGGAGTTGAACCTTTTGGATGCCATTTCCTATGTTGTTCAACTTCTCCGGAGTTGCGATACACTTCTTCATTATCTCTCGGATTGCATCCGAGGTTATTCCTGTTCAACTACTTCGTAGTTATTTGATATTTAACTTTGTAAGTTCAATCTGATTTCAGAACCACACTTAGCCCGTCGCCTACGGCGACGGGGCTGGAGCTTTTGAAGGGAGAAAAATGGGTTTAGACCCATTTTTCTCCCTCAAACTCCCCTTATTCAACTCAAATACCACCTACTAAAGTAGGTGGGTTAATTGACTCGCGACTAAAGTCGCCCATAGAACAAGACAGCTTCTCTAACGGCTATGCTACCTTGTTATGTAAAGCCAATTAATCAATCAAAATGTATCAGTGAAAAGAATTTAATAAATTTATCGTACTAAAGTACGAGGTTTTAAACCTTTTGCTGAGACCAATAAATCCTGAAAGCAATTTGAACTTGCTTAACTTTTTAATTTCAAACTAAAAAATAGGTGTAAAACACAATCGTCTTACACCTATTTTATTTAGAAAATCGAAAACCGTTTTAAATAAAAACTTACCATTCAAAACGTGATTCAATCTCTACATCTTCCCCCAAACTTTTATGAACTGGACATCCATTTCCCGCAGCCATCAACGATTTTTTATCGCTATCAGAATAACCATTTTTAGGCATCGTAATCACGATTTCAATCTTGGCAATGTGGCGTGGATTCGAGCCCATAATTTTATTCACGGTCGCTGAAGCTCCATCAATATTCAACCCTTTTCCATCGGCTTTAATACCCATGATGGTCATCATACAACTTGCTGCTGCGGTCGCTACCAAATCAGTTGGAGAAAATGCTTCTCCCTTGCCGTTGTTGTCCGTCGGAGCGTCGGTAATGATGGTCGTTCCTGATTTTAAATGAGTCGCTTCGGTGCGAAGATTGCCCGTGTAAGTTATTTTAGAAGTCATTGATTTATTTTTTTGCATTAATTTATTCATCTGAAACACCGCCAACCGTCTTCCGTCAACCGCTTTCAGCTTTATTCTTCCTCCTCATTCCTCTCTGCTCGTCCTCGAAAATTCTTTCGACTCTTCCGTTGCCGTTCATCTTTTCGCGCTGCCCATTCTTCATTCGCCTTTTCGTAAGCCATGATAATATCCTTCACCAAACGGTGTCGAACGACATCATCTGCGGTCAATCGAACTGTTGCAATGCCTTGCAAATGACTCAGGACTTCCGTTGCCCGACGTAAGCCAGAACTTACATTTCCAGGCAAATCAATCTGCGACAGATCACCTGTAATGATAGCTTTTGCATTTGGTCCGAGTCGCGTCAAAAACATTTTGATTTGCATCGTCGTTGTATTTTGCGCTTCATCAAGAATGATAAATGCATTGTCCAATGTTCGTCCACGCATGAAAGCAAGCGGTGCAATTTCAATGATTCCATTTTGCATAAAATAAGCCAACTTATCTGGCGGAAACATATCATCCAAGGCATCAAATAACGGTCGCAAATACGGGTCAATTTTTTCATTCAAATCACCTGGTAAAAAACCTAAACTCTCCCCTGCTTCTACTGCCGGACGGGTTAAAATAATTTTTTTAACCGTCTTGTTTTTCAAGGCTTTCACTGCCAAGGCAACCGCAATATAAGTCTTACCAGTACCTGCTGGTCCGACGGCGAATACCACATCATTTTTCTCTGCGGCGTCAACCAAAATAAGCTGATTGTGCGTTTTTGCCTTAATCACTTTTCCACCTCGACCATGCACAATCGTCTTGCTACCGTTGCCGTTGCTGCTGACTTGATTCTGATATGGATTGCCTCCGTTGAGCAAATCTTCGACCGTTTGCGTAGATAATTCTTTGTGTTCTTTGACCATCCGAACCATCGTTTCAAACTTCATTTTCGCCTTTTGCGTATATTTTTTTTCACCAGATAGTTTCAAATTACTGCCACGCGCTGTGATAGAAATTTCTGGGAATGCTGCTCGAAACAGGTGTAAATTCGCGTTTTTTTGACCATACAATTCTACTGGGTCAACGCCCTCCAAAGTTAAAATAATTTCACTCAATATAGATGGTGTATTAGTTCAAGAAGTAGAAAAAAAGTCGCTACATCAATTCAGGCAACTTATTTATTCCCTAATTCCTTATTAGTAAATTGGTGTATTGGTATATTCGTTTCGTTTCGTTAATTTAGAATTCCTGTTTTTAAAAGGTTTTAGAATAAATTTTGTTTAAAAAAAATGTTGCTAATTGCCTTTTGTGCTCGAATAAAAGTACATTTGGTATTAAATTTTGGCTTCAAAATCAATCCTTAATGGCTAACTATCAACATTTAAAATGTTGTTTAAGAATCTCTGCTGAGACTATTAAAATAAGATTTTTGTTCAAATTGGAGCATTTTTTTCGTTGCATAGTCCCTGCTACGGAACGAAGAAATTCTCCAATTTGGGCAAAAAGATATTTTAAGAGACCAGCAAGACATCTTTAAACAACTTCTTTAGTACATTTGGGTCAAAATTACGTTTTTCAAAGTAAATGAAAGACTAAGGAAAATGAATTCAAGAACTTAGACTATTATACTTGTTCTTTTTTCTTCTAAAAACCTTAAAAAATGAGTGCATAAAAAGACTATGCATTAATTTTTAAAACCTTTTAGAAGAAAAAAATAACTGCACATTCTGGTCTAACTTATTAAATTCGTTTTCCAAGAATTTGAAAAAATCTGAAGGATGAAACTACACGACCAATTTTTAAATACAACGGGGATACGATATTTAAAATGTAAGCAGCCATCCATTTAAAATCATTCATACTATGCAAATCGTAACCCTAACGACTGATTTTGGCAATAAAGATTACTACACAGCCATGCTGAAAGGGGCGATACTATGTCAAAATGCCACTTTAAACTTGGTAGATATTTCTAATGAAATTCCAAAATACGACCTCGTTCGCGCTGCCTTTGTGTTAAAAAATGCGTGGCGAAGTTTTCCTGACAACACCATCCATATCATCACGATTAATGATTTGCCACAAGGCAGTCAGCAATTTTTAGCCGTTTATTATAAAAACCATTATTTTCTGGGACCTAATAACGGCATTTTTTCTCTACTTTTTGAAGAAACGCCTACCCAAGTTTATGAATTACCTTTTGAAGGAAAAAGTTCCTTTCCATTGGTAGAAGTTATGGCGCAAGCTGTCAACTACCTTACATCAGAGGAATCATTCTCGGAAATTGGTCGCCCTGTTGATGAAATCATGCAACGGCTAACTTTGCATCCTGTAATCAGTCCAAATCAATTACGAGGCTCGGTAATTTATGTCGATGATTATGAGAATGTGGTGGTTAATATTCATCAAGAGTTATTTGAACAAGTGCGCAGTGGGCGTGATTTTAAACTTTATTTTAAACGAAATAATCCACTTACAAAGGTCTGCAATTTTTATTTCGAGGTGCCAGTGGGCGAACCATTTTGCCGTTTTAATACAACCAATTATTTAGAAATTTCGGTGAGTATGGGAAAGGCAAGTAGCTTGTTTAATTTAAAGTTGGATGATACGATTCAGATAGATTTTGGATAAAAATATAAATAGCCTTGTTACTCTTTAAAAATGCTTGTATGAAATTTAGATTTTTTTGCTAGCTTTATTTAAAAAATCATTGAATAGCTCCTCTATTGAATGATTTTTTAAGGAAAATAGCGGAAAGAAATATTTTCAGACGAGTATTTATTAAAGAGTAACAAGGCTAATAATTACGCGCTGCCTACGGCAGAGCGAATAGGGTCTTTAAGAATGAAAAAAGGTTTTTTCTCTCTCAAACTCCCTTTTTTCACACCTTTATTCTATGATAAAACGCATTGTTAAATTAACTTTCCATCCCGAAAACATCGACGCTTTCAAGCAGATTTTCGAAGACTCTAAACATAAAATTCGCGCTCGTCAAGGCTGCCATCACTTGGAATTGTGGCAAGGCACGCGCGACCCAAATATTCTTTTCACCTACAGTTTTTGGACAAGTGAAGACGACTTGAATGCTTATCGACATTCCGATTTATTCATTGCGACGTGGGCGAAGACGAAAGTGCTTTTTTCGGGTAAACCAGAGGCTTGGAGTGTAAAAGTCGCGAGTACTTTGGATTCTTAACACTATTACATCATGAAAAAAATCGACCTCTCCCACACCATTGAAGACGGCATGATTACTTACAAAGGCTTACCTGCGCCGTTGATTTGCGACTATATGAGTCGAGTCGCTTCGCGTCAAGTATTTAGTCATGGGACAGAATTTCAGATTGGTAAAATCGAAATGGTGGCGAATACGGGGACATACATTGATGCGCCGTTTCATCGGTTTACGGATGGCAAGGATTTATCAGAATTATCACTGGATAAATTGGTGCATTTAGAAGCAGTTTTGATAGATGTCCGCGATGTTGGCAAAAAAGGGATTGACCGTTCGTTATTTGAAGGCAAAGATTTGAAAAATAAAGCCGTTTTGGTGCAAACCAATTGGTCGAAACATTGGCAAACTGACCAATACTTTGAAAATCATCCTTTCTTGACTGCCGCTGCTGCCCAATTTTTAAAAGATGCTGGCGTAACCTTAGTCGGCATTGATTCCCATAATATTGATGACATCGAAGACTTGAAACGACCGACGCATACCATTTTACTCGGTGCGGATATTCCGATTGTGGAACATATGACTAATCTTGATTCAATTGGTCAAGAAGAATTTTATTTTACGGCTTTGCCACCAAAAATTAAGGGTTTTGGGACGTTTCCAGTGAGGGCGGTGGCGATGATCTAAAATAATATCAACGCCAAATTTGCTTCCCTTTTCAGAATTCTTACCTTTGCCAGCATAGTTTTCAACCAAGTAAATCTACCATAAATTATGAAGTTAGGCATCATCCGTGAAGGAAAAACACCATCAGATTCTCGCGTGCCCATTATTCCCAAACAGGCTGCACACATTCGAGATAACTTTCCAATTGAATTGCACATTGCAGAATCGCCCAGTCGCTGTTATGCCAATACAGAATATGAAAAAGAAGGATTTGTAATGTCGGATAGCGTCGCAGATTGTGATGTATTGATGGGCGTGAAAGAAGTACCAATTGACCAATTAATTCCTAATAAGACGTACTTTTTCTTTTCGCATACGATTAAAAAACAGGTGTATAACAGGGATTTGTTACAAGCAGTTATTGATAAAAACATCCGATTGTTGGACTACGAAGTGTTGACCGATGCTAAGAAAAAACGGCTGATTGCTTTTGGTTTTTTTGCTGGTATGGTTGGCGCGCACAACGGCGTGATGACTTACGGAATGCGGACAGGTGAATTTTCGTTAAAACGATTGAAAGATTGCCACGATTACGCAGAGGCTTTGGAGATTTATAAAACGGTGAAGTTGCCAGCGATTAAAGTTGTTTTGACAGGAACAGGCCGTGTAGGAAAAGGTGCGCAAAAAGTGCTAGAAGATATGGGAATTCGGCAAGTTGCGCCAAAAGATTTTTTGAAAAACAATTATCAAGAAGCGGTCTTTACACAATTGCAATGTAAAAACTACGCTGCTCGAAAAGACGATAAACCTTTTGAAAAGCAGGATTTTTATGACAATCCAAAAGCGTATAAAAGTATTTTTGCACCATATGCCGCTAAAGCAGATATTTTGATTAACGGTATTTATTGGGACAATGCTGCACCTGCTTTTTTTACGAAAGAAGAAATGCGATCGGATGATTTTAATATCAAAACAATTGCGGATGTGACCTGTGATATTGCGCCAGTTTCTTCAATTCCTTCGACCTTATTTGCGAGTACGATTGCAAAGCCAATTTTTGGTTATGACCCGAAAACAGAGGATGTGACTGCCCCTTTTGGTGAAAATACGATTGATATGATGACGGTTGATAATTTACCCAATGAATTGCCGCGTGATGCGTCAGAATCTTTTGGAAAGCAATTTACCGAAAATATTTTGCCAGAGCTGCTGAAGAAAAAAAGTGTGATTTTGGAAAGAGCGACGGTGACGGAGAATGGAGACTTAGGGAAGCATTTTGAGTATCTTCGTGATTATTTAAATGGTTAAAAAAATCTAAGAAAATCGGTTTTCTAAACCGAGAAGGTAATGTGACAAATGCCTTCTCGGTTTGGAAAACTGAGTTACTTGAGTTCTTTTTTCCAATTAAAATAACCAAAACCCGCAATAACGATATAAATAACCATAATCACCGCCAACATCCACAAGCCGCGACTACCGTATAAATAAATATAAATCAAGTCAATTACCATCCAGTATAACCAGTTTTCAATAATTTTCCGAGCAACCATGAAGGTCGCAATGACGGCAAAGACAGTCGTCAGCGAATCGAGATAGATAGCTTCCGCGAACGAGTATTTTTGTAAAATATAGACCAACGGAAAGCTAATTAAAACGCCAAGCGCAATAATGCCAGCGTGCTGAATTAAAGACAATTGGCTAATTTCCAATTCTTTATCTTTCGCTGATTTTTTTTGAAATTTCCACTCATAAATTCCCCAGAAACTAATCGCTACATAAAAAACTTGCAACCAACCATCCGCTACTAAATTAGCATTAAAACTCACATATCCCCACAGACTACAACTGATAATCCCAAAGAACCAACACCAAATATTTTCGCGAGCAGCTAAAACAATGTAGAAAATAGACGTAACCAAAATCGTCCACTCTATCCATGTCTGCGCCCAAAATTGCTCAATAATAATA
>JBLHWU010000104.1:0-21799 GCA_047629355.1 Saprospiraceae bacterium | reverse complement strand
TCGTACTTGACCAAGACAAAACGGGCAACGGATTGAATTTTCCAAAAGGAGAATCCGCAGCCTATCCAGAATGTGATGGAGATACCATGATTCATTTGGAATCTCGCGAAGGTACTGCTGAAGATGGATTTGCGGTTGAGGGCGATTGGCACGACATTCCATCGTTGAAATCAATGGTCAAAGAAGATTTGGTTTTTGCGAAAGATACGGTAAAGCAAATGGTGCCTGATATGCTTGAAAAAGGGACGTTTGTGGCAGTTAAGGAAGCTTTGAAGAAGGTGTTACCGCATCAATATGATATGTTGAAAGAGTTGAAGGATACGCTTCTGGAGCGTAATTCTTTGAAAAATATGTAGGTTTTTAACTCTATTCTTAAAATAAAAAGCGTGTTGGTAATTTAGTTACCAACACGCTTTTTTTTGTGAAAAATAAAAAAAATGAAATTTTGCATAAGGGTAATCTACGTTTTTTTGCATCTATCAATTGTAAAGAAGTTGTAATGTAAAATTAAATGCTGAAATTGTTAATTTAATTGAAGTTACATTTTGACTCTTTGAAAAGCTTGATAAAATAGACTTTAAAAATTTCTTAATTCATTTTATAAAAAAAAAGATACAAGAAATTTGTAATTCACCCAAAAAGGAGTTTACTTTGCGTTAACATTGGTTACTTATTGTGCAAAACTTTAGTTTCAACTATAAAATTTTTGTTAAAATTGACCAAAATGATTGTAGCTAAGACAAAAACGATTAGTTTGGCTTCATAATTGAAATTAATTTATCATTATCCTTTCTTTCCAGAATATTCTGGAACTCATTTTTCAACAAACTCATAGTATATAAGCATTAACATTTACACTAAATCTAATTTGGACATATTTTTTAACTATTAAAATGGTTTAGTTATGCTTGTTACACCACTTAATAATCAGCCAACATTGACTGATCAGGAATTAATTGCTCAATACTTAGGGGGCGATGAGAAATCCTTCGAAGAGTTGTTGAATCGTCACCAACAAAAAATTTATACTACCATATACTTGTTTGTCAAAGATGACAGTCTTGCTCAGGATATATTCCAAGAGGTTTTCATTAAAATCATTGACACCTTGCGTAAGGGAAAATACAACCACGAAGGCAAATTTGTGCAGTGGGCTATGCGTATTTCCTACAACTTGTGTGTCGATTATTTCCGACGAAACAAACGCCGTCCGAAAGTTCACCCAACGGATACTTTTGATATTTTTGATGTCTTAGGTTCGAAAGAAGATAATGCGGAGCAGATGATGATTAAGAGTCAAACGCACCAGAAAATTCGCAACTTGGTGGATATGTTGCCTCCAGAACAACGGGAGGTTGTTATTTTACGCCACTATGCGGACATGAGTTTTAAAGAAATTTCAAAATTGACGCGGGTAAGCATCAATACGGCTTTGGGTCGAATGCGATATGCGTTGATTAATATCCGGAAATTGGTGGAAGATCATCAAATTCAATTGCAGTAATTCTGATTGTAAAAGCTGATTGTCAGTTTTTTAGGAACTAATTTTTGTAGCATTTCTTTTAAAACATAACTAAACTAAATTGTTCAAAAAGGGGAAACTTATTTTGACAAGCAACCATAAATAGCAGTTGGGCAATTCATTGCTTCTGTTATCTTTGCCGCACAGGATTGAATTCTGTGCGGCATTTTTGTGTGTTGTAAAGTAATGTTTTGTGCAAAAGTTTAGGTTCTTTCACAAATCCCGTGGAACAAAGTATTTCTTGAATTTTAAGAAGCGAGAAAATCGTAAGATTTTCGAGCTTCAAAAAACACAGTGCGCGCTATCACAGGCAGCGCGGGTAGGTTTTTGAGGGACAAAAATGGTTTTTGCAAAACTATTTTGTCCCTCAAACTCCCTTTATTAAAACAAGAACAAACTTGTATTTCACAGGATTTGTCAAAGAACCAAAGTTTATCCTATGGTACGTAGTGGGTTCTGCCCACCTCGTACCTTTTGTTCCAAGCAAAACCGAAGTGGTGGGCAGAACACATCGCTTCTGGAGAATTTGCGGAAAATTTATAAAAAAATGCCATTTCCAAAACTTCATTTTATAAAAAAAAAATATGAGTAAAACATTTTTTATCACGGGTATTGGCACTGAAATTGGCAAAACGGTAGTTTCTGCCATTTTTACGGAAGTATTAAAAGCAGATTATTGGAAACCAGTGCAAGCGGGCGATTTGGACAATTCAGATACGATGAAAGTCCAAGACTTGATTAGCAATTCTCAATCAAAATTTCACCCAGAACAGTATCGCTTAAATCATCCGATGTCGCCTCACGCTGCGGCAGATTTGGATGGCGTTAATATCAAATTGACAGATTTTGAAATTCCAAAGACAGACAATGCATTGTTGATTGAAGGCGCTGGTGGATTATTTGTACCGCTGAATCATGAGGATTGTATGATTGATTTGATAAAGTATTTAAACGTTCCAGTGATATTGGTTTCCCAAAATTACTTGGGGAGTATCAACCATACTTTGTTGAGTATTAATGCTTTAATGAATGTGGAGATTCCAATTGCAGGCGTTGTTTTTAATGGAGAACCAAATGCGGCGACGGAAGCGGTTATTGAAAAAATGACGGGTGTGCAGGTTCTGGGGAAAGTAGGGCAGTTGGGGCAGATTGATAAGGAGGCTATTCGAGAAGCAGGGTTGAATTTGAATTTTTAGAACTACTATTTTTGAAATGAAAAAATTGGATATTTAGTACAGGGTACTGAAAAAGTACCCTGTACTTTTAGCGAGAAGTTAGCGTCAAAGAGTAACGGCTACTGAAAAAGCAGTTCTTACTAAGTAACGATAAAATAATAACTTCGCCATTTAGACAGGGCAAATTTCCCTCATTTTTCACTTGAAATCAGTCAAAGTATCAACAATTATCCTTCTTTTAAGTAAAAACTGAGGAAAATTATCCACTGTCTAAATGGCGAACTTATTCTTTCACCGTTACTAAGCATAAAAAAAGCGATTGAAAAGTGCTACCTTCTCAATCGCTTTTTTTATGAAATTTTCAAATCGCTTATCTAATCAAAGTAACATCACCACTTTCCGTCATTGGGTCATTTTGATTAACCTGATAAGTAATGTGATAGATATAAACGTCTGCTGGTGCAGGTTTGTCCAAATCATTATCTTTACCACCATTCCAGCCGTCCGTTTCTGAAACGCCGCCTTTTACAGTATAAACTTCTTGTCCCCAACGATTGTAAATTCTGAAATCTACCAAAGTAATATTTAAACCTGTTACGGTGAAAACATCATTGTTTGTATCGCCATTAGGTGTAAAGGCATTCGGCACTTCCACAGGATTGTTAAGAATCACAATGGTCGTTGAGAAAGAAACATCACAACCGTTTTCATCAACATACGTTGCATTATAGGTCGCAGTTGAGGTTACGGTCGGGTCATTTCCTTCAATGCTTGGTGCAATAATTGGATTAGTCTCTGGATTTCCAACATTATAAATTACGGCATCCTCATCGGTAATAACTTCTCCGTTGTTGTTAAAGAAAGTAAATGTTCCAAAAGTCAATTCAGATAAAGCACTCAAAGTAAGTGATTGACCTTCAAAAACAGTGTCAACCACAACTCCATCCAACAGGACATTAAGCGTATCTACCGCTGGTGAACCATTTAAGGTTAAAGTAACCTCATTATTCTCCGTATTACAACCCAATTCATCGGTAAAGCTAACTTCGTAAACCGTCATCGCATCAGCTGGTGCTGTTACGTCAACGATAGCAGTTGTTGCAAATTCATTCCCAGCTTGTGTCCAAGAATAGGTTCCATTGACAGATGTTCCGTCAGGGAATACAGCAGCAGCAGTCAATGTAAAGTTAGCGGCGTCATCCGAACAAAGTGTTGAATCGGTTGGTTCGACATTGAGGTTGTAATTTCCAAAAACAGTAATCGTTACAGATTCACTAATGTCACAAATAGTATTGGTCGCAAACAAATTATAAGTTGTTGTTGTCGTTGGAGAAACAGGTGGTTGTGCATCGCTGCTTAGTGCTGTACCGTCCGCCAATGTCCAAGTATAACTGCTAATACCGTCATCTACTTGATTCAAAATAATTTCATCGCCAGGACAAATTTCCGTAATCGTAGGTGCTTGGAATGTTGGAGATTCCAACACTTCTACCATAATAGTGCCTGAATTCATTTGACAGCCTGCGCCGTCTGTGAAGGTTACTTCATAAGTATTGTTGCCAAGAGGAGGCATAACGTCAATGTTTGCTGTTGTTGCACCTTGAATGACATTGCCATTTAGTGTCCAAACATAATTTCCACTAACAATACTACCATTGCTATTAATCGCATCTCCTGAAATCGTGATGGTTGTACCGCTACAAAGTTGCGTACCACCTGAAACGGTAAACGTATAAGCTGGCACTACCACAATCGTCACGGTCTGTTCCAACGTACACGAGCCATTGTCAATCACAACCGTATAAGTCGTATTTTCTGTCGGACTAACCGTCGGTGCTGCTGCCGGGTCATTGACGAGTGTACCGCCATTCCAAAGATAGGTTGCATTCGGGTCAACGGCTGTATTCAAAACAACATTATCACCAAAACAAATTTGCGGATTAGGTTGACCAAAGAACGGGTCGATGATTTCTACCGTTGCCGAAGCATTGACAGGACAACCATCAAAATCTAATTCTACCGTATAAGTCGTCGTTGCTGTTGGTGAAGCGATTGGATCTAAACAATCACCACAAGACAAACCATCTCCTGACCAAGTAATATCTTCTGGCTCAACTGGTGTATCCGTATTCACTTGTAATTGAACTTCTCCATCAGAACAAATCTGCGAAGTAGCAGGGTCGATACTAATATTCATTGTCGGTACCGCAATTATCGTAATCGAATCCAAACTTGAACAGCCGCGATTCGTTGTTTCTCGTACATAAACTGTTTCACCAGGAGGCGCAAGAATGACCAAGTTCAAGTTAGAATCTGGTGTTTGCTGACCTGTTAACGGCATCCAATTGAAGTCAATGTTTGGATAATCGAATGGTTCGTAAGTTTGAGAAACAAACGTTATTTCATCACCTTCACAGTAGCTTTCCATGTCTGGAATAGCAATAACATTCAAGTTTGGCAAAGAATCCACAACAATAACTACAGAGTCAATCACGGAACAATCACCTACATCCAAGGTCGCAAAATAAGTAATCGTTTGCGTTGGATTGGCTACAATATCCGCTTCCGTAGTAGAAGAAAGACTATCTGATGGAAACCAGAGTAAGCCTAGTCCACCAGTATTGGTGACTGCAGAAAGATTAACCAATTCGCCAAGACAAATTTCAATCGTGTCAGAATCTGCAATGTCCAAAATAGCTGGTGCCACGTCAATCGTAATTTCGGCAGTCTCGTCACAGTAACCATTTTCACTTGTTGCTAGAACTGTGTAAGTTGTCGGTACTTGTGGTGTTACCGTTGGATTCGCACAAGTATCACAATCAATTTGGTCAGGGTCATTTGGATTAGATGTCCACTGATAAGTTGTCGTCGTATTATTAATTGGAGCAGCCAAAGTTACTGGGTAAGTTTGACAAATAAAGGTATCCAAAACCAATAATTCAGGGAAGTCGAATTCATCCACATTCACTTGGAAAGTATCAGAAGCCATACAACCTGCTAACTGAACCGTCGCGATATATATTGTATTGTCTTGTGGGTTTACCGTAACCGTCTGCGTATTCGGGTCTGGCTCAATTGCCATCGCTGGCGTCCATTGTAAGCCAGCATCTCCAACATTATTAGTTGCTTGTAAAACAACGCTGTCCCCTTGGCAGAAATCAGTTGCACCCAAAGGCATAATCTCTACTTCTGGGTCAATCAATTGTACCCAAATGGTATCTCTATCGGTACAAACACCCAATGTACCCAATACATTAATGAACTGACTTTGAGTTGGGCAAAGTTCTGGGCTGTCACCAATAGGTGTATCAAAACCAGCACCTGGAGGAGACCAAAGGTAACTTTGCGCACCTTGTACTGATAAGGTAGTACAACCATCTTGACAAACAAAAACAGTATCTTGTCCGGCAAAAATATCTACTTCCAATGCATCTTCTAAGTCAATGGTAAGGGTCGAAAATATAACTGTACCACAACCGAAGTTATTCGTCAATTGAATTTCAATCGTCTCTGTTCCTTCCGTAATGTCATCAGAAATAGGGATAATTGGGAAGGTAACTTCTGTTTGACCAGCAGGAATCGTAATCGTTGATGGAATATCTAAAGTATAATCCACGCCAATCGTCGCTGTACCACCAATGACGATATCAAAAGTAGTATCATCGTCTTGTTCTGTACCTATATTAATGGTTATATTATCAGGAATCGCCGTACAATCTTCTACTAAGTAGTCGATGCCAGAAAAATATTGCACGCCAATTGAAGGCGAACCACCTTTTAATTCAGAAATAAAAACACCTGAATCAAAGGAGGAATCTCCTCTATCTGCAATCGCTAATTTCAAGCGGTAAGTATTACAAGGAATGACATCTGTACGAGCGGTCAAACTCTTTTTGATACCTAAATAATCAGATGTTAAACCACCATAGGCCACACTCAATCCATTTTGGGTACCGGCGACTGTTTCGTTATTTCTATAATATTCCCAGTTTACGCCTTCGTTTACAGAAGCAATTTCTACTAAAGTATTATTGCCATCAGGCAAAACCGCAATGTTTTCTTGACCGTTCAAAAGCGGGTCGCCAGTAATACCAGGACCAGAAACTAAGAAAGCAAAAATGTCATTAAAAGTAGTAGCTGTTGGTTGAGCAAAAACTGGATATTCTTCGCTGCCGAAGACATATTCAAAAGTCAACTCATCTGTTGCTACAAAGATATCCAATTCTATGATACAGGCATCTTGTGAAGGATTGTCAGGAGAGAGTGCGTCCAAATCAATATCACCATCTACACCATTAACAGTAGAAGCAAAATTATTACTAGGACCAACTGCACCAGCAGCACCTCCAGAGGTCAAAATCAGACCTTTTTCTAAACCTAAATCAGAATCATCTGCCTGAAAAGTACCATAAGCTCCATCTGGACAATTAATACTTGCGATGGTTACGGTAGTTTGAGGAGTAGAAATATTATTTAAAATATCAATATCTTCAATATCTGTATCGACAGTAAGTGGGGTCGGCAAATCACAATCTTCAGTAGTACATTCCCAGAAAGCATGAAATCCTTCAAAAGTCGAACTTCCATCTGATTGAAATTGTAGCGTCAAACAACCACTTGATGCAGCAACCTGATAGCAAACTGAACCAGTATTTGGAAAGTTCCCGCCATTAGTTGTTAATAAAACAGGACCATTTGTGCCATCACCATCAAAAATAGTCAGTTGGTCACCCGCATCTTCAATATTGTAGTATTCCATACTGAAAAGGATACAATTGTGAAGGTCTGACGGACAAACTGTAAAAGTAAAATTTTCATCATTTCCATAATCTCCATCGGGTCCGCCGGAATCGAATAATTCACCAGTACAGGCAGTTGATGTAATATCTCCATCAATAATCACAATCGGGTCACGCTCTTTGACGCACAACTTAAATGCACCCATGTTAGGTGTTCCAGTGGCTGACCAATCATTGATACGGATGAAATACTCCAAACCAGGCGTTAATCCATCCAATTCCAATAGCAAATTGGCTTCCCCTACTTCTGTAGTTGCACAATCCAATAATTGAAGTTCATCAAAACCACAATCTCCCCGATAAACGGCGATTTGTGGCTGTAAAATTGGTGCTAAACCCAGCGCAAGGTCTGGACAAGCCGTCAATTCGATGGCATAATCAAAAATGGTATCGGATGCCACAAAGGAAATCCAAATATCACGCACGGGTGCGCCGCCATTAAAACATGGAGGGAAATTATCGAACCCAATATCCGATTCTGTCGCGTTGACATTATTAAATATAGTATCGATTGGACAATTTGGTGCTTCGCCCAACTGAAAAACAGATTGACAGTCGTCGTAAGCAGGTTGTGCAATCAATGCCACAGAATACAAGAATAGGGAAAATGTTAAAAGTTTTTTCATAGATAAGGAGTTGAATTTCAAACTTTTAGCTGTAAATAGGTGAAACATCGTTCGGTTTTAGAAATAAAGAAAATGTTGGTCGAAACCAGATTTTTTACTCATTCAAGTGAAAAATTGTTTCAAAAGTATTGAATAATTTTGGACATGCAAAATTAGCCAACCTCAAAACTGACCGAAAAGTAATATTTCTTTTATAAGAGAAAGGAAAAAATGGAAGAAAAAAGTTAGTTTTGGCAACAAAATGGCAAATCTGGGTTAAAATATTCTCTGATGCCTTTATTTTTTATATAAATGTAGAAATTGTTCTTTGCCCGAAGCATTCATTTTTAAATAAAGGGAATCTGGCGTCAATTTAGTAATGCGCACCGCTTTTTCTACCGAACTTTCATTAATGGTATCTAAAGTGTACAACAAATCACCTTGTAAATAATATGACCCTTTTTCTTTGTATTTTAATGTGCCGGAATACTCATAGCCGCCGTTTTCATCAAAGTTAAAATAAATGGCATCCACATTGACTTTCAAAGGCTTGCCTTCTTCACTCAAACTTGCTGCTTGCCAGTTTCCACTAATGTCTTTTTTTGTAAATTTTTCACAACCTATTGTCAAAATTGTGAAAGCAAAACAGAATACGATTAAATTTTTCATGCTAATTTTTTTTGATTACTTGAAGTTTTAAATACTTGATTATCAAATTGTTAAAACGTCTGAACAACTATAAATTTCGTCCACCCCGCAAAAATAAGTAATCTCTATTGTATCCATTTTTAAAGTAGGTACTTTATTAAACTTTTAACTTTTGGAACTGGATATTTAGAAATTTGGATGTTTGGACATCTAGAAGTCTCAACTATTAAATAAAGTCTGTAACTTTGATGCCTAAGTAAAAACGATTCAATAACTTGGGCCATTATGCTTGTCCTTTTCTCTTCTAAAAAACACAAAAAATAGTTCCGTAACGAAGGCTATGCAACGATTTTTTGAATTCTTTAGAAGAAAAAATTACGGCGCATTATGGTCCAACTTATTAAATCGTTTTTACTAAGATAAACAAATCTAATTATAAGGCACTACGGTGAAAACTGTGGGTAAGTTTTAACAAAGGGAGTTTGAGGGAGAAAAATGGTTTTGCAAAAACCGTTTTTCTCCCCCAATAACCCCTCCCGCATTACCGTAGGCAATGCGTACTGTTTTTTTTTGAAGCTCGAAAATCGTAAGATTTTCGAGCTTCTCATATTGACCCACATTTTTCACCGTAGAGCCAATTATAAAAACATTGAAATGCTACACATACCTGGTTTATTCATTGCACCTTCAGAGGGAAGAGGAAACGGAATGTTCACCGCTCATGACTTGGAAAAGGGTGATACCATCGAAGTTTGTCCCTATATTTCGATACCTGCCAAGGAACTTAAAGTAATCCACGAAACCGTTTTTCACGATTATTATTTTTTGATGCCGGACGATGAGAAAGCTGCCTGCTTGATTTTGGGTTATGGCTCGATTTACAATCACAATTCAAAACCCAATGCAGAAGTGATTTTTGACTTGCTGAATGAAAGAATTGAATTTCAAAGTATGCGCGATATTGAAGCAGGAGAAGAAATTTTCATTGATTATACGGGAGGAATAAAAAAGGCAGTTGAGTTGTGGTTTAAAGAAATATAAGTAACTCGGATTTGCAATCCGAGCAGCACTCTTTCTAGTTTCCAACCCGAAATAAAAATACATCAAAACAATTGAATGACTACGATCCACACACCGACCAATAATCTCCAAAACAGCCTTGATTTCTAACGAAAATTGCAATTCAGAATTATCGAAAATGAACAGTTAACTCTTGTAACTGACGGAAGAGTCGTCATTGAAATCAATCCCGACCGTTTCGCCCGTGCAGGCGTAAAAAATTATCAATCTGACTTGGTCTGCTACGGTTTCAGAATTAGAAAAAGAGACGGCAATTCTGAAAACTAAGGATGGATATTTACTAAGTGACCCTAGTGGAACGTGGATTTATTTAACAGAAAAAAATATTGATTTTGAATTCAAATCTGCAGAAAACGCTTTTGCTCTAACGGGTAATTTTGCTGGACTAAGTTTGGAAACTACCGATATTGTCAAATTCATAAAAGTTTGGCAAAACTTAGGTTTTAAAAAGACAATGGGTAGCCTCGAACAAGGTTGGATTACTTTTCAAAATGGAGATGGAATGGGTGTTAGTCTAATGAAACCGATGAGTTGTCCTCACCTATTTTTCAATCCTTCGCTGACTTATTTTAATGGAAAAAAGAACCCAGAAATTATTCAAAAAATACGGGAATTGGGTGTTCCGATTGCTGAAGAAATTACGCATTTTAATAAAAAAGAGTAGGTGGATAATATCATTATTCGCGACCCAGGTGGGTATGGTTTTTTTCTTTTTAATGATTGATTTTTAAAATTACCATGTTTTAGCCGCATTTATAATTTCAATAAAAACCGCTCAATTTGCCGCCGATGTCTCAAAATATGCACAAGCGCATGTTCCAACAATTGCTCAGGGTCGAAGCGTTGTCCTCAATTGGTCAACATCTTTTTTTCTTGTTCCAATTCCTCTATTTTTAAACTTGGATAGTCCAAAAATAGCTGCTCATTTTTTTTGAAAAACTTTGTCCAAAGCCATTTGATAGACTGCAATTGATGTCAAGGTTTCTCCTTTTTGAAAATCAATATCTTCCCCTAAGTTTTTACGAATATAAACGACATATCTCAAGCCTGCCCGCACAACATGCGTCAAAATCATTTGAATGGATTTGCAATCTGGGTCTTTGGTTTCTAAATCAACGATGGCCTTTAATTGTGGAGTAGAAACTTTATTTAGCAGCATCTTTAATTCAAAAATAGCCTTTTTGTATTCATCGAGTAATGCGCCGATAGCGCCGTTATTGCGGTATTTTTGCATAATTCGAGTTGCGAGTTGGAAATCCGAACCTTTTTGTAATTTTAGGGAAAATAATTAAATTTAGTCTTTTTTTGAAAGGAAACCAAGAATTTAACCTGCAACCCGGCTAAAATTTCTAGTAAGAAAAGCTAAAAAAAATATGGATTCCCAGTATCCAAACCAGAAATCCATATATTGCTAATTGCTAATTGCTAATTGCTAATTGCTAATTGCTAATTGCTAATTGCTAATTGCTAATTGCTAATTGCTAAGCTTCCGTATCCATCAAATCCGTCACCACATGATACCTTGGGTCATCAATTGAGGTTTCAATTACTTCATCCCATTTTGGATTGGCTTTCAACAGTAAGGTTTGACACTCAGGACTCAAGTGGGTAATCTTTATTTTTTTGCCCATATCCATGTATTTATTGGCGATATTTCGCAAGGCTTCGATACCGGAATGATCGCTTACTTTAGATTCAATGAAGTCAATTTCAACACTTTCAGGGTCATTCTTTGCATCAAATTTCGAGTTGAAATTTTGGACAGAACCAAAAAACAATGGACCCCAGATTTCATAAACCTTCGTACCATCTTCTTTTATCCGTCTACGTGCGCGAATCATCGTTGCATTTTTCCAAGCAAAAACTAAGGCAGAAATAATCACCCCTGCAATCACTGCAATTGCCAAATCTTGCCAAACCGTAATTGCTGACACCGCTATCAAAACAAAGGCATCTGACTTTGGAATCTTGTGGAGAATTCGAAAACTACTCCAAGCAAACGTCCCAATTACGACCATAAACATGACACCAACCAATGCTGAAATTGGAATCTGCTCAATCAACGGCGCACCAAAAAGGACAAAACAAAGCAATGCGACAGCCGCAGCTACACCCGACAAACGTCCACGTCCACCTGATTCCACATTGATAATTGATTGTCCAATCATTGCGCAACCACCCATGCCACCAAATAAGCCATTCAGGATATTTGCACCACCTTGTGCCACACATTCCCGGTTACCATTACCACGTGATTCGGTCATTTCATCAATCAAATTCAAGGTCATCAAGGACTCAATCAAACCAACTGCTGCCAATAAAAACGCGGTCGAAATAATCAAACTCCAGTGTCCATTTAAGGTGTCAAACATGGTAAAAATCTGTGCTTGAAAAGTCGGCAATCCACCCTGCAATCCTTCACCGCCACCGTCACGAATAAACGAACCAACGGTACTCACATCAAGCCCGCCAAAAATGGTAATGGCTGCTACTGCCACAATTGCCACTAATGCGGAAGGAATCTTCTCGGTCAACTTCGGTAAGCCCCACATAATAAACATGGTTAAACCAACTAATCCCAGCATTATCGCCATATCCATGCCTTGCAACCATTGTTTTTCACCACCGACGGTTTCTTTAAACATGCCCAGTTGCGACAAGAAAATCACAATCGCGAGACCATTCACAAACCCCATCATAACGGGGTGGGGGATGAGTCGCACAAATTTTCCAAGTCGAAAAACACCTGCCATAATCTGGATTCCACCAACTATTAACAAGGTGATGAAAAGCCATTGCAATCCCAAGTTTTCAATCGGTGTTGCCAACGCCATTCCTGCTGCGTTCCCTTGCTGAATCATGTGTACCATCACAACTGCCATCGCGCCCGTTGCTCCTGAAATCATACCAGGACGACCACCAAATAATGCAGTAATCACGCCCATCATAAATGCGCCATATAGTCCCACTAATGGGTCAATACCTGCCACGAATGCGAACGCCACCGCTTCTGGCACTAATGCCAAAGCAACGGTCAATCCTGATAAAATATCGTTCTTTGGATTTGTTGTGAAATTATTAAAGACTTTACCCATGATTGCATACTTTTTTGAAAAAGGGCGCGAAGTTAGCCTTTTTAACAAGAATATGTATAAAGCCTAATTTTATTTAATAAGTTAATGTTGAATGTGAAAAGTGAAAAAGCTGATTCTTAAAATAAATGACTCGTTAATTCGGTTTAAATTGTTTAAACAAATGATTGTTTTGAGTGTAGAAGAGGGTTTTGTTTAAAATGAAATTTTATTTCATTAATCGACTTCTGAGAATAACTCATCTATATAATATTCCCGATTTTGAGTCGTATAATTATCTCGACAATCTTCTACACCGCTGCGCATAATACTTCGACAAGTGCCATTTGAAAAAAGGACCTCTTTATGACCACGATACAAATAGCAATGTCCCAATTCGTGGAAAACGACCATTTCCTTAATCGCATCTGAAGCAATGTTCCAAAAGGAAGCATCAATGATAATTTCGGACAGATGATTTGAGCCATAAGAGCATTGTCCAGCGACATTGTCTGCATCAATTTCCTCGATTTGCCCTGTGATATTGGCGGCAACCAGGTCAATATCGTAGCCACGTGCCTTACCTTCTGCTTCAAAACGGTCAAAGAAGTCTTGGAGACTGGCTTCAACCGTTGGATTGGCGATTGGGGTATTTTGAGTAAAGGTTGTTGTCTCTTTTTGACAAGAAATAAATAAAGTGAATAGGAAGAAAATAGCAATTGAGTTTTTCATTTAAATAGTGGTTTTGATATGGCGTAATTTTTTTTTAAAAAATGACTTTTAAAGTTAAAAATAATAGAAAAGCAGTTTGGAGAAAGGCTTTTCATTAAATGAAAAATTGCTTCGATAGGCGTTCTGTTTTTTATATTTGAAATGATGTTGCTACAAACGTTCAAACACTAGTTTTTTTTATTTTGAAAAAAAATAAAATAGTGCTCCTTTTTGAACTTCTAAAAGTCAAATACTGTAATTCAAGGGAAGAATGAATGTTTTTCAATAAGAATAATTAGGCTCTGCCTACAGCATCACGGGTGAGGTATTGAAGGATGAAAAAGGTTTTTTATATGCAATTTTTTACAATTTGAAATAAGAATAAAGCATTAAATGGCGAGAATTAAATTACGAGGCAAAGACCTCCTAAAACTCGGTTATCCAGATGGTTCTGCAATTGGTATGGCGATTAACATGGTACTGAGTAATTATAAACGAAAGACTAAAGATGAAGTACTGACTTTGTTAAAAGACGTATTGGACAATCAAACCAAATACGCTAAAGACCCGATATTGGGACGTATCGTCAGAGCACTCAATCCATCCGAGAAAACGAATCAAGAAACGACTTTAGTAAGAAACCCGGAGGCGTACAAAACCTATGGCGAACTAGGGGTCGAAGCAGGCGCGACCAAAAAAATGGACACTGCGATGCGCCTACCTATGAACACT
Organism: Saprospiraceae bacterium; assembly: GCA_047629355.1. Lineage (GTDB taxonomy): Bacteria > Bacteroidota > Bacteroidia > Chitinophagales > Saprospiraceae > CAYUNA01. The sequence continues at coordinate 7,456 of JBLHWU010000104.1, read as the reverse complement.
CGCGGGTGCATTGATGGCAGACGCGCACCAAGGCTACGGATTGCCGATTGGTGGTGTTTTGGCGACGGAGAATGCCATTATTTCTTACGGTGTCGGAATGGATATTGGCTGTCGAATGTGTTTGACGGTTTATGATTTGCCGCCGTCTTTTATCGAACACAATGCTTTTGATTTAAAAAATAAATTGAAAGAAAATACTCGATTTGGACGAAAGGAATTTGACGTACCGTTGGATGACCCAATTTTTTCAAGGTCAGCATTTAAGGGAATTTCGACTGTCCGAACGCTGAAAGGGAAGGCGTGGAAGCAAATTGGTTCTTCGGGTTCTGGTAATCATTTTGTAGAATTTGGAGTAGTTGAAATTACCAAACAGAGCAATGAATTAAATGTACCGATTGGCAAATATCTGGGCATTTTATCCCATTCTGGTTCGCGGGGCATGGGGGCAAAAATTGCATAGCATTACACTAAAATTGCTATGGAAACTTGCCTTTTACCGAAGGAAGCGAAGCACCTCGCATGGCTAAGTTTGGACTCGCAAGCAGGACATGAATATTGGTTGGCGATGAATTTAGCGGGTGATTATGCCTCGGCTTGTCACCATCATATTCACCAACGATTGGGCAAAGTTTTGGGCGAAAAACCAATAGTGACTGTCGAGAATCATCATAATTTCGCATGGAAAGAAACACTGGCAGACGGTGGGGAAGTTGTTGTGCATCGGAAGGGGGCGACGCCTGCGGGCAAAGGCGTTTTGGGTATCATTCCGGGGTCGATGACTGCGCCTGGTTTTATCGTTCGCGGTAAAGGGAATGTGACGTCTATCAATTCGGCGTCGCACGGGGCAGGTCGCTTGATGTCGCGTACCAAAGCACGGAATTCTATCACGGCAAGTGAAATGAGAAAGATACTAAAAAGCGAAGGTGTCGAATTGATTGGTGGTGGCTTGGATGAAGCGCCTTTAGCTTATAAAAATATCCATGAAGTGATGAAAGCGCAGACGGATTTGGTGGATGTTTTGGGGACGTTTTTGCCGAAAATTGTGAGAATGGACAAGGCTTAATTTAATGATGAACTATAAATGATGAAGGATGAATTTTGTACCATTCATCCTTCATCATTTATAGTTCATCATTCACTACTTTCCAATTTCTTTTAAAATTCTATCCGCACCCAAGATATAGTGCATCGCTGCTGTGATGCCACCTAAATGCACACCAACCGAGCGATTCATCTCTGGATTATAAATGAAATTACCTGGCAAAGATTCGATATTTCCATCAAACAAAAGACCAACAATTTGTCCTTCTTTGTTAATCATTGGGCTACCAGAATTCCCACCGATACTATCACTTGTGGAAATGAAATTCAATGGCTTTTTCATGAATTCTATCGAAGATTTATCAATCCAACGCTGTGGCAAAGACCATGGGAATTTTCCATTATTAGAGAAGTGACGGTCGTATAAACCGAAGTAAGTCGTTTTGTAAGGCGCAGTCGTTCCATTATAATCATAGCCTTTTACTACACCATCGGCCAATCGAAGTGTAAATGTTGCATCGGGTGGAATCGATAAGCCATATACTTTAAAAATTTCACCACCAATTTTTTCTTGTAAGCCGTCCCGTTTGGCTTTAGAAGCTTTAAATTTAGTGGTTGCTTCCAGATATTTAGGGACAAGTACGTTCGACATTTCTAAAATTGGGTCGCGGTTCTTTTCCAATTTTTTTGTCTTGCCATCGAGTAATTTAGCCAACTTCTTTTCATTGGTAAATTTCGTTTTTTCCAAAATCCGTCTCGCGGCAACTTCTGGGCTGTCGTCACTTAAAATTTTGCCGACATACTTATCGTCTTTTTTCGCGTATTTCTTCAACTCGCCTAATAAAGCAGACAAATATTTCTCTTCCACAGGGTCGTTTAATTTCTTTGCCATTGTCATGATTTGTTCTTTCAACGCATCCAAATCCTCTTGCGAACCACCATTTTCTTTCGTCTCTCGGTACCGCGAAGTGAAGTGCGCCAACAACATTGCAGAACCTGCCAATTGCGACGGTGCAAGCAACCGGTTTTCCATCGCGTAAGGCTTCAACGCATCTATTTCATTGCCCAATTCTTTCCAATAATCATTGCCATTCTTCACGGCAGTAGACTTCGATTTTACTTCGTTTTCAACGGCTAATTTCTTGCCCATCAGCTTCGGATTATTCATCCCGCCGATGATTCCGTTGATGGCTTTGATACTATTTGCAAAGTTTAGAATCATGGACTTAGCTTCGTGCGAAGGGTTCTTTTCGTACTCGCCTTCCAAGATTTCTTTGCGATTTGCCAACATCTCGATGAAAATATTATAGCGGTAATCGCGGTCATATTCCAACTGCTTAACTGTACGGTATCGCTCGGTGCTGCCAGGATTTCCAACCAAAAATACATTTGTGCCTTCTTGGATACCATCTGTATTGACTTCAAAGTGCATTTCCTTGGTATTCAATGGTTTACCATCGTCGCCATAGACACGCCATAAGGTGAAATCAAGGCTATATCGTGGGTAAGTAAAGTTGTCAGGGTCACCGCCGTAGAGTCCCAAATCCAATTCAGGAATCAAGACCAAGCGTACGTCAGTGTAGCGTTTGTAGCCGTATAGCGAATATTTCCCACCATTATAATAGGTAACCGGTTCGAGTTCTAAGCCCTTCCAAGCGTCTTTATTGAGGTAGTCATTTTTAGCGGCTTCAAAAGCTTCAGTTTGCTTGATTTTAAAATCATCATCTGAAGTTGCTTGATTGGTGTAGCCTTTGACAAAATCGGTGATGTCCGCGATTTGTGCCAATTGTTTAACAAACAAACCTTCTACACGGCGTTCATCGCTTTGCTTTTTAGCGTAAAAGCCCGTTTTGTCAAAATCTTCTCCATCTTTCATTACTTTTCCAACTTCTCCATGCGAACAGTGAAAGTTAGTCAAAACTAAGCCATTCGGAGAGATAAAAGATGCCGAACAATAGCCTGAAAAACGCAAAGAAGCCATGCGTGCTTTGGTCAACCATTCTTCCGTGGGACGAAAGCCATAAGTCTTTTCAAAATAATCCAATGGGGCGTGTTCAAACGTCCACATTTTACCAAAATCAAAAGGGTCAGCTTCCATTTTTGGATAATCTTGGGCATTGAGGTTGGTGGTGATTAAGAGAAGTAGGACTGTAAATAGGGACAGTATTTTATTCATTGTTCATAATTTAGGTAAAAAAAAAGGAGTAAAAGTAGGTGTTTTTTATAAAAAAATGACTGCTAATTTTTATAAATAAATAATTTTAATATTTTTACAACTACAGTCTCCGAGACTTAGAAGTTGTCGAATCGCCTCAACAGATATTTTTTAGACAATTTCCCAAGTTTTTAACGCGCTCTCGTCCTGATTGGGAACGCGAAATAAATAAGTTTATACTCTTGAGCGCAAGGTTTTGCTATCAAGAGTCTGAAGTTATTTATTTTGCGTTCCTTAAAGTTTGGGAGATAAACAAAAAAGCCATGCTTTATCGTATTTTGTGTTGCCTTTTCTTAGGTCTATCTACTATTTCTTATGCTCAATCTCCATTGACGCCTGTTTGGGAAAAACTCGAAAATAAAGACAATGAAGGTGCGCGAAAACTTTTAAATAAGCTAATCAATAAAAAAGAATTTTGTACCGATGCCACCATAGCACTGATGACGCTTAATGTGGTGGAAAATCGAGATAAGGAGAATCTGTCGCTTTTTTCGACTGCAGTTGACGCGATGGAAAATCCTTCGCCTTATGTGTTTGCTATGTGGAATACTGGCGGTGTGCAAGACGGATTTGACCTTAGTGAAAAGTCGCAAGAAGCGTTTTTTAATGGGCTGATTGCCAATCCAAAAATGAATTATAGCGTCAAAAATTCGGTTGAATATTATATGGGTATTGCGGAACAAATGAGGTTAAATTATCCAAAATCACTGGAATTGTGGAGAAATATTCGTGACCTGAGAAAATGGCAATTGACTGGTCCGTTTGACAACTCCAACGGGGGTGGTTTTGATAAGAGATACGCTCCACAAAATCAGCCGAAATCGGATGCGCAATTTAAGTCGATGACCGAAGCGGACATTGGATGGTACATGCCCAAATATGCGAATGACCAGCCGTACATTGCGACGAATAACCTGTTTGAAGAAGACCAGGCAGTCATTTATGCGCAGACTTTTGTGGACAATTCGGAAGCGCGGAAAATTATTTTGGCAGCAGGGGAAACGGGGAGTTTGAAGGTTTGGGTGAATGATAAATTGGTGATTACCCAAAAGGAAAATTTACGGACGGATATGGATTTGCAAACAGTATCTTTAAATTTGCCGAAAGGAGTATCTCGTATTTTAGTGCAGTTGGGTTTTACTTACAAAACGAATTATCCTAATTTCATTGTGCGTCTGATGGATGAAAAGTTGAAACCTTTGGAAGGCTATACTTCTTCGAGTGAATATCAGGGATACAACAGCTCGGAATCTATTGGCGAAGTGACGGAAATCCCTCATTTTGCGGAAGCATTTTTTCAAAAAAAGATAAAAGAAGAACCAAAGAGTTTGATAAATTATGTGCTTTTAGGACAGACGTATTATCGGAGCAATAAATTTAATAAAGCGATTGATATTCAGGAGGAAGCCCAGAAAATGTATCCGGATAATCTGTTTTTAGAATTTTATTTGATGCAGTGTTATTCAGCTATTGCAGATAGAACGCGGTTGGTGGAAAGCATTGAGAAATTTCGGGAATTGGATAGCGATTCTTACTTTTTTGCGATTTACGATTACAACGAAGCGATTAACAATGATAATTTGCCCGAAGCGAAGCAACAATTGGATAAACTAAAAGCGTTTGATGGCGAAAATTCCATGACTTATTTGGATTACCAAATTGATTATTTGGGACGTATGAAGGAGTATGTAAAATTGGTGGATGTCGTCAATAAAGGCTATGAATTATATCCTGATAATGGTAAATTTGTCGAGTTAAAATCAAGGGTGGAAAAAACGTTTAAAGGTGATAAAAATGCGGGTGTAGAAGTAGTTTTGAAACATTTAAAGGATCATTATAATGTGGCATTGGAAAGTAGTTTGATTCAGGAATATCAGGAAATGGGCAATCAGGAAGCAGCAGAAGAGTTGATTTTTAAACGGGTGGAAGACTATCCTTATGAAAGAGAATTTGTGGCAAACGCGGCAAATTTTGCTTTCAAATTGCAGGATTACGACCGCGCCTTAAAGTTGGTTAATCATATTTTAAACAACATGCCGTATTATGGAAAATATTGGGAAGAAAAGGGCTATATTTTAAAAGCTTTGGATAGAAAACAGGAGGCGATTTTCGCGTTTGAAAAGGCGATTTCATTTTCTCCTAATAAGTTCGATGCTCGGGAAATAGTGCGCGAATTGAAAGGACAAAAGCCATTGGATAATTTTTTTAAAAGAGAAGATACTTATGAAACGATTGAAAAATCCTTGGTGGCAGCGTCGCCTTTGGATGAAAATTATGAATACATTTTTAATGAAGCCAATCAAGTCGTTTTTGAAGAGGGGGCGAATGTTTTATATAGTCGAGTAGCAATAAAAATCATCAATGAAGCCGGGATTGAAAATTGGAAAGAAGCGAATATTGATAGAACTAGTTCGCAGCGACTTAATATTTTGAAAGCAGAAGTGGTAAAAAAAGGCATGAAAAAAATCAAGGCAGAACAGAATGGTGGAAAGATAGTTTTTCCGAGTTTGGAGATTGGTGATGCGATTTTTATTGAGTATAAAATTGAAACCTATACGGGTGGGAAATTGCGAAAAGAATTTTGGACAGATTGGTCATTCAATGATTATTACCCTACGAAAGAATCTACTTTTCGGCTGATAGTGCCGAAGGACTTTAAATTTTATACTGAATATCGAAATTTCAATTTAGAACCGAAAAAAGAGACCAAAGACGACTACGATATTTATACTTGGAGTGTTGAGAACCCGAAAAAGCTGGAGTTTGAAAATTACATGCCATCCTTGTCAGAAGTTGGGCAGTTGGTGTTTATTTCTACTGTGAAAGATTGGCAAGAAATTGCAGATTGGTATCAAGATTTGTCGCTGACGCAGGCGGAAGAAGGGTATAATTTGGACAATATTTACGAGGAAATTTTTGCGGAGGAAAAAGCGACTACCGAGATGGAAAAAGCGGAGCTAATTTATAAGTACATCAGTGAAAATATCCATTACAGTTCCTTGCCATTTCGACAAAATGGGTATATTCCACAAAAGCCGATGACGACGATTAGTACGCAATTGGGGGATTGCAAGGACCTGTCAGTATTGTATCATACGTTGGCGCGAAAAGCAGGATTAAATACTAATTTGGTGTTAGTCAATACGCGTTTGAATGGTGAGAATAACATGCCGCTGCCGACTACTGACTTTGACCACTGTATCATTAAAATTAACTTGTCTGATGAAGTTATTTTTCAAGAATTGACGGATTCGAAACTGCCGTTTGGTTATTTGCCACAGACCGTTAAAAATGCACAAGGACTGGTGATTCCAAATACAAAGGAGGAGCAATTTGGCGAGGAATTAATAACGATTCCAGCGCGAAAAAGTGTCAAAAATACCATCCAACGAAAAACTACGATTAAAGTGGGCGAGGAAGAAATGCAGCTTAGTTCAGATGTCTTAGTAACGGGAATTGGAGCGTCAGATTATCGCTACTACTTCACCGGTTTGACCAATGATGAACTCAAAGAACGGATAAATAGTGTAACTGGTTCCTACTTTACGAATTCAGTTGTTGTTAATGATTTTGCTTTTGAAAATTTGGGGAATCAATCCAATACTTTAAGGCTGACCACTGATTTTAAATTGGAAGGTGCCATTATTTCTATCGGTGGTTTTCGGGCAATTAGTCCTGCTTTTTTTGAAGGTTTCATGGACAAAGAAACCTTTGCGGAAGAAGACCGGGCCTATGATTTTTTGCAGTGGGAATATGACCAAAACGATGTGTATGAGACCGAAATGACTTACGAATTACCAGAAGGTATGAAGTGGACGGAAGTGCCTTCTGATTTGTCGCATGAGATGTCGTTTTTCAATTATAATTTGACGGTTGAAAAGTTATCTGATACGAAAATGAAGATTAAGCGGACCGTAGAAAACAAACGCGAAAAATTGTCAGCAGATGACTATAAAGCCTTTCGGAAATTGGTGAAGAAAATTTTGAAAGAGGAGGATTTTTATTTGGTTTTTAAGTAGAGTAAAAGAGTCAAACCCACGAGGCGGGTTCAAACCACTCCGTAGGTTACACTCTAGAAATTACTAATATAAGGCAATAACAACTAATAAATTGGCACTACGGTGAAAACTGTGGATACGTTTTAACAAAGGGAGTTTGAGGGAGAAAAACGGTTTTGCAAAAACGTTTTTCTACCTCAAA
>JBLHWU010000103.1:0-21843 GCA_047629355.1 Saprospiraceae bacterium | reverse complement strand
AAAAAATAATATTTGAAGGTATTAAAATCCCAAAGCATGGATTGTTTATCAAAATGTTCACGTGGGTAACATACAGAATAGTCTAAACCTTGACTTCCTTCAATTTGTAAATGAGCCAATTGTTCAACGACTTTTTTATAAATCTGCACCAAATAATCAGGGAATAACGCTCCTTTTTTTAGCAAATAGCTATACAATGTTGTTGCGCCCAAATCTTCTTGTAAATAAATATTTTGCTTCAAATCTTCTGCATAGATTTCTGGAACAGGCATACCTTTTTCTTTAAAATGCTTAGAGAAAGATAAAAAGGCGATGTTCTCTTTTTTATCTAAATTATACGCACCCACAGCTACCTTATTTTTCGATGATAATCGGTAATAAATGCGGGGCGATGCACTCGGTGGAAGTGGTAAAATGAGCGTTGGAGATTCCCCCGCCCACTGTTTAAACAATCCAGATAAGGCTAATTCTATTTGTTGATTCGTCATTGTACGTTCTGTTATTTTACTGAAATTGAAGGGTGAAGTTCTAAACTCCCATTGAAAACAAAAAATAAAGAGCTAAAAATTGTGATTTCTTTGCTCAAAAAGTTAGTTTTGCATAGAAACCCTCCCCGTGTTCTAACTCCCTTTTAGAAATAGTTCTATTGAAGACACGTTAAACACCGTTATTTTTTCAAAAAATAAGAGAAGCTTTTGCCAATGGCAAAGAGTTGATGATATAATGTTTATTAGATGTCAAAGAAATTTCCAAATTTAGACCCACTTCGGTTTTTATTGGCGTTAATGGTTGTGATTTACCATATTCCTACTATTTCGCGGACGGTCGGATTGCCAGCATTTAATGCACTACCAATTTTTCACAAAGGGCCGGAAGCGGTATTTGTATTCTTTACCTTGAGTGGATTCTTGATTATTCGGTCGCTATTTGCAGAGAAAGAAAAAACGGGAACGATTAGCATCAAGAATTTCTATTTGCGTCGAATCTTACGAATATATCCAGTCTATTATTTCGTGTTAATTTTTGGTTTTTACTTTTATCATTCGATATTACCAGCGGCAATGGTTCCTTATGAGACGAATTATGATTTGTTGACTGGGGTTTTCCTTTGTGTTGCCTTTTTACCGAATGTCTTTCAAGTCCTATTTGATCCAGGTGGAATTCTGAATGTTTTATGGTCGATTGGTATTGAAGAACAATTTTATTTATTGATTGCCCCCGTATCGTATTTTTTAGCGAAGAAACGGTTTGTTCCGTTTTTATTAGGCTTCTCACTTATCTTATTTTTGGTTTACTTTTTTGAACCTTATCCGTTTTTTGCAAAATACCACATGTTATTTTTCTATTTTTCTTTTGGTGGTTTACTGTCTGTTTTAAACCATCAAGGTAAGGATAAGTGGTTACTTCTAAATCAACCACTACAATACCTTTTGACAGGAATTGTCGGTATTTATTTTCTAACAAATGCCTTTAAATTAATGCCCGAAGCTTTGTCCCATTTTGCCAGTATGCTAATTTTTGGTCTGTTTGTTTTAAATATTAGCCGCAATCCAAATCCTATTTTTATCATAAAAAATCACGCGTGGATTTATTTAGGAAAAATTAGCTACGGCGTTTATATGTACCACATGATTGTGGTGAATTTGGTGCTTTTCATTTTTACAAAATTACAAGGAGAAGTGGTGTTGCCAGCTATTGGGGTCATCATTGCGATTAACTTATTGACAATTGGTCTGACGATTTTAATGGCGCATTGGTCATTCAAATATTATGAAAACTTTTTTTTAAATTTAAAAAGTAATTTTAGAAAAGAAAAGAAAAACGAAATTATTCCAATAGAAAAATCCTCAATACCAGCATCCAAACCTTGTACTGAAAAAGCGATTAAAGAGCCAACAGCTAATTTAACTCTTGAAGTGAAAGAAGTATTCGTTGAAAACGGAATTTCCTAAAAAGAAAAATTGGTTATAGAAGAAATAAAAATGAACAAAAAGCCCAATCAATTGATTGGATTTTTTCTAGAAAAAAGAAACGTAACCTCTAAGCGAGAGAGGGGGAAAGTCTTTTTAGAAGACATTCTAAGCACTAAAAAGTAGTATCAATTAAACATCCTACTTAAATAAATGTTAAACATTTTTATGATGTTTATACTTCATTTCCCATTTCATAGAATTAAGTGTAAATTTGCATTCATTTTAACTGATTTCTAATCAAAAAACAAATTCATATAACATGAAAAAAGGATTGCTTACAATTTTTGCGATTGCGATTGCAACTTTGACCATGACTGCCCAAATCAACACTCCTGCGGCGTCACCTTCTTCCAAAATGGAACAAGAAGTTGGTTTGACTACAGTAACTGTTGAATACTCTCGACCAAGTGCAAAAGGACGAAAAATTTTCGCTGCTGACGGCTTAGTTCCTTACGGTGAAATGTGGCGAACAGGTGCGAACTCTGCAACTAAAGTGACATTTTCTGACGATGTAAAAGTTGCTGGAAAAGACTTGAAAGCTGGTTCTTACGCCTTATTATCAAAACCAGGTGCGACTGTTTGGAATATCCACTTCCACAAATATGACAAAGGAAGCTGGTCAAGCTATAAAGACAAAACACCAGTGTTAGCAGTAGATGCAAAGCCTGTAAAAATGAACATAAACGTAGAATCTTTCCTCATTAATATTGGTGACATGAAAGGTAATACGGCTCACTTGGCATTGATTTGGGAAAATACTATGGTTGGAATTCCTTTCGAAGTGGAGGTTGATTCTAAAGTAGAAGCAGACATCAAAAAAGTAATGGGCGGTCCTGCTCGTGGTGATTTCTACGGAGCAGCTCGCTACTACTATGATAATGATAAAGCCGATGCACAGGCACTAGAGTGGATTCAAAAAGCGAACGAAATGGATGCTAAATATTGGCAATTGCGTTTGGAATCTCAAATCTTAGCGGATATGGGCAAACACATTGACGCAATCGCAGCAGCTGAACGGTCAAAAGAAATGGCGATGAAAGAAGATAACAAAGATTACGTTCGTCGTAATGATGCGTCTATCAAAGAATGGAAAGAAGTATTGGCAAAGAAAAGTGCGGATAAAAAATCTGAAAAGTAAATCTTAGTAAAAACGATTTAATAAGTTGGACCATAATGCGCCGTAATTTTTTCTTTTAAAGAATTCAAAAAATCGTTGCATAGCCTTCGTTACGGAACTATTTTTTGTGTTTTTTTAAAGGGAAAAGGACAAGCATAATGGCCCAAGTTATTGAATCGTTTTTACTTACATATTACTTAAGCGTACTTAAACGGTCTCGTAAGCCGATTTTTAAATCTGCATTCTCTCCGACCCACGTTTTTTCTTTATCAGAAACCCGCTCTGGATAAATGCGGAAACTCGTCGCCGGCAATTTATCTTTCAACAAAATATCTTTCATATTTTGAATCCGTAGCTTTGTCGATTCTGCTGGATTGTTCTTAATAGAAATTTCCAACCGATAACGCGAAAAATCAAGTTTGGCTTGTCCTATTTTGGTTAAAACAGCAGCCACTTCTTTTTTCAGTTGATTTTCATTTAATCCAAAAACCAACTGTGGCAGACTCGCTTCAATCAGTTGCTCCAATTGTGGAAGTGTTTGCAAACGTTCTGCTTTAGGTTTCACCTTTGGTTCAATAACTATCTCACTATCAATGGCTGTCAAGGTTTCAACGCCCGTTTCACAATTGGCAATCGTCAAAGGAGACGCCAAATCAAGCAATACATTTCCGTTGTAAGCGACGCCATCATTACCGCCAAAATAGGCTTCGATGATAATATGGGTATAGGTTTTAGCGGGTTGAAAAAAGAACTGATAATCTTGCCAATCAAAGTTTTTAATCGGCGGTGATTGTGCCAACAATTCCATTCTATCGCAATAATCATATCCGCCCCAAATCGTGATAACCGCTGGATTTTTAAAAAAAGTCAATTCTTTTGACAAGCGCGTAGGACTTTGATAGTCGCCTGAAGTTGCCAGAAAAATATTAAAGATATAGCACTCCCCACCTTGCATCGGTACGGGTAATTTTTGTCCAATTGCTTCCCAAGTATCATTTTCGCGAACGACCATACCGATATAGGTGTTGCCATGATAGGCGGGGTGACTGACGCCAAAAATCGTTTGGTTCACGGATGCGTGAATATCGGGTGGGCTTTCGATGCCAATTCCGCAATCCTGCCAGCCCATCGGAGTCTGTGCGGCTCCGGGTGCGTCCTCAAATGAGGGATTTTGCAATTGGATGTAGTCTTGGGCATTTGTGGTTAAACAAGTACCAAAAAAAAGAAGGAATAGAAGTTTTATTTTCATAAACTTTAGTTTCGTTTTTAGTTGTGTGCGAAGATTTTGATGAACTACGTTTACTGCATCATATCCACCACAGATGTTACTAGGGGCCTCCCCTACGTAAAAAACTGTTTTTTAATTTGTCAAATCACCACTATCCTTACCCAAACTTCCCCATTTTTAGCCAGCCATTCTTTTTTATAATCTGACGTCATGATGGTTTGCGTGTGAAAAAATCGACCTTTCAAGCCAGCTGACTTCAGCAGGTTTTTTAACGTGGCAACGCGAGCATTACCAAGGTCATTGTGGTCTTTAATCGCAAAATAAATGCGATAATATTGAGCTTCAGCGGTCGTCTGCGCAATTTCTTCAAAAAGCAATTCAGCGCCTAAAGTCAATTCCGTTCCCTCTTTTTCAAATAGCGGCCTGTCCCAATTATCTGATAGAAAGTGCTGCAAATATTCAGGATAGTTGTACTGCGGGTCATATTCGTCACTAATTAATTCCCCTGTTTCAAAATCAACCGTTTCACAATTTACACCGATAATTGGAGAAGCATTGTCTAACAAAATTTTACCATCAACCGGTTCATTTGAAATTTCCTCGGAAGATACGGTTAAAATAAAGTATTTCCAATTTTGTAGCGGCTCTAAAATAAACTTTTCTTTTGCCCAGCCAAAACTGCGAATAACAAGTGATTCTGCTAACAATTCACCTCGTTCTTCTAATGAGTTGCTTCCCCAAATCTGCAATTGTAAGGGTTCAAAATCCTTCGGACGCTTGACATCTGAATGCGGCTTGGGCGTCAAAACAAAGCAAGCATAAATATTAAAAAAATAGCACTTTCCGGCCTCTAATGGTGCAGATAATTCTTGTCCGATGGCACTCGAATTTCGTGACATATCGGTGTATAATGATAAATAAGTCGCTCCTTCTATCGCATCAGGTAAATGGATTGGTTGATTTCTTCTCAAATACCGCTTCACTTCCCACGATTCAATATCAGGGCGCAACCGTTCAGATACACCACAATCTAGCCAACTTGTCGGAATGACATTTTGAGCAATTTTATCCTCAAAGGAGGCATTTTGCAAATAAATTTCTTGTGTAAAAATTGCGGTCGGAACACAGAATAATAATCCTAACAATATGAGCGTATACTTCATCATTTGAGGTGTTTGTTAGGACAAATATGAGAAAAAAGATGGGAAATACAAAGGAGAAGTCAGAAGTCAGACTGCTTTGCGGTCAGAAATCGGAAATCCAAGTAAGAAAGAGCTGACTTCTGATAAGGAAATAATCTGCCTTTTGACCGTTTTAGCTAGTAACGGTGAGTCTACTCCAGAAAGTCGCTTTATAAATTATTTAACGACACCTATATAATTTTTATATTTAATAAAAAATAATGGTTCTTTGACAAATCCCGTGGAATAAAGTATTCTTTAAATTTTAAGACGCGAGAAAATCGTAAGATTTTCGAGCTTCAAGAAACACAGTGCGCGCTACCTGCGGCAGCGCGGGTAGGGTTTTGAGGGACAAAAACGGTTTTTGCAAAACCATTTTGTCCCTCAAACTCCCTTTCTTAAATTAAGAACAAACTTACAGTTCACTGGATTTGTCAAAGAACCAAGATAATCAATATTTTATGCATTTAAAAATAGTTCAAATGATATCTAATTTTCTAAAAATGTACTGTACGGAGTAGACTCAACTGTAAAGGAATTTTGTTTTAAATAGGAGAAGCGGAAAAAACTGTAAGATTTTCGAGCTTCAAAACATACAGTGTGCATTGCCTGCGGCAATGCGGGTGTGCTTTTTAAGGGATAAGAACGGTTTGTACAAACCGTTCTTATCCCTTAAAATCCCCATGGAAAAATGCAACGAGACTTACATTAGCACTTTCAAAGCAAAAAGGAAGAACAAAACCGCTCTCTCAAGAATCTAACTTTATTTATTTCGCCTTCCTTTATTTTGGCGAAACCATTAATTTTCCACTAAATTGAGCGTCATTCTTTTTCGTATTTATTTGATAGAAATAACTACCCGCAGGCATTTCTGATATTTCAATTTCCCCATTTTCTTCGATGGACGCAGATTTTATTTTTTGACCATTTGAACTAAAAATGGAATAGTTATAAACGCCTTGTTTAGAAATTTTTACTTGCAAATGTTCCCCGCTTGCTACTGGGTTTGGATAAATAGCCACCGTCGGTTGGTCACCTGTGATAACGCCTAATTCTATTTCAGAATATTCAAATTCACCATTTCTATCGACTTGCTTTAAACGATAATAATTGTTTCCTAAAAGTGGAAATTGATCCGTAAGTTCATAGCCCTGTTCTACCGCAGCTTCTCCCAAAGACGCTACTTCTTCAATGGTTTCAAAAGACTTTCCATCCACACTTCTTTGAATAGAAAAATAGTCATTTTCAAATTCAGAGGCCGTTGCCCAATTTAATACAATACGCTCATTATCAATTACCTCTGCATCAAAAGATAACCACTCTACTGGCAAAACGGGCTGTGCTGCAATTGAAAAATCCCAGATGCCCCGACCATACGTACCATATCGAACCAAATTGTTACTATTGACATATTCTACGGAATAATATTTCTGTTGCGGAGCAGATACGCCCATCAAATCGTACCAAGTGTCTTGTGCTGCTACGTACACATATGCGCCAGATTCTGCGGCTGCAAATAGCAAGGTTTCATCAGTATTGGCAGTGATTTCATGCACTAAAGTATTCGGTAATCCGGTTGCCATTGCGGTGAAAGTTTGACCACCATCTGTTGATTTATAAACTGACGAATTGTTGTAGCCACTGCCTGCCATCCAGACCAAATCAGCATCAAATTTGGAAGCATAAATACTCGCCCCGTATAGATAAAACTGACCAGGTACGATATTCGCCGATTTAGACCAACTTGTACCGCCATCGTTTGTATAAAAAAAAGAACCATCTGACATGCCTACATAAATACGATTTGAATCAATATAAGAAGGTTCAATTGAAGATATAGTTCCAGTTCCTGTCGTAGAATTGACTTTAAAATCATAAGCAAATTGGCTTTTGCTAATCGACCAACTGCCACCAGATGATTCTACTGCCGACAAGGTGATTAAATGTGCTCCTGCCCCTCCGTTAATATCACCGCCAGCCACGTAAATATCATTAGACGCAGTGTTGTAAGTTTCAGCCGTTGGCCAAATCCAATTGCTCACTGGATAATCCGTTCCATCCAAATTTACTAGAGCATTGCTATATCCTGTCTGTGCATTTTCATAAAAATTAATATTCCCAAAAGGATAAACGGTCCACAAACTCTGCCCATTATTGGTCAAACAAAGATGTCCATAATCGCCCGAAATGACCTGAGTAAAACTGCTAGCTCCAGGAATATTTCCATTACTAGTTCTTTGCCAACCTTGGTCTTGCGAGCCTGCATAGATGTAGCTGGAATTATTCGGGTCCGTCCGCACATCGTAATATTCAGCATTGTTCAGATTTAATTTTGAAATATTTTCGGTATTCTGCAATTCATCATAAGAAACATGCAAACCACCGTGATTTCCTACCAATATAAAAGGAGTTCCATCCGATTTTTCATACATGCCCATCGTAATAATATCTGCATGAAGTCGGTCAATATTTGAATAATATTGATACCAATAATTGACAGCAGTCCACGTTGTGCCACCATTGGCAGAGCGAGAAAGATCAACTTCTCCCGCGAAAATATTATCGGAATTCCAAGGAGACGCTTCAATCCCAACATCCCAAGCACTTTTATTAGTACTTCCCGTCAATGCCCAGGAGACCCCATTATTGCTTGATTTATAGATATCTTTTTTATTAAGCATCACATATAAAACCAGTGAACCACTTGCTTCACTTCCCGTTAATCGTCGCCAAGTATTGCTCGTTAACGAAGTAGCTTGCAGCAAAGTAAGCCCCAAAGCATTGAAATGATACAGCTGAGAATCTTGGTCTAACAAGAAAGCGGTGCTATTATTAAAGGGTGTCCAAAAATCTATATTATTTTCATTGCTATGGGTAAAAGTGTGAATTTTAGAAAAATTAGTTCCGTTATCGATAGAAGCGTAAAGCCAAATCTGTCCTTGCCAAGCGGTATTGTCCCATGTTTTTACCAAATAAAAAATGGTATTATTAGCATCATTAACTTTCATTATTTTAACCGGATTTCCCCAGGCTTGATCATAGCTAATTCCGCCAGCAGCCGTCCAATTTATCCCATCATTATCCGAATAATAAATGTCTTTGCCAATCGCAGAAATAATTCGACGGTTAGCACCAACATAAGTTATTTGTAAGATTTTTGAATCAAACAGTAAATCATCATTAAGTGTTATCCAATTAGACGTTACTAAATCACTTTTCCAAATTGTTCCACCCGGAGCGATGGCAAATACTTCATCTGTTACCGAATCAAAATCAACAGCTGTCAGGTTTCCAGCCTGATTTTTGCTCCCTTTCTCTGACCATTCGCCCGTTACATTTCCGTCTGCCAATGATTCTACGATTCGATTACTAACTTGAGATGTCAATTCTTTTCGGTGTCGATAAGTCGCCAACATATTCTCTTTTTCAATCGACCGCCAATCCGTATTGGGTGCTGTTCGGTGCATCATTTCTTGCCATTCCTCCCGTGGATTTCCTTCCGTTTGTCCTTCAACTTGACCTTCCCGAACCTTGGTCAATTCGGTAGGCGCAGGATAACTATTTTCAATACCCATCCTTTCATTGTAGCAATTAATCGAAAAATATCCAATGATGATTAGGCAAGTACCTAAAGTAATTTTTTGTGTAGAATTCATCCGTAAAAAATTGTAATGAGTAAAACCAGTTGGGAGGTAATAATCTCTATACTTAGAACAAGGATAGCCAAATCAAGAAATCAATCTGTAAAATTGGGAGGAATACTAAAGATGAAAAAAATGGATACATCTTTAAGAAATGAGAAAAAATAAATTGACATTTCTGGGTAATTTCTTTTGGTCTTAGTTTTTGCGTTGAAAGTGCGATTAATGTTCATATAATAAGCAATTTCAAAGTAAAAAATAAGGACAAAAAAGATAACAAAAAATGTCAATTTATTCTTTCATCATTTCTAATAAAAAATGGAGGGAATTATTTCAGAAAAAATGATTAAAAGATTTAAAAGCTTCTCGAATAAGTCATTAAATGATATAAATAATAACATTAGATTATGAGTAATTTAGGGACAAAAATCATTCCTTTTTAGTCTAAAAAGTCACTAATGATAAAAAATGCCCCTTTTATGTGAAAAATATTACTTTTTCCAACAGAAATCGATTATTTCCTCAATTTTTCAAAAATCTCACTATAATCGTATTCTTGCATTTGCTGCATAAAATCAAGGCTTCCAGTCAACTGTTCCAACCGCGAAGTCCCTAATAAAATCCCAGCAATATCGGCATGATAAAAGGCATAAATCATTCCCAATTCATTGAATGTAGACAAGGAAGGGCGAGCCGTATTTTGATTGGCAAGATTGATAGCTTCCTGTGCTTTTTGCAAAATTGGCATCGGTGGGTTCCAGTCTGCTGCCCGCGCTTTGAGAGAGCTATTTTGATGATAATTTTGTGAGTCTAATTTGATGCCACCTGCGTTGATACCATAGGTAATAAACCTTCGTTTCCCATGAAAAGCTTCGTATTTTTCATAGTCAGAATGCAGCAGATTGTGCTTAATTTGAATGCGAAAATCAAAGTTAAATTCTCTATTTAAGTCCGCGTAAATTTCTGGATTTTTTACACCTGAAAAACCAACATTAAACCCCTGATTTACAGCGATTTGTAACATTTCAAAAGTTTCTAAAATGGCACTTTTATCCGCTCGATTGTCCCAATGAATCATCCAAGTCCTCAAGTTGTTGCCAAACATAGAATGATACTCTTCAAAATTCATCAATAGGAACGATTTGGTTAAATTGTGGTCAGGCGTTTTCATATTATTCAAACTACCAACTTTCATCATAATTTTCAAATCATCAACCCCGTGCGCAGTTATCCATTCGAGCAATATTTTTTCAGCCGCTCGCCAATCACTCGCGTTTTTATTAATGGGATAATTCGTCGCACCATCCACTTCTCGAAACCCACGTTCGTAAAATTTATCGAGTAACTCAAAAGCTACTGCTTTAGGCGTCGTCCAGCCCCACATGGCTGTACCAAGGATAGGAGAAATTATTTTGTACTGCAATTGCATTGTTATTTACATTAAAAAATTAAGCATTCAAACTTATTTTTTCTTTTTTAACTCTTTCATCGCGGCAATATACCGCTTCGCCAGCGGCAATATTTCTACTCTACTACTGCTCACATCATCCGTCCATTGTACCGGCAATTCGTAAGTTTTTGCACCTAACCATTCCGCAGTTGTCAACAATTCTGTAGAAAAAAACCAGCCATCGTTATCTGCACCCGCCGCGTATAATTTTGGATACCATTCTCGTTTCAGCCATTTAAAACCACACATGCCGTCTGAAAAATTGACATTTAAATACTTTTTGAGCATGAAATTAAATACTCGCGAACTGACTTCCCGTTTGAAAGGGCGATTAATTACTTTAGATTTTGCGTGCAAACGCGATGCATAGACCAAGTCAAAATCCTCCTTAGCAATCTTTTCGTAAGCCTCCAAAAAATGGGGCAAATCGGTCGCCAAGTCCAAATCCATATAGCCCACAATATCTGCTGTTGACTGTCCCCAGGAAGTCTTCAATGCCAAACCAACGCCACGACGAGGAACATCAACCACCATAATTTCTGGTTTTTGTTGTGATAATTTCAAGGCAATTTCGAGGGTTCGGTCGGTTGACCCATTGTCCGCAATCACGATTTTCCACTGATTTTTATTTGGATAATGCTTCCACAAAAATTCATGCAAAATCAGGACATTTTGCGCCAGCGTAGCCTCTTCATTTAATACAGGAATGGTAACGTCGAAAGTTTTCATATTTAAATTAGCTTAAAATTGATGTTACAGATGTCGCTGCGAAATCTTTCTCAATATTAGTTAAACCAAGCCGCCGCGAAGGGATTTTCAAGGGGAAAGAAATTTTTTAAAAAATTTCTTTCCCCTTGAAAATCCCACAGGAACACGACGAGATTTTGGAAAAAGTTGAGATTTATTTGTTCCGCATTTTAATCGTTTAAAAATTGCACGAAGGAAACATCAGTTATTTTTTTTGGCAAAAATAACATAAAAACTGTCCAAAAACGGAAGCAACGCCTCTATTCTTCCCGACAATTCAACAAAGCGGAAGACTTTCCAACATTCTTTTTGTAAAATCCATCCTTTTTTTCTTACTTTGTAGAAATTTCCCTACCGTTTATCGACGGTTTTGAAAATGCGGCGAACTAAATCCTTTCTTCGTCCTTTATATTAAAAACGTGTTTATGTATTGAGGTCTTTATCTGTTAATCTCCGTCTATTTCCGAAATAGATTAACACCTAAAAACTTTAACACATCAACACAACTTATTAAGACATACTACATGGCAAGTCAAAATTTGTGGAAAAATATCAAATCTGTTTTTGTTGTTGAAGACGCAACCTTGGTAAAAAATGCTCAAAAAGGAGCTACGAAAGAGCAAACATCGCGTACTAGACCCATTGTTCCCTCTAAAAACAATCCTGTAATTGAGCAATCTACCGCTGGACAAGCCGGTAAAGTGACCTCGAAATTTGTGGACGTCCTATTGGGGGCGATGGAAAAAGCGAACATGGAAGGCTTCGATTATTTGGAATACAAACAATCGTTGAGTTCGTTGGCGAAGATGCCGATGGATGAAAAAACGAAATTCCAATCGGCTTTCGCAATGGCGCAAACGATGGGCGCGACGCCACAAAAACTAATTGATTCGGCGACACACTATATTAATGTGTTAAAGCAGGAAGAAAATAAGTTTGAAAAAGCCCTTGCCAATCAAATCGAAGGACAAATTGGCAATAAAAAAGGACAAATTCAGCAGTTGGATTCGGTGATTCAAGAAAAAGCGGAACAAATTAAGCGATTGACGGAAGAAATTACACAGCATCAGCAGGAAATTGATAAATTGAAAGGTGAAATCAGTACGTCAAGTGCAAAAGTGGAAACGACGAAGAATAATTTTATTGCTTCTTTTAATAAATTAGTAGCGCAAATTCACTCAGATGTGGGGAATATGAAGGAGTATCTTAAGTGACCGTAAACGGTGGACGGCATACGGTGGACGGAGATTTGTGGTTAATAAAATAGAAGAAAGATGAATTGGAATTTTATCATTCGATTGGTATTTATTTTGGGAATTTTGGGTTATTTGATATTTGCTCAATTCCCAATGATTCTTTCGTTTTCGGCGAATCTTCGCAGTTTAGCTATCGTGCTAATCATTTTCATGGTGCTCATTTTTGGCATTTACAAGTTTTTAAAAGCAGGTTTTAAAATTAATAGATGATTCAATCTTTTATCACAAAGTTTTTAACCGATTCCCCTAAAATCCTGAAAGGATTAAATATAAATAATCACGGATAAAATCCGTGGTGCCAAATCTCACAATGCCAGCAACCCTGAAGGAATTGAATATAAATCAGCATTATTCAATCCCTTCAGGATTGTTACGCTTCATTCAATGCCCCCGAATTGCATTCAGGGTTATTCCTATTCATAGGCTTTGCGGATAAGACAATTGACAAGAATTTAAACTAATTTTGTCCTGTGGTACTTAGTGGGTTAAGCCCACCTCGTACCTTATGTTTCAAACGAAACCGAAGTGGTGAGCAAAAACCCACCCCTTCGAGAGAACTTACAAAAATTTTGTTACGTTAAATTCAATCGACCAATAACAAAATCAACTAACAACTTTTTACATGGAAATGAACGACTATAAGCCAAAGTCATTTTGGAAAAGACCCGAAGGAATAACGGGCGCAATTTTTTTAGGGGGATTAGTCCTCGGAGGAGGATATTTATTGGTGAGCTTTTTACCATTATTGTTAGCGGCGACTAAATCTATTTTGTGGCTTTCGGTCATGTTAATTGCCTTAGCCGCTATTATTTATATGGTGCTTGACCCGAAGACACGCGCCCTCGTAGGCTATATGTACAAGAGCATGATGCGTTGGGTGACGGGCATGTTTGTACAAATTGACCCGATTGGTATTTTAAAATCATATATTGATGATTTGGAAAATAATTTGGGTAAAATGAACAAGCAAATTGCCAAATTGCGGGGACAAATGCACAAATTGAAGGAAGTCATTGTCAACAATCAAAAGTCGATTAAAAGCAATTTGAACTTGGCAACTAAGGCGAAAGAGGCGAATAAGCGCAACATGGTAATTTTGAAAAGTCGGAAAGCGGGACGTTTGAAAGAGTCAAACATGAAGCTGGAAGATTTGTATAAAAAAATGGAAATCATGTATCGGGTATTGACCAAAATGCACGAGAATTCCGAAATTTTGAAGGAAGATGTGAAAGACCAAGTAATGGTCAAAGAACAGGAACGTAAAGCAATTCACGCGTCTCATGGTGCAATGAAATCAGCGATGAACATTATCGCAGGTAACAAAGACCAACGCTATATGTTTGATATGGCACTCGAAGCAATTGCGGATGATGTGAGTCAAAAAGTGGGCGAAATGGAGCAATTTATGGATATGTCTTCCAACTTTATGGATTCTGTGGATTTGCAAAACGGCATTTTTGAAGAAGAAGGATTGAAAATGTTGGAGAAGTGGGAAAAAGAAGGCATTTCAAAAATATTGGGAGAAGAGAAGCAAGAATTGTTGCTACAAGCGAATAGTGAACGAAATGTCTTAGATTTGAATCGACCGGCGAAGCAAGCAGTTCGGGAAACAGCGCATACGAATCAATATGATTCACTATTTGATTAAGTAACGGTGAAAGAATAAATTCCCCATTTAGACAGTCGATAATTTTTCTCAGTTTTTACTTGAAAGAAGGATAATTGTTGATACTTTGACTGATTTCAAGTGAAAAATGAGGGAAATTTGCCCTGTCTAAATGGCGGAGTTATTTTTTTATCGTTACTAACGAAATAGCTCTTGTAATAAACGTTTACTAAACTTTGAAAGGTTAGTAAACGTGACCCGCTCAATTCGCATTAACTTAGATTTTTCTTAATTTCAAAATATCTTAATTTATTTATCATGGCAAAACGACTTACACCATTTTCAAAATTACTTTTAACCATTGCGATTGTAGCGGCGATTGTTTTTGGTGGGAAATGGCTCTTAGACAATACTTCTGCTGGCCGAGATTTGCAAAACCAGGCAGAAAACGTTGACAATTCGAGCAATGAATCTACAACTACTAATAACGGAAATAGTAGTTCGAACAACTCAAATAATAACGCATCTAATTCAAGCAATAGTGATGATATTATCAAAATCGGTGTGGTAACTTGGGGTGGCTACGCAGGTGGTCAATATTTCAACGAAGGCTTCAAAGCGAACAAAAACTCGCGATTTTATAAAGACTACGGTTTTCAGGTAGAATTTAAGGTATTGGACGATTTTGTTCCTTCTCGAGAAGCTTGGAAACGAGGCGATGTTGATTTGTTGTGGGCAACAATTGACGCATTTCCAACGGAAGCAGGCGCATTGTCGCAATATCAGCCAGAAGTGGTTTTTCAAGCGGATTGGTCCCGTGGTGGTGACGCGATTGTTGTGCAACGAGGTATTAATTCGGTTTCGGATTTGCGCGGCAAAAAAATTGCGGTAGCAGAATTGACGCCGTCTCACTCTTTCTTACTTTGGCTATTAGAAGCCGGTGGATTGAAGCCATCTGATGTCAAATTGTCGTTCTTTGGTAGTGCAATCGATGCAGCGGATGCTTTTAAAAATCAGCAGGTGGAAGCAGCAGTAGTTTGGAGTCCAGATGATGCAGCTTGTTTGGAAGCAGTAGCGGGTTCACGGGTTTTACAGAGTACAAAATCGGCTTCGCACATTATTGCAGATGTATTTTTTGCTAAAAAAGAATTCATTGACAACAATCGAAAACAATTGCAACAACTATATGAAGGTTGGATGAAAGGCGCGGCAGAAATCAATAGCAACGAAGCAAATAAACGCAAAGCAGCGAAAATTTTGGCAGCTAACTTTGAAGGAGTTGATGAAGATTGGGCAGTCGATGCGATTAATAATGTACGCTTGTGTACACACGGTGATAATGAAAATTTCTTTGGTATCAATCGCGATTATAACGGGGTGACTGGTGAAAAATTATATGGTCGAATGAATACTGTATATAGCGGATTGGGGGTGATTGAAGGCGCTGCACCAAGCTGGCGATTGATTTCAAATTCTAGTTTAGTGAAAAGTGCTAGAGGGCTAAATGGTCCAGAACAAGCGTCTGAGGAAGCGAAATCTTTTACGAAAATTTCGGATAAAGAAGCGAAAACGAAAACAGCCGTTGCGACCAAACGGGTGAGTATCAACTTCCGTTCTGGCGAATATCAGTTGGACCCGAATGCACAAAATATCATCGACAAGGAGTTTGTGGATATTGCGAAAGCGTTTGGTAATTCTCGAATTCGAATTGAAGGAAATACGGATAATGTGGGTAATCATGACTCCAATGTAGCTTTGTCCAAAAGACGTGCAGAAGCGGTAAAAACGTATTTAGTAAATGAACACAATGTTGCACCCAATCGGATTATTGTAATTGGAAATGGACCAGACAAACCAGTTGCAAGCAATAATTCTGCGAAAGGAAAATCGAAAAACCGACGGACTGACTTTGAACTGATTCGAGATTAATTTCTTGGCTTAATTATTAAATGGCTATATTGTTTTCCTTGATTGGGCTTAACACAATATAGTCATTTAACAATTCAGCTACTCCGATTACCTATACAAACTCGTCAGTATATTTACGCAGAACACTGCACAACTAAACAGGATATTTCCTTGTTTCCCCCTTAAAACGCAATATAGGGTCTCTTTTTTTTTTGGTAAATTCAACAAATGGAAATACCTTTATACCACCAAACAAATTTTAACAAAAAGAATTAGCGTCTGACACATACATCTCTATCATCTTCCCTTAGGTGAAATGATAATTTCACCTCCCCCCACTTTATATTTAAATGCCGTCAGTCGCATTTGTAAAAAATTAAAAAACAAAAATTATGAGCATGAACCAAAATAAAAGGGTAACGCCCTTATGGTTCTCCTTTTTTGTAGTATTTATGGGGATTCCTTTCTTATCTTTTACACAATTTGGTATTTTGTGGGAAACAACAGTTGGCGGCTCTATTTGGGAAGAACAGAATGGTATTGTGCCATTGCCTGAAATAAACCAATATGTTTTTGGTGGATATACAAGCTCTGGAGTCAGCTACGATTTAACAAGTGATTTTTATGGCGCTGGCGATGCGATGCTAATTTGGTTAGATACCAGTGGCGTATTTTTGAAGGACAGACGCTATGGTGGTAGTGGTTTTGACCGCATTCATAATGTCATTCGTTCTAATGATGGCAATATTGTTTTTGTAGCTTCTACAATCTCACCGATGGATGGAGTGATGGAATCTGCGGGTTTTGGTTCATCCGATATTTGGGTAGTTAAAGTCGATACTGATGGAAATATTTTAAAGCAAAAGCGTTTTGGCAGTCCAAATTACGATGAGGCAGCCAATATTACGCAAACACCTGACGGTCGATATTTAATCATTGCGGAAGAACATGATGCTCAAGGAGATTTTTTGACCTTTCCTTTCCCTCCTTCCCAGATGTGGGCATTTCATTTGGATGAAAACTTAGAAATAATCTGGGATAGAAAATATACCCACAACAGTGATGTAAAACACAAACCTACCTCGGTGGTCTGTACTTCTGATAACGGCTTTATCATTGGTGGAGAATCTTGGGAATCCTTGGATTTTACCGACCCTGCTTTTGGCAATGATTGGTTTTATTTTAAAATTGACATCAGCGGCAACATCCTTTGGGAAAAAGCAAAAGGTGGCGGGAATCAAGATGCAATTTTGGATATTGTTCCGACGGTTGATGATAATTTCTTGATTATTGGAATGACAGATGCCGATGAGTTTTTTGGTATGGGTGTCGGAGAAGAAGCAGTTGATTCTCTAGGTTTTGGAGCAGAAGATATGTTATTGATGAAGATTGACCAGAACGGAAATAAGATTTGGGAAAAAAGATATGGTGGTCAAAAACTGGATTGGGGCTACTCTGCCGTACAAAATCAGTTGGGTAATTATATCGTGATTGGCGTTTCTGAATCGGATTCTATTGGTACAAAAACATCGAATAGTTTAGGTGTAAATGATTATTGGATTTTACATCTAAATTCAGTAGGAGACGTACTCTGGGACCAATCATTTGGTGGCGACCAAGAAGATTCTTGCACTAAAATTATTCAGGCTATCGGCGGCGGATATATCATTGGGGGACATTCTCAATCAGCTGTTAGTCCAGATAAATCTGGTTTCAACAGAGGAATGAATGACGCTTGGATTGTTCGTACAGGTTGTCAGATTTTCTCTCCCGAACTTCCAGACATTGAGTTCATTTGTGAAGGCGAACAAATCGAAGTTGATGCCACCGTCAGTCCTTGTGAGGGTTGTGTGTACAATTGGAATGATGGGTCAAGCAGCCCTGTGCGGTCAATTACAGCCGATGGTAACATTCCTGAATTTTCCCTTTTCATTGTACACAAAGATGCTTGCGAAGTTTTCGATACCTTTATGGTCAACGTCGTACCGAATCCGACTGCTCTATTTTTAGAAGTGGATTCTGTGACTTGCTTTGGCGATAGCGATGGCGCAATTTATATTGATGGAGTCGAAAGCGGTACTGCGCCTTTTACATTTGACATCAATGGTCAAATTTTTACCTCAATTATAGATTTACCAAGTTTTCAAAACTTAGAATCTGGTCTTTTTGACATCGTTGTAGAAGATGTCAACGGTTGTAAAACTGACACGACCGTTTTAGTAGAACATCCAGAAGAACCACTCGTCATTTTGCCTGATAATATTGAAGCAGAACTCGGTGATAGTTTTCAAATACAAGCCCTCGTTACGCCAAATATCATCTCCTATCAATGGATAAATCCAGATGCGCTTTCGTGTAGCGATTGCTTAGCACCCTATATTTCACCGATGGAAACGACCTCAGTTGGCATCATTGTCAAAGATAAAAATGGCTGTACGGCGCAAGATGGCATGACAATTTTCATTAGTAAAGATGATGGGGTTTATGTACCGAATGTTTTTACCCCAAATGGTGATGGCGACAATGATTATTTAGCAGTTTTTGCTAAACAAAACATCGAAATTATCCGCGATTTTACCATTTTTGACCGTTGGGGCAATCAACTATTTACGCGCCAAGATTTCCCACCAAATCAATTGTATTTAGGTTGGGATGGTCAATTTAGAAGTAAAAACGCGCCGCGTGCGGTCTATGTTTATAAATTAACTTACGAACGTATTGATGGAGTAAAAGAAACGGTTTATGGAGATTTTACAATTATGAAATAGTAGTTTGGAACTTTAAATTTTTGGAATTTTGGAAGTGTCAAAAATCTAAATATTCAGGTTTACCTCATTCTTCGGTAAGCGAGTTAAATTAAGGAGGTTACTTGAAGTAACCTCCTTAATTGGTGCAAAATTTTGAAATGCATCCAAATATCTAAACATCCAAATATCCAACTTGATTTTGCTATATTTGCCTTCTTTTGAATACAATCAACACAAAACGAAGCAATTATGCCAAAATATATCCTCGCCTTAGACCAAGGCACGACCTCTTCTCGTGCTATTTTGTTTGATAAAAATGGCAATATCTTCGCCAGTGAGCAACAAGAATTTACACAAATATTTCCAAAAGCAGGCTGGGTGGAACACAACGCCAATGAAATTTGGAAAACGCAATTAGAAGTTGCACAAAATGTTTTAAAAAATAACCAAGTTTCCGCCGCTGAAATCGCCGCCATCGGCATCACCAACCAACGCGAAACCACCCTCATCTGGGATAAAAAATCAGGCGAACCAATTCACAATGCTATCGTTTGGCAAGACCGCCGAACTGCTTCCTTTTGTGACCAACTCAAAGCCGACGGACACGAAGATTATATTAAACACAATACTGGTTTGGTCGTAGACGCCTATTTTTCAGGTACAAAAGTCAACTGGCTATTGGACAATGTGGAAGGTGCACGTGAAAAAGCAGAAAAAGGAGAATTGCTATTCGGAACGATTGACTCTTGGTTGGTTTGGAAATTGACGGGCGGCGAAATCCACATTACCGATTATACCAATGCTTCTCGAACATTGATGTACAATATTCGAGAATTGAAATGGGATAAAAAGTTATTAGAAATCTTGAAGGTCCCAGCCGCAATTTTACCAGAAGTAAGACCCTCCAGTGAGATTTATAGCAAAACTTCGGCTTATCTTTTGGGTGGAGAAATTCCAATCGCAGGTATCGCAGGTGACCAACAAGCTGCCTTATTTGGACAAGCCTGCTATGAAGAAGGGATGGCTAAAAATACTTATGGTACAGGTTGTTTTATGCTCATGAATACTGGCGAAACACCCGTCAAATCTGAAAATGGATTGCTCACCACCATTGCCTGGGGCATCGATGGCAAAATCACTTATGCACTCGAAGGCAGCGTATTTATTGCGGGTGCAGCGATACAATGGTTGCGCGACGGATTGAAGTTGATTGACTCCGCACCAGATTCCGAATTTTATGCAATGAAAGTCGAAGATACGGATGGCGTTTACGTCGTGCCAGCCTTCGCAGGTTTAGGTGCACCATATTGGGACATGTATGCCCGAGGGGCAATTTTTGGTTTGACTCGTGGAACATCCAAAGCCCATTTGATTCGAGCTACTTTGGAATCTTTAGCATATCAAACGCGTGACGTTTTGACCGCAATGGAACAAGATTCGGGTGTGACGTTAACCACTTTGCGAGTTGATGGTGGCGCGAGTAACAATAATTTATTAATGCAATTTCAAGCAGATATTTTGAATACAGAAGTGGAACGTCCTAAAATTGTAGAGACGACAGCTTTGGGTGCAGCATACTTGGCAGCCTTCGCTGTTGGGTTTTGGAAACGAGAGGAAATTAAGAAAAACTGGCAGTTGGATACTACTTTTAAACCAATAATGAAGGAGGAAAAGCAAGCAAAGCTGTATAAAGGTTGGCAAAAAGCAGTCCAGCGAACGATGGGTTGGGAAGAATAGAAAGCGAGATAAGTTAATTTTGTGGAGTGAAAAAAATCATCAATTATCTCGCTTCAATAAAATTATTACGCACTGCCTGCGGCAGCGCGAGTGTTTTTTTTGAGGGGTAAGACAGATTTCTGCAAAATCTGTCTTGCCCCTCAAACTCCTCTGTAAAAAACTCAAGACAATGAACTTATTAAGAAAAATCTGGGCAATCTACGGCTTACTCGTCTTCTTTTTGATTTGGCTGATTTTAATCCCTTTCATCCTATTGGCATTTTTTATTTTACCAGAAAGCGGGCATCGGCACTTGATTTGGTTTTTTCATCATGTCTATACGCGACTATATTTTTTCCTGACGCTTACTTGGGTCAAAATCAATGGACGCCAGCTACTCGACTACAATCAATCCTACATTATTGTTAGCAATCATGTCTCAGATGTTGATTTTATGCTGAATGCGATGGCGTTTCCAAAAGCTTATAAATACTTAGCGAAGAAGGAGTTAACGCAAGTTCCAATTTTTGGGCTCATTGTTCGGCGGCTGTGTGTCTTGGTAGATAGAGGCAATGCGGAGTCGCGGCGCAAGAGCATTCAATATTTGCAAAAAACGATGAAAGAAGGCTATTCTATTTTTCTATATCCTGAGGGGACGCGCAACCAAACGGATGAGTTGTTACAGCCTTTTCAAAAAGGCGCATTCAGATTAGCGATACAGACAGGGACGCCAATTGCAGTACAAACCATCGTTGGAATTGAGCGAATTTCTGGAAAAGGGGCCTATAATTTATTGCCAGGCGTGGTGGATGTAGTTTGGTCAAAACCGATAGAAACAACTGGGTTGGAATTGAAGGATTTGCCGAAATTGATGGAGAAAGTTCGGGGATTGATGTTGAAGAATTTAGAAAATTAGTGGTAATCCTCTATTTTAGATGTTTTGACAACTATTTGCCCATTTTTGATTTCTCTTCATTTTTTATTTACCATTGCTTTAATATTCCCGATTTTTACCATAACTTTGAGACTTGACCCCAATTAAGTAACGCGTGTTAATTAATTCGATAGTTTTCAAACATCTTTTTTGCTATTTTTTTTTAAAAATGGCTTCAATCGAGGGACTATTCAATCAATTTTTAAAGAAAACTATCGAAAAAATTTCGTCTAAAGATTTTTACTTGACCCGACAAAAAATAAAAATCATAATATGAATTGATATTTGCATGTTTTGACAGTTGAGAAGCGAGAAAATCGCAAGATTTTCGAGCTTCAA
>JBLHWU010000102.1:0-21914 GCA_047629355.1 Saprospiraceae bacterium | reverse complement strand
CCCTGGGGTATTGCTTTCAATGAAGCCCAACGCATGGTGATTGAAGCAGACCCTAGTTTGTACTCCAAACGTATAGAAGCTGGTAAAAAAGGCTTGGAAGCTGCTCGCGCAATTGCAATGCTTTCTTATCGAAATTACCAAACTTATGGCGCAACGCAGGCAGAGAATACCGATGAAAAATACGATGATTTTAGAGCAAGTTCCTACCAACGGTATCAGGGAATGAAGTTACAAAAACGGTTTGATGCCTGGTCGTATATTACGCTGAGTAAAGCGATGGATAGTCATAATGTTGGAAGAAATCGAGGTGGTGTACCCGCTGCGTTGGCGAAAATAACCGCGCCGACTTTGGTAATTGGTGTTCAATCTGATTTGCTTTTTCCAGTGAGTGAACAGGCCGAAGTAGCGAAACATATTCCTAATGCACAGTTTGAAATCATCCAAAGCAAATATGGTCATGATGGTTTTTTGATTGAAAATGAGGCAATCGCGGAGTCGCTAAGACTGTTTTTACAAAAGGCAAATCGACCCTTTTCTAATGAAATTTTATTGGAAGAAATCTATGTGGAAGGAGTCCAGCAATTTGAGAAAAGGCCGCTGCCCGGGACGGAGAGCTTTTAATGGTTAGGAATTAGGAATTAATGCTGCACATTAACTGATTCAGCAGCTTAGTAACGGTGAAATAATAAGTCCACCAACTAACAACATTTATTTTATTCTTTTTCTCCACTTTGGTCGAAATGACAAAAGATGTTTACTTTTGAAATAGAAGTTATCTCTACATAATGACTGTTTCAAAAGTGGGAAATAAGGACAAAAGAAATACTTGTTAGTTGGCGGAGTTATTTTTTTTACCGTTACTTAGTACGCTGTAAAGTAAGTTTGTTTAAAGTTTAAGAAGCGAGAGAATCGTAAGGTTTTCGAGCTTCAAAAAATACAGTGCGCATTGCCTGCGGCAATTCGGGTGTGCTTGTTAACGGGTAAAATCCCCTTGTAAAAATGCAATGAAATTTACTTCATAGTGTATAAATCAATCAACTCATGTCATTTAAGATATTATTATTAAATCCTTCTCATCCAGTTTTGCAGGAAAAACTAATGGAAGCGGGATTCATTTGTGTGGAAAATTTTACGGATTCTAAAGAGCAAATCGAGGCGATTGTGCATGAATATGACGGCGTTATTTTGCGCAGTAGAATTAACATTGACGAAGCAATTGTTAATAAAGGAAAGCGGTTGAAATTTGTCGCACGCGAAGGTGTAGGCATTGAGCATATTGCTGTAAAATATGCTAAACAACAAGGAATTAAAGTCATCACTTCGCCCGAAGGTAGCCGCGATACCGTCGGAGAACATGCTTTGGGAATGCTCCTAGCTTTGCTCAATAACTTAGTCCGTGCTGATCAGCAAATTCGACAAGGCAAATGGGAACGCGAAAGCAATCGAGGGATTGAAATCAAAGGCAAAACCGTCGGTATTCTGGGCTATGGAAATATGGGTCGGTCATTTGCCAAAAAGATTAGTGGATTTGAAGCAAATGTTATCGCTTATGATAAATTTAAAACGGGATATGGCGATAAATTTGCAACGGAAGCTTCTTTAGAAACGCTGTTTGCGGAAGCGGATATTTTGAGCATTCACATTCCGTATCAAGAAGGAAATTTTCATTTTATTGATGGAGCATTTTTGACTAATTTTAAAAAGGATATTTTTGTGGTCAATACGGCGCGAGGATTGGTTTTGAATACGGCAGACTTGGTTGAAAAAATGAAAGCTGGCCAAGTACGCGGCGCAGCATTGGATGTTTTGGAATATGAAGAACAGTCGTTTGATTCTTGGAATTTTGAGGAATTGCCAACGGCTTTTCATTATTTGGTGAAGGCAGAAAATGTGGTTTTGGCACCACACATTGCAGGATGGTCATTTGAAAGTAAGGAAGGTCATGCGCGAGTTTTGGCGGAGAAAATTATTAGCCGGTGGAAAGTAGACGGTAAACGGCGCACAGAAGCTTAGCAGGACAAACCCAAGAGGTCGCCGAAACCCACCGCTTGGGGCAAGTTTGTCGTCATTTCTAATAAAATTGTCGAGAAAACAGGCATTTAACCTTAAAAACGCTGAAACTTGCGCCACCAATCGACCAATTTTTTAATATAGGGAGTAGGCAAATAATAAACTATCCAATTTTACAAAGGCTATCTTTCCGTTTAAGAAACTTAAACGAAAAGATAATCCTGTCAAATGAATAGGTTATTATTTGCCTACTCCCTAAAACCAACTTCAACCATGTTAGATAAATTTCTAAAAAATAAAGCAAGCAATTTAAAAGATAACTTTATGAATAATGCAGATGAACAACGCAGCAAACACGCCGATTCAGTCATTCGTACCCACATCCTATTTTCTATGGGATTTGGCTTGATTCCGATTCCGATTGTAGATATTTTTGCGGTAAGCGCGATGCAGTTGGACATGATTCGGCAATTGTGCAAAGTGTATGATAGAGATTTTTCGGAGTCTCAAGGCAAGGCAATTGTGAGCTCGTTGACAAGTGCGACTTTGGCACGATTGGCTGGAACGAGTTTGGCGAAAATGATTCCGATTGTGGGTAGCATTGTAGGTGGTGTGGCCAATTCGGCG
Organism: Saprospiraceae bacterium; assembly: GCA_047629355.1. GTDB lineage: Bacteria > Bacteroidota > Bacteroidia > Chitinophagales > Saprospiraceae > CAYUNA01. The sequence goes on along the minus strand of JBLHWU010000102.1, from coordinate 19,277 downwards.
ATGGCAGGCGCGAGTACTTTTGCTTTGGGTGAGGTATTTAAGTTGCATTTCGAAACGGGTGGTACAATTCTTGATTTTGATACCAAACGATTGAAAAAAATGTACACCGAGAAGTTTGAAAAAGGTAAAAAAGTAGCGGAAGAATTGCGGAAGCAACAGGAAGCAAAGAAGAACTCGATGACAGATGCGGCGAAAGACGTTGTGAAGGAGGAAATCTTGGATTTGAATAAAAAAGAGACTTCTGGAGCAATTATTTTGTCAAAATTGAAGGAGTTAGCGGAGTTGAAAGAACAGGGCATTATTACGGAAGAGGAATTTAATAAAATGAAGACGCGATTGATTGCGGAATTTTAAAAATGTCTTTATCTATGGGTGTTGTCAGCTGTTGAAGTCCAACAGCTGACAACATTTATTTGGGGTTTGGTATGCCCGAATGACCACCATAAATCTAACGCAATCGGAACAATTAAAATATATTTTTAAATATAAATCTCATAAAAGCACGCCACCAACTTTATTAGGCCTAATTTTGCATTATTATATTATTATTTTTAAAAATTTACAATGAATAAAGGAACAGTAAAATTCTTCAATGACACCAAAGGTTTTGGATTCATCAGCGAAGAAGGCGCAGACAAAGATCACTTCGTACACGTATCGGGCTTAATTGACGATATTAAGGAAGGGGACGCTGTCGAGTTTGAATTACAAGAAGGCAAAAAAGGCCTTAACGCAGTTAATGTGAAAGTAATCTAAACACCGTCCAACCTTATTCAAAATTAGACCATGACATTTCAATAAGCTATTTTCTTCGGATTTGCCGCTTATTTTAAAATACATTTCTTTTTTAGAATAACGTTTATACTTAATTTTTTAAGTAGAGAAAAGCCCGTCAGCAATGATGGGCTTTTTTTTTGCATAAAATGAATACATTGTAAAGTACCAGGTAAGTAGGTGACCTTAATTATATATGGAATTTTAAAGCTAAGATTTTTTTGATAGCTTTTTTTTAAAAATCCTTGCAACTACCCCGATTTTATTTTGGAAATTTTGAGGAAAGAGTTTGGGCAGCAAGCCCAAATTCTTTCCTCAAAAAAAACAGCCCGCCGCCTTCGGCGCATTGAGATATTTAATAATACAGACAATCAGCTAAAAAAAACGGATTGAAAAAATCACACCAGCGTCGCGGCTTCGCCGACTCGCTGTTGTGATTTTTTTCCTTACGTCCTAAAAAACTGTTTTCGGCAGCGAGCTGGCAAAACCGCGATGCTGCCGAAAATAGCTCGACAATCAACTTAAGAAATTGATTGTTAATTAGTTACAAGTTATTAATAAATACGATGCGCAATGCGCCTTCGGCAGGGGAGTGTATTTTTTGAAACTCGAAAATCTTAGGATTTTCTCACTTCTAAAATTTAAATAAACTTAATTTACACGGTACTAAAAAACTTTAGATTCTATAAAATCGCTTAATCACTTTCTCTTCTCCTACCAAAATTTGCCATAAATAGTGCCCAGACTGCAAATCTGATATAGCAACTGACCATTTTTGTGTTGGGTCGATACTTCTGTCATACTTCATTACTTGTCCCGAAAGACCATAAATAAAAAAGGAAACATTACCACTTAGTAACAGTAAAATAAAGTTACTTTTTTGAGAGAGATTTCGTTCCTAGTGCAACAACCCTTAAATAACTACCTACTTAATTTGAGAAGTGAGAAAACCCTAAGATTTTCGAGCTTCATAAAACATAGTGCACCTCGCCTTCGGTGAGGGGGGTGAGGTTATTGAGGGGTGAAAACGGTTTTTACAAAACCATTTTCACCCCTCAAACTCCCTTTATTTTAGATAGGTAGTTATTTTTGGGCTACACCACTAGTTTTTGCTTTAAAAGTGCGATTTATGTTGATATAATGAGCATTTTTAAAGTGAAAAATATGAGCGAAATATCCGCTCAAAAATGTAAGATTATTTATTTCGCGTTCCTAAGCGCTTCATTGCTTTGGATAATAAACTCTTGATGCACTAAAGTAGATTGAATATCAATTTCAGAAGAAAGCAAAATATTGATAATTTGAATATCGCTATAGGTGAATTCTTAGTTGTAATCCGTTTGTTGTAACCGGAAATAAAACAAACCATTTCCTATAATTCGATGCTCCAATTGATAGGATTGATTGTCAAATGAATCCTCTAAACTCTCTACCATATCAACCTCCCTAAACACTTTCCCGCGAGCGGAATCTTTTTAACTGTCAAAAGGATTTTGGAGAAGAGGAAAATCAAGTAGTGTCCGATTAAAGTAGGGTGAATTTTAATTGAGTTGAATTGACAATCAGGATTTTATAGATTTCAATTGTGATTTACTATAATTCTATCGCATGAAAGTATTACACACACGGAGTCTTTTAGAACGATAAATCACTATTCAAATTTGTATCTATCTGATTTCCAATAAAAGGGCTTTTAATTTTACCCTACTTTAATCGTACACTACCCAAAATCAAGCTTTACCAAAAAAAACCGAGTTGCCTAATACAAGGCAACTCGGTATAACAAAGTCATGCATGCTGTTATATAAAAAATCGCTAATTCCTAATGTTGATCGCTTCTTAATTCACTGGTGTTATTAATACCGGCAAATCTCCGTCAGAAACGATAATTTTGGCATTCGGTGACTTAGACAGCTCCATGAATGCTTCGATGGACTTAAATTGCAAAATCGCCGGTGTCAATCCTTCAGAAATGATTTTTTGAGCATCCCGCACACCTGCTGCTTCAATCCGCCTTCTCTCCGCTTCGCTAGATGCTTCTTGCAAGACAAATTCCATGCGCAAAGCTTGCTGTTCTGCCTGTAACTTTTCCTCAATTGCCCGTGCTAAGTTTTGTGGCAATCGAATGCTTTTAAACAATACCGCTTCGATGATTATTCCTTTCTCTTTCAGTAATGAGGACATTCGTTCCTGAATTGCCAACTCAATTTCCGACCGTTGCCCAGTGTGCATATCTTTGGCATAAAATCTTGAACTTACATCAGCAATCGCTGACCGAAATACAGGTAGAACAACGTTGCTTTCGTATTGCATGCCTACCGTTCTCAATAAATCTGGAGCTTTTGAGCCTAACACACTGTACAAAATTGAAATCTCCGCCGCAATGTTCAAGCCTTCTTTGGAAGGCAAATTTAGAGCGACTTCCAAGTTCTCCGTTTGCGTCGGCACCTTCACTATTCTGGACGCAAAAGGATTAAAAACTTTCAACCCTTCTGTATAGGGTTTGTCGGAATATTTACCAAGTTTTCGCTTTACACCAACTTCTCCTTCCCGCACCACTGCGCAACTTGCCAATGAAAAAATCACGAAAACCAAACTCAAAATCCTGCATATATTTTTCATAATCTGTTGTTTTAAAATATTCAAATAATAGTATTGCTATCTTAACGAGTAGTTATACTTTTAGTTTAAAAATCATAAAAAAATAAGGAAGTTCGAAAAGGAGAAGATGGGCGTTTAGAAGAATATTTTTTTGAATTCGTTGTAGTCAACAGGTGACTTGCCGAATGCTAAAAAATAATTATTGCTTTTAACCTGATAGTCTAAAAGACAAAATTTCTATTAAAAATCAACTGGTTATAAACAATAATATATTTTAATACTTGATGTAATTGTTTATTTAAAATTCTGATAATCAGCATTTTATTTTTTTAACCTGACGGCTATGGTTACAAACTTAAAACATCTGTGGCATTAAAAATCTAATTGCATTGGTCTATTTCATAGCAGGTTATTTTTATGAAATAGAACATGAATTAATCAAGCACCCTGCCGCACAATGGTTAGCTCAATTGGGCAATGGTAAAGGAAAAGTGACTCCATTTTATATTCTCAAAGGAATTGGTAAACTGGTGCAGTTTTTAAATATTCAGCAGATGTTTCAGCAAATTCCTGAAAGCAAAAATTTAGCGCAACAGGCTATTGACACCTTTTTCAGTACAAATACTAAGACTGAATAAAATCTGTTGAGTTTTCAGTTATATAATAATATTCCAAGCCCTTTTTTATTTTATACAAATTTTCTATCCTACCGCACCACAGTAAAGAACCCCGTCAAAGGCGTCTCCCCCACCTCCAACATCAATATATAATAATAACTCCCCGCCGGCAACGGCTGCCCCTTATAAGTCCCCTCCCAATCATTCTTATACGGTCGCGTCTCATACACTTTATCCCCCCAACGATTAAAAATCATAATGTTATTATCAGGAAAATTACCACCAGCAAGACAAGGGAACATCAGCGCATCATTCATGCCATCGCCATTCGGGGTAATCAAGTTGGGTGCAAAGCAATCGTCCGCAGCCGTCGTGCCACCGATGAGGAACGAAACCGTAACCGTGTCACAGGCATTCGGACAATCCAAGTTGCAAATCACGTATTGCATGGTATCAAAACCAAAGAAATTCGCGTTCGGCACATAGTCAAATACGCCTTCGTCCGCCAATGCAATCAAGGTACCGTGGTTCGGTCGAGTGATGACTTCAAAAGAATAGTTTTCGATATTCCCGAATTCGTCATTCTCCAAAACATTGAAGGTTTCTAAAGATTCGTTGAAGGCAATGCTGTATAAATCTTCCACGCCTACCAAGTCGTCATGTACCACAATCAAAGCAGAATCCACCGAGTAATTCGGGCAATCTGGTGCAGATAAAGTCCAATAGAACCAGTTTTCACCGCTCATCAAATCTGCAACTAAAGTCGTTGAATTCGTTGGATTGACGATGAGTGCGCCCGTGTTGCTGGTCCAAATACCTTCGCCTTCGCTTGGGACTTCGGCAGTCAACGTGAACTCCTCTTCGCCACAAGCATAGAATTCATCTTTGGCAATATAAGCGTTATTCACCGGTCCATCCATGATGTTGATGACGACCGTATCTGCGCTGTAATTTTCGCAGCCGCCTTCCGTCAATACCCAGAAGAATAAGTATTCGCCTGGCGTTAAACCGTCGATTGTTGAGTTTGGATTATTTGGTTCGACAATGGTGATACCTGCATCCGTTTGTTCCGCTGGTTGTGTCCAAGTACCCGTCGCTTGTGTTGGTACAGTTGCGCCCAAACTAATGGTCGAACGTCCACACAAGTTTTCATCTTCGCCTGCAAACGCGAGGTCTGCTGGCACTAAGGCTACAGTATAAACCAATGAATCTGCTGCGTATTCACTACAACCGCCTTGTGATAAAGTCCAGATAAATAGGTTGTCACCGACTTGCAAATCAACAATTTCAGAATTGGCTTCGGTCGGCGTCACAATGGTTGCGCCCGTTGGTGAAGTCCACATACCTGATGCACCAGCTGGCAAGGTTGCATTCAAGATTGCTTCCAAACTTGCACACAATTCGGTGTCGTCCCCTGCATCCGCTACGCCATTTTGCGGCAAAGCAGCCACATCGACAAACGTTGGTTCAGAAGCTTCTGCCGCACATCCATTCAAGGTCATAATTACATAATATTCGCCTGTTTGATTTTCACTCAAATCAGTCATTCCGATAAAAAACGTATCCGTTATACCAACCGAAACCATCGTTTCTGCATTGAACCATTCGTAAGTCACGGTGTCGGTCGGATTCAAATCAATTGGGTTCAAAATCGTCAACGTCGCGCTATCGCCTTCGCAATACGGGCCATCATTCGCAATCATCGCCACTGGCAAGGCTTGCTGTACATAAACCGTCGTCGTTGCCGAAACCGCTGTTGCACAGCCTGGTACTTCTACAATCACATAATATGGTCCCGCAGCAGCTGCCGAAACATCAATCAATACTGGGTTGAAATTCGTCGATGTATAGCCATTCGGTCCAAACCAAGTATAAGTCCCACCCGTGATAAATGGTGTGGTCAAAATCACTGCACTACCATCACACGCTGGGCTGGTCGGACCGGTTGCATTCGCTGTTGATGGAACAGTGTTGCCACCAAATATCGAAATGCTAACTGCATTGGAAACGCCTGATTGACAACCGGTCACGTTTACTTGAACGGTATAAATTCCTGTATTCGTAATCGTTGGCGAGTTGATAATAAACGTTGGATTGGAAGAACTTCCTAATAAAGTGCCGTCCAAAAACCAAGTGTAAATCGCGCTATTTGAAGCCGCCGCCGTCGCATTTAAGAGGAGTGGTTGACCTTCGCAAAGTACTTCGTCATTCACCGTCAACATTGGTGTTGCTAAAGCGCCTGTCGTTACCAAAATTGGTGAAGACAAGTTAGATTCGCAACCATTTTGAACTAATTTTACGGAGTATGGTGAAACTGCATTCGCTGCACCTTCTGTAATCGTCAACACTTGTCCGTTTCCAATCACCTCGCCTAAGCCATTGTACCAAATGTAAATTGGCGAACCAGGCGCAGGTTGAGGAACAGATAAGACAATCTCGCCACCTTCACACACTGGACTATTCGAACTTGCAATTGGCGTATTTGGTATCGTACCAATTTCTACTATCGTCAAGTCTTCTGTTGTCGAACAACCATTCGCATTGGTAACCGTTACCGTATACGCTCCATTATTCGCAGCACTTGTTACTGCAATAAATGGATTCGGTGCGTTTGACACAAAGCCATTTGGACCGTTCCACTCGTAAGTAACGTTACCAGAAACGTTGCCAGAGTTGACAGATAATTGTAAGGTTCCACCTTCACAAGCACCACTGCCTAGTACATACGTTGGCGCAGTTGTCGGTTGTTGCAATAATTGAATATTAACCATATTAGAGATCAAAGCACAACCATCGACTTCTATCAAGACAGAATATGCACCTTCGTTTGCCAAACTTATTTCATTGATAACCAACTGAGGATTATTAGAATTCGGGATAACCGTCGATTCAAATAACCAAACATAACCAATATTCGACCCAGCGTATTGCGTCGTTGTTAAGGTCAATGTTTCCCCTACACAAGCTACATTATTTGCGGTAATGATTGGTTCTGCAACTTGGTTTGGAATCACCGATACCAAGTTGGTCCCATAAGTTGCTGCACAACCATTTCCATTAGAAATCGTCAATTCGTAAATCCCATTTGCCGCTTCATTTGCATTTGGAATAATTGGATTTTCTAAGCTCGAAGTAAAACCATTTGGTCCTGTCCAACTGAACTCAAAGTCACCCGCCGTCGTCACGTTTGCATTCAATTGCAAGTCGCTTGGCGAACAATCTGAGTTCAAAAAGTAGGCTGCTTCCGGTTGTATCTCAGGTGCGGTCGAAACCGTAACTAAGGTAGAAGCAGCCTCCGAACTACATCCATTGAGCGTTACTAATAGCTCAAAAAGAGTATCTTCATTCACATTCGCAATCACTGGACTGGATTGCGTGGAAATAATATTAGTTTCTCCGGCGATTCGCCATTCGTACGTTGCATTTGGTAAAACATTTGCAAATAATTGCGCTTCACCGCCCACACAAATCGCACCGCCATTCGTTGCAATCGCTTGCGGTATTTCATATATTTCAACAGCAACTGGTGCAGATATTTCTGACCAACAACCGTTTGCATCTTTTATCATTACTGACCAATCGTCGCCCATATATGCCTCAGAAGTAGAAGGTAAAGTAGTCGTTCCTACCATGGTCATCAAACCTGGCATCTGCAAAGTCGAAGGACTATCTCCGAGTGGTCCAACCCATGCAAACATATCGCCTGCTGCGCTGGTACTCAAAATCAAATCTTCGCCCATACAAATCGGTACATTCGTCGTTAAAGTAGGAGTTGGTGGTGCTGGTAAAATCACGTTATTCACTGTCAAAATCGCTGTCGTTGAACAACCTTGTTGGTTGGTTACAATTAATAGATATTGACCATCGTAGCTATCATCTACATTATTAATCGTTGGGTTTGGTGCATTAGAGGTGAAGCCATTCGGACCACTCCATTCATAAGTCAAGGTACCGTTTCCACTTGCATTTCCTAATAATTCCAAATCGCCACCTTCACAGATTGAACCTGAAGTCGCTACCAAAGGATTGGCAGTTGGTTCGTCCAGAATGAAGAAGTTGAAGTCATCGGAAGTATTGGTACAACCATCCACCGTTACCATAATGGTATAAATACCTTCGTGTGCTGCGGTGATTGGATTGATAATAATTTCGTTAGAATTCAAGCCGGTGATATTCGTCGTAATGCCGTTTGGTGTAGACCATTCATAAGTCACATTTTGACCTGAATACGATGGTACACTTAGCGTGAATTCGTCGCCATCGCAAGACTGACCCGTTGAGGTAATCACTGGTTCAATGATGCCTTCTTCGATGTCAATTTCAATTGTAAATGCATTCGATTGACAGCCATTTGCATCCGTTACAAATACCGTGTACGAACCATCCATGTCGTTATTTACATTTTGTAAAACAGGATTTGCGTTGACGCTAAAGAAGCCATTTGGACCAACCCATTCGTAAGTAAATGGTGCGGTATCGCCCGTTACTGCTGAATTAATCACCAAAGAATCTTGTCCTGAAGTACAGAATGCGCTTGGTCCAGTTGTCACGGCTATGTTTGGATTTTCAAAAACATCAACTTGAACAGGACTTGAAATCGAAGAACAATCGTCTGATTGTACCGTTACCGAATATTCGCCTGCATCGTCTACTGTGCTTGGATTAAAAACGATTTGATTCGTTGTTGCTCCTATTATTTCAATAGTATCTTTAAACCAAGTGTAAGTTACATTCGCGCCAGCGTATTGCTGAACAGAAAGCGTTACCATTTCCCCTTGACAAACCGCGCCGTCGTAAGCAATTACTGGTTGGTCAGGTGCATCGGTGATGTTGATACTTGCAGAAGCAGTTGCACTTGCACAGCCATTCGCATCGCTAACGGTTAAGTTATAAACGCCACTATTTACGCTGCTGATATTGGATAAAACTGGATTGTCTTCAAAGGAAATGTAGCCATTCGGTCCACTCCATTCATAAGTAAATGGAGCAGTGCCTTGGGAAATAGTAGTTTGTAAAGTGATGTTTGGTGTTCCATCCGAACACGCAATTGGAGCAATTGCCACAATCTCAACTTGGGGGGAAGTATATATTTCTAAGGCAAATTCTTCTGAACTTGCTTCACAATCATTAACGGTTACAACCACGCGATAGTTACCTGAATCGGCTGCGGTTGCGGCATTAATAAAGTGTTGATTTGTATTCGTTGCAATTAGGCTATTGTTTAAATACCATGCAAAAGTGACATTTGCACCTGAATAATTTTGAATGGATAATTGTGTATTTTCACCTTCACAAACATTGCCTGTATTTGAAATAACAACTGGTTGGTCGATGCCATTTCCAATGACTACTTCAATGGAAGTTGCGTTTGTACCACAATTATTTACGTCGGTCACCGTCACGATATAAGTTCCAGATTGCAAACTGCTTACATTTGACAAAGTAGGACTTGCTACCGTTGAGGTAAAGCCGTTTGGTCCTTGCCAAGTGTAAATATATGGAGCAATACCGCCCGTTACCGTTGTTGTTAAAGTTATGTCTTGCGTATCATCTGCACACAGAATTTCAATGACTGGCGCAATGTTTACCATTGGCGCACCAAAAACATTTAAGGTAAAAATATCCGATAGGGATTCACAATTATTGACCGTAACGGTAACTTGATAATCCCCCGCATCGGTAGCCATCGCATTTTGAATTGGATATTGATGCCCTATAATTGGCAATGCATTTCCATTCAAAATCCAAGCATAAGTCACATTTGCACCTTGATATTCAGTGACTTCCAAAGTCACTTCGCCACCTTCACAAACAGGACCAGTTGCCGAAATAATTGGCTCATCAATACCATCTTGTACAAAAACTTGCACTGCTTCTAGTTCACTCACACAGCCTGTTGCATCGGTTGCTGTCAAAGTATATGCGCCATTAATATCGCTCGTTGCATTTGGAAAATTCAAATCTTCGGTCGTTGCTTGAAAACCATTCGGACCAGTCCATGCATAGTTATAAACGCCGCTGCCGTTGCCTATCGTCGCATCAACAATATAGGTCTGCGTGCCATCTGTGCACGTAAAATCTGGCAATGTACCTACGGAAATCATCGGTTGCCCGAAAATTCCAACGGTAAATGGTGTAGAAGTAGCATCGCAACCATCGACAGTTACGGTTACTTCGTAAGCACCCGCGTCGGCAATCATTGCGTTTTGAATGATTAATTCGTTGCTGTTGTTGGCGGTTGTTGCGCCATTCAACGTCCAAGCATAAGTTACCATCGCTCCGGTGTATGCGTCAACGGTTAAGGTCAAATCTTCGCCTTCGCAAGTGTTCGCATTGCCACTGACGTTGTTTGCCATGATTTGTGGTTGTGCTATGCCATCGGTGATATTTAATTCAACGGCTGCCGTTTGGCTACCGCAATTGTTGGCATCGGCAATCATTACTTGGTACGTTCCTGCGTCAGCTTCCGTTGCGTCCGAAATGGTTGGATTTTGCAAAGAAGAAGCAAAGCCATTCGGACCAGTCCATGCGTAAATGAACAGTGCTGTACCGCCCGTCACCGTTGCCATTAACTGAATATCTTGTGTGCCGTCTGCGCATTCCATTGTGTTTCCATTTGCGGAAGAGGAAGCCATTACAGACGGTATTTCATTTATATTTAAAGTAAAGGTATTGGCAAAATTTGCACAACCATTTACGGTAACCGTCAAATTATAATTGCCATTGTCTGCTGCTGAAACTGCGGCAAATGACAAAGTTGGCATATCGTTATTTTGAATAGGATTGCCGTCTTTTGACCATTGATAAGTTACGTTTGCACCCCCATAAGAAGTAACAGAAAGCGTCAAAGATTCGCCTTCACAAACTGCGCCGTTTGAGGTCAAAACGGTTGGTTGTTCGATGCCGTCGGTAACGTTAATTGTTACAGATTTGGTTGTAGAAACACAGCCGTTTGCATCCGTGAAAGTTACTTGATAATTCCCTGCATCTGCGGAAGTTGCACCCGTGATAATTGGGTTTTGTTCAACAGAAGAAAAGCCGTTTGGTCCTGCCCATACGAAATTGTACGGTGCGGTTCCAGTGCTAACTTCGGTTTGAATTAAAATATCGGTTGTACCATCTGCACATGCCAAATCATTGACTGAAAAAATCGTCAATTGCGGTTCTGCGAAAGTAGCTTGCGCAAAAATTGCAGATTGCGAAGTACAACCATCAACTATAACAATTACTTGATAATCCCCAGAATTCGCTAGCATTATATTATTAATGGTCAAAGTATTGGTCGTTTCTGATAAAGCATTTCCATCTAAAGTCCAAGCGTAAGAAACGTTTGCGCCGGACGCTGGATTAACAGACAAAATCACTGCTTCGCCTTCACAAGCATTTGGATTAGAAGAACTGATTAACGGTTGGTCGGGCGCGTCCGTGATTTCTATTGAAACCGATACAGAGGCTCCCTGACAACCTTTGTTGTCAAAAAATTCAACGGTATAAGTACCCGCCATCATTTGATTAATATTATTTAAAATGGGGTCTTGGTCGGTCGAAATAAAGCCGTTTGGACCAGACCATGAATACGTATAAATTCCAGAACCAGCAGCAGGTGTTGCATCCAATATAATACTTTGTGTGCCATCGGTGCAGTTTTGAGCTGGAAGCACTGCAATCACAATAGTTGGATTCTCAAAAACCTCCACGCTCGTCATATTAGAAGGCGCAGCCGTACAGCCGTCCACCGTCACACTCACCACGTAATCGCCAGAATCATTTGGCGTTGCTGGATTAATATTTAAAACATTAGCATTATTGGCAATTGCTACACCATCTTTTGTCCAAGCATAAGTCACATTTGTACCTAAATAACTTTGCGTTGAAAGGACTACTGCCCCACCCTCGCAAGTGTTTGGTGTTGTGGTCAAAGTTGGTGCATCGGGTGCTTCTGTAATTTGAATAATGGCGATAATCGTCGATGATTGACAAGCATTATCGTCCGTAATCATTACCTCGTAAGTTCCTGCATTTGCAGCATTTGCCGAAGTAATAACTGGGCTTTCTGCATTTGAAGTAAAACCATTTGGACCAATCCATGCGTAAGAAAATGGTGCAGTTCCGGCGGTGATATTTGCGGAAAGCGTTAAGTCGGTATTGTTGTCAATACAAGTTAAGTTTTGATTAGCAACAGTCGCCGCGATTGCTTCATTTACCACGAGGTCAAAACTTGCAGGCGCAGGCGTGCTACAACCGTCAACCGTTACCGAAACTTCAACCGTTCCGTTGTTGGTTCCAGTTGCATTATTAATAATTAAAACATTGGAGTTGTTGGTAATTGAATTCCCATTAAAATCCCAATTGTAATTCACGTTTACCCCATTGTATGGCTGAATTTCTAAAACAACATTTTCACCCTCACAAGGCGCATTATTTAATGGTTTAAAAACAGCTTGGTCAAGCGCATCTTTTATGGAAATAACTGCTGAAACATTACCAGAAGCACAAGCATTTGCATCAGTAATAATAACATTATAAGTACCCGCATCATCCGAACTTGCGCCCGTGATTGTTGGCATTGCTTGGGTAGATATGTAGCCGTTCGGTCCAGTCCATGCGTAACTGTAAGGTGCAATGCCGCCCGTTACATTTGAAGCAATTACTACATCCGTTGCGCCGTCGGTACAACCAAAATCCTGGTCGTTAACCGTTGCCGCCAATTCTGAACTAACGGTCAATTCAGCCGTCGCACTCGTTGGCGTACAATCTGCTTTCGTTACCGTAACTTCATACGTTCCGCTATTGGCAGCAGTTGCAGGGTCAATAACCAAAGTTGGGCTGTCGTTATTTGCGATTGCATTGCCGTTAAATCTCCATGAATAAGTGACACTTGGGTCAGCATTTGTAAGGGACAATTGCACATTTTCACCATCACAAGCCATTTGTGGAGAAGTAATCATCGGCGTTGCTGGCTGGTCAGCTAAATTTAAATCTAAAGTTGAAATTTCTGCCTGACAGCCATTGCCATCCGTTACCATAACCGTGTACGTTCCGCTATTCGCAGCCGTTGCATTCGCAATAGTTGAATTAGCAGCATTTGAAGTAAAGCCATTCGGACCGTTCCAAACGTAAGTGTAAGGCGTATCGCCATTTGAGGCATTTGCCAATAAAGTAATATTGGTTTGACCATCAACACAGTTGCCTGTAAAATTGGTACTCGCATTGGCAGTTGCTGTATTGTTGAGGATAACGGTGTGTGCTGAAGAGGTATTTGAACCACAGCCATCCACATTGACAAAAACGGTATAATCACCCGAATTTACTGTGGTTGCATTTAGAATAGTAATCGTTGAAGCGTTTGGATAATCGCCGCCAGTGGTCGAAGTTCCGTTGGGTCCAGTCCATTCGTAAGTGACAGATTGTCCAGCATATTGTGCCGTAGAAATAATCAGATTTTCGCCTTCACAGGAAGGAGAATTAGAGGAAACTTCGGGTTGAACCGTCGCACCTACACCCAAGTTCACATCGGTCATCGTTTCTGTAGAACAACCGTTGTCGTCCATGACTATTAAAGTATAAGTACCTTCATTGGCAGAAGTGGGGTTCGGAATAACTGGATTTTCGATATCAGAAGTAAAGGTATTTGGCCCATTCCACAAATAATTCAACTGGCCCATTCCACCCGATGCGTTGGCGTACAATTCTAAATCATTACCACACGAAGCACCATTATTAGCTGCCGTAACGATTGGATTTTCATTGATGGTGATGGTAACTGCCGCCGTTTCAGAAGCACAGCCGTCGATGATTGCTACGACTTCATAAATGCCATTTGAAACGCTCCCCACGTTCATAATCGTTGGGCTTTGTTGCAAAGAAGAATAGCCGTTTGGTCCACTCCACATATACGTTGCGCCGCTGATAGTCGTTGCCATTAATGACAAATTTTGTCCAGCACAAACGGGGTCATTATAAGTCGCAATCGGTGCAGTTGGTGTTGATTTAATTACCAAGTTATAAGGTGTAGAAGCATCCGTTTGGCAGCCATTACCGTCCGTAACTATAACCGTCCAATTGCCTGCTTGGTAACCTGCATTTATTGACGGAATACTCACACTATTAACGGTTGTCGTTGCAGCTGGCGTCATTGCATTTCCTGAGCTGAACCATTCAAAAAGGTCGCCGATGCTGCCCGTTTGCAATTCGATATTTTCGCCATCGCAGATTTCATTTCCAGAAATAATTGGCGTTGCTGGTTTTAGAAAAATGGTGACATTGGTTGGCGTTGAAAAAGCAGATTCACAACCGTCCGAAGTAATCATTTTTACACTATAATCCCCTGCATTATTTAACTGTATAGGATTGATAGCAATGGTTTGCGTAGCTGCGGTAAAACCGTTTGGTCCTTGCCATTCGTAGGTTGCGCCTGTTGGTGCGTTGGAAGCCACTAAGGTCAATTCTTCGCCTTCGCAAACATCAGCATCACCAGAAATCATTGGAGAAGTCAAGGTATTTTCAACAGTTACCATCATACCGGCAGTACTGTAATTTTGACACGCACCGTTAGATAATGACCAAGTGAAATTGTAGCTACCTGCCACTAAATTAGTTACTACAGTGTTCAGGTTGTTTGGATTCGCAATAACAGCACCGTTTGGATTCCCTGTATTTTGCGTCCATATTCCTGTTCCAATAGCTGGATTATTGGCACTTAAATTCGCGGTAGATTGACTATTACAAACAATCTCGCTTGCGCCCGTTGTTGCGATTTGTCCAACAGGAATTTCATCGACGATTACTGCTGTAATTGCCGAAGGACTCGATGTGCAAAGACCGTTATCAATAATCGCATAATAGTTGCCCGCATCGGCTATGGTGACGTTACTTAATGTCAAAATTACGCCCGTTCCAATTGGCGTTGCACCTGAATCTTTGTACCAATTAATTGTACCTGCTGCGGTTGTGCTTGCGGTTAAAATCACATCATTTATACCCTCTGTACAAGTTGGGCTGTTATTGAAAACAATTGCTGCATCGGGCATGTCATTGACAAGTACATCTAAAACGTTTGTAGTAGACGTACATCCAAAAGTATTGGTAACAACAGCAAAATAGTCGCCATCGTTAGCGGTTGTTGCGGCAATAATAACTGGATTTTGTTCGGTAGAAGAATAGCCGTTCGGACCAGTCCACTGGAACATTTCGCCAGGTTTTACACCAGTCATAAATAGCTGCACATTCTGACCTTCACAAAATGGACCACCGACCGTTGCCGTGACATTTGGAGAAGGATGGACTGTGATTTCATCAACTACAACGACGTTACAAGGTGGTGAAATATTTGGATTGCCATCGTTCAAAATGGTGTAGATATAATAAATAACCGCCGCTGTGCCATTGTTTTCTAAAGCACCACTTTGAATGGTCGTATTGATACCACTTGTACTTCCCGAAACGGTCGTCAATAAGATTGCGCCACCATGACCTGCTTGGTATAAAGCTGTGCTATCTAACTGGTTATCAAGGGTATAATAAATGCCGATTTGTCCAGAATTTGCATCCGCAGTTAAAGTAATATTCGTTTCCGCGTTTCCGCAAATCACGTTGTCCCCTAAAGAAAACGTCAATGCTGGGCAAAATGGAGGCGTGAAATCATAGACATTGGTGTCGTTGCCCAGAATATTCGTGCCGCTTGGGGTTGTGGTGGAAACATTAACTAAATTAGTCAAAGTCACCTCGCCCATCAAAGTCACGTTAAAACTAACGCTTATGGTACCCATCGCACCAACTCCAAGGTTTTGACCTATTTGTAAAACATTAGAAGTGGCGTTTCCTGTCCAAGTGTTATTGGCTAATAAACTGCCGTCAATTGCCATTAAGTTGGTTGGATTCATTCCAGAAAATTGGACTAGAACATCATCTATAATTTCAATCGTATTTAACTGAATATCACCTGTATTTTCAATGGTAAATTCATACGTTAAAGTATAAATATCGTTGCCGATTGGTGTAAAACTGGAGGCTGCTTTTGTAACGGTCAAGGATGGGTTTTCGGTAAACGGAACCGTTGTTGGCATCATTTCATCTGGATTGTCATCGCCGTCGGTACCATCTGGGTTTGTACCAGAGGTTGAGGTATCAGTTGTTGAATTTCCAGAAGGAGAAGTACCCCCTGTTGTTGCCAAATTCATCACAGAAGTCGCCGTGCTTGGCGTAACGGTGAAGCTAATGCTAACCGTACCATTTGCACCGATATTCAAGTTTTGACCAGCGGACAGGATGTTAGATATCACTGTGCCATTCCAACCTGTATTTCCATTTAACGTTCCACTTGTTGCAGAGAAGTTCGTTGGATTCATTCCTGCAAATTGTCCAAAAATATCGTCGAATAAGGTGATATTTGTTAAATTAACATCCCCGAAATTTTCAATGACAAAATCAAAGGAAACAGCATACGTTCCGTCACCATTATTGGTAGTTGACGCATTGTTTTTGGCAAGCCCAATAACTGGCATTTCTGAAAAGTTAACCGTTGTCGGGATTATTTCATCAGGATTGTCATCATCGTCGATGCCGTCAGCGTCTGTACTATCGGTTGAGGTATCTATTGTCATTTCACCACGTGGAGAGGTTCCTTCTGCAGTCGCTTCATTATCAGCAGATTGCGTCACTCCTGGAGTAATATCAAAACTTACGAAAATGGTTCCTGTTGCGCCGACTGCCAGCATTTGATTGGCATTTAAAATATTAGAAGTCGCGGTACCATTCCATAAATCATTTGCGGTAAGCGAACCATTTTGAGTCGTAAAATTAGTTGGGTTCATGCCCGAAAATTGTCCGACAACATCATCAAAAATAGTGAGGTCACTTAGGTCAACATTTCCAAAATTTTCTAACGTAAAAAGGAAAGAAATGCTATAAGTTCCGTCGCCATTATTGATTGTTGAGCTGTTACTTTTAGCAATACCAATAATTGGATTTTCACAATCAGGACCACCACCACAATCAGGGTCGTCGCAATCAATTAAGCCGTCGCCATCGTTGTCAAATCCGTCAGTACAATCGGTTTCTGTGGCAGGCATCATTACAGTAACCGTGACCGTTGCAATACTACAAGTTAAACTGTTGTTATCACAAATTTCATATTCAAACATATCAACACCAGTGAATCCTAGGTTGGGCGTGTAAGTCATTTCACCTGTAATGGAATTGACGATAGTCGTTCCACTGGTCGGCTGCATTAGTCCTAAAGTGCTAACAGAAATTAGGTCTAAATCTGTTCCCAAGTCATTGTCCACTACATCAATAACAACTGGCACATTGACCGTCGTAGAATCTTCATCATCAACTGCAAAAGCCAAACAAATCCCTGGTTCAAATAAAAAAGTTCGTTCTTCACTTCCGAAAAAGTAAGTATTGATGGTATTGACATTTCCATAGTTAAAATTCGACCAAGTGTGGCACGCAGGCAGACAACCATCCAAATTCACCTGTGAAGAACCATTACCTGGCACATCTGGAATATTGGAATCATCATAGTATAAATAAACTTGCAATGCGGTTGGTGGCGGAGTTGGACGAATAGTCTGTACATTGAAACCATTGAGCATATACTCCGAATCATAAATGGGAAAATGTATAATCGCTTGTGAATATTTCATGCGATAAGTCAAGGGTTGAGTCAAATCAACTGGATTGCCTAGACCATCTAATCCATCCCATCCAATCACCCCTACATACGGCGGTAAATCTCCTGGCAGCGGTTCAATTTTAACCGCAAGATTTACATCTCTAGAGTTTGCTGTAAATTCAAAATTGCCCGAGTCTTCCAAATCAATCAACACCTCTAATTGTCCAGCTTTGGTTACCGAACCGATGAATTCGCCCACTGCGCCATTCGTTCCACTTTGTCTATCACAACTGTGAAGAAACGGTTGCTCGAAGTACGTTCCAAATGCTCCCGAAGGATAGACGTTTTCATCAGGATTGTTCAAGAAAATTGGATATTCTGTCGCAAATACTTGTTGACTGTTTAAAGATAATCTATCTACATTGACGTTCCCTGAATTTGACGTTCCATAACTATTAAAAAAAATATTGAAAAAGGCTGGTTGAAGTCCAGAATTGGCAAAATCTACCTCAATTACGGTACTATCCGTTGGTACGTAGACATTGAACTTCCCGTTAAAAGGACGGTCAAAACAACCATAAGTTGGGTCACTACAATCACACTGAATTCGCGGTGCATACATCGACCAAATCTTAGAAGAAACCCGTCCATCAATCGCTGTTGGGCTTCCACCTTCGGTTGCGACGGTGATGTCAAATAAGTCGATATTAACGGTCGAAGAACCCGCAGTATTGATGCTGTTTGAAAACTCAATATAGTAGTCCCCCGCTGGCAATCCGTCTGGATTAAAAACGAAAGGTACATATCCTGCACCACCTACGATTGTACTTGGTCCAGCAACTGCTTGTGCGTAATTTGCAATATTGGAAGTCGTCACATCCAAAATTTGTCCATCTGTACTTCCTGGTGTTGGAAAAACAACGTTGCCATTCGGGTCTTTTATTCTAAAGTAAGAATTAATCAAGGAACCTGAACAGGGATAGACGCCCGAAGTTGCTGGTCGTCCAAAACCCAAAAATACTTGCTCTTGTTCTGGATTGGCAATATGGATATTCATCCGCAAATCAGCTGGCCCGTTAAAAGAAGCAAATCCATTAGGTGCAGGCTGAATAAAAACGCGGTCGTCAGAGATGGGTGCTAGTTGTTTCGTACCTTCGGCAAACAAGTTTTGTGATAATAGAAAAATGCCTAAAATGGCAAAAAATGACTGCTTTTGACTTAAAAATGCTTTAATGTCACTCAATAATGAGTTTTTTTCGCAATTTTTATAAACTAAAGACATAGATGTAATATTTCTGACTGGATATAATTTTATAGGTATTGGGTAATTGGGTATTGGGCTTTGACATTATCGCCCAGAACCCAGCACCTAAAACCCAGTACCCAATCAATCTTTTGCGTCGATTGTTATTGGTAGATTATCTTCCTATTCTACCCAAGTTCCAGGCGCGTTGATTTGTAAAATCCGTACCTCCGTTCGGCGATTCAATTGGTGTTCATATTCCGAACAATCCGCTGTGTCCTCGCAACTATTTTTTAAGCGCGATTCTCCAAAGCCAACTGGCACCATCCGATTGCTCGCAATGCCCCCTTCGGTCAAATATTTGACAACTGATTTCGCTCGATTTTTCGATAACGTCTGATTGTATTTGTTGCTCCCACGAGAG
>JBLHWU010000101.1:0-22197 GCA_047629355.1 Saprospiraceae bacterium | reverse complement strand
AAGCATCAAAGACGGCAACATTCGCATTGTTGAAATAGAAAAAGACAAAGCCCCATTTTCGTTTTTAAACAGCATTTTTTTGAATCCTGAAAAATACGAATGGAACACGTACAATCAGATTTTAGAACACGAAAAAATACACATCCGCGAAGGTCATACTTGGGATATTTTGCTGGCAGAACTACTGGTGATTGTGCAATGGTTCAATCCATTTGCTTGGTGGTATCGCCGCGCGGTAGAGAATAATTTGGAGTATTTAACCGACCAAAAAATGCTCGCCAAAGGTACGAATGTCGAAAGCTACCAAATGAATTTATTGAAGGTTTCCGTGCCATATTTGCCCCTTAGCCTTACGACAAACTATAATACATCATTTCTTAAAAAACGTATTTTTATGATGAATCAAAAAAAGTCATCCGCGAGTTCCAGTTGGAAATATTTTTTCTTATTTCCACTCTTGGGACTATCTGTTATCACTTTCAATTCTGTGGCGGTTACGGCGCAAAACGCTCCTATAAAACAGGGTTCTAAAATCGAAGCAATCTCTGAAATCAAAGAAGCTACAGAGATTACTGAAGCACGCGAACCGAGAGAAATCAGAAAAGTAGAAGAGATTACTGAAAACCAAAAAATGTGGTCACCCTATTCCCAAAACATTGATTTATTGAACACAAAAGGCGAATGGGAAGCAAAAATTGAAGGTGATCTAATTTGTTATCAATTTATCAAAAGATTAAACAGAGGATCCGTTTATTGGGAGCGACAAGTCTGCATTGATAAGCCTGATTTTCCTAAAATAGATAGCCATAGTTTTACCATGACTCGTGCAGCTGGAACGGTCGATTTCAAAGGGAAAGTAACCGCGAAAGGTGGCAAAGGAACGTACACTTTCACGCCTAATTCTAATTTTCAAAATTACTTAAAATCACAAGGTTTTGACTTAGATGAAAAAGCATTATTTCATTGTTGTTTAACAGACATTAACAAAGAATACTTAGTTTATTTAAAGCAGCAAAACTATGATTTATCATCAAAAGAATTAACGCAATTTGCCCTACATGGTATCACGCAAGAAAGCATGGAAATCTATATTCCAGGCATGAAAGAACTGGGTTTTGAACGCGTTGAAACCAATGATTTAATTGCCTTGACAATTCATGAAGTGGAGTTGGAATATGTGGCAGAATTGAAAGAAATGTTGCAACAAGATTTGACAATTGACAATATAGTGGCTGCAAAAATCCACGATATTGACCCCGATTATATCAAACAATTTCGAGCCGCAGGTTTTGAAAATATGGACTTTGACAATCTGGTTGGCTTTGCAATTCATGACATTTCCCCCAAATATATTCAGTCGTTGAAAAATGCAGGTTTGAAGAATTTAGATATTGACGAAATCACCGCAGCGGGCATTCACAGCGTTGACGCAGCATATATCAAAAAATTCCAAGATGCGGGTTTTGACGGTTTAGATTTTGATGATTTAATTGGGTTTGCCATTCATGACATTGACCCAGAATATATTGAATCTTTGCAAAAAGCAGGAATGAAGAATTTGGATATGAACGAAATTACGGCGGCGGGTATTCATGGCGTAGATGCTGCCTATATTCAAGAGTTTCAAAAAGCAGGATTGAAAGATTTGGATTTCGATGATTTGATTGGTTTTGCCATTCACGGCATTGAACCAGCCTATATTCAATCTTTGCGAAATGCAGGAATTGGTGAATTAGATATTGAGGAGATTACCGCAGCAGGTATTCACGGTATTGAAGTTGAATTTATCAAAGAAATGAAAGGTGCTGGTTTTGAAGATGTCAATATGGAGGAGTTGGTTGTCGCAAAAATTCATGGTGTGGATGCTGATTTCATTAAAAAATATAAAAAGAAAGATTATAATTTTAAAAGATTGGAAGATTATGTGGATTTGAAATTAAAAATAACCCGCCGAGAGTTTAATCAAAATAGAGAGGAATAGATTAGAGACTTATTCTTTTACCGTTACTAAATCACAACTAAAGTCCAACATAAAACTGCTTGTCTTCAAAGTTTAGTTTTTTTATAAAGAACCGTGAAATATATTAATCTGTGGTATTTTCAAAGCAGTTTGGCATCGAGACAAACTGCCTTGAATAAAGGTTTCTAAAAGGGCAAGTCAGGACTTACCTAACTTGCCCTTTATAAATCCTTATTACCTAGAGAGGACTCGATGTCCTTTTCAGAGAAAATCACAGGATTTGTCAAAGAGTCCAATTTTTTAATACCTATCCTCGCCATAAATATCCAATTTTTTCCATTTAAATTTACCTTTTGACCCAATGTTCTATTTCTAAAAAGATGGAATTCACAAATAAATATGTCTTCAATCAAGCATTTTAAATAAAAAGCAAAAAATATTTAAATTCTACTTTTTTTTTAAAAACCTGATAATCAAATGTTTGCATTATAAAAATACAAATGTAGGGCCATTGTAGGGTGACAAAAAGGTTTTGTTAGCGAACAAAAACTTGACTTAACAACTTTATTTTATGAATATTGCGAGGTGTTAATGAAAAACGCATTACCAAAAGAAATATAGTTTTATTTCAAGACCTCCTTAGTTTTCAAACAACAAAACACATTTTAATTTGCTACTCCGACAAGATTCTATTTAATTCGACGGCTAAACCTGTTAATATTAAACAAAAACTAAACATTGGCTATCCGCTAATCTGAACGAGAAAACTTCCATTTGCATCACGCAAGACACATCAATTATTTAAAAGACACTAACAATGTTCTTACTGATGTATATCTGGTGCAACTCCCCTCTTTTTTGGAAGGAAACACTTACTAAATTGGTACATCCAGTTACAAGTAATTTTTCATAAAAACATGCTTGTACAGCAGCCATTCTCAGTGAACACCTGCTGTCTTGCTTATTACAATATTAACTAACATTACTTAACTATCAAACCCATTACGTTTATGAGAGCAGGTAATACCTTATTTTCTTTGGCAATCGCATTACTTTTCTGTTTGCCAATCAATGCGCAACAAATTGGCTTAGATTTAGCCAAATCTCACCTCCAACAAGAAGTACAGCAAGGCAAATATGCACCAGCTGACCTTCAAAACCCCTTAGTTACAGACCATTATACTTCTAACGGCATCACGCACGTTTATTTTCGACAAACCTTAAATGGTATCGAAATCGCGAACGCGAATGCCTCCGTACACATCGTTAACGGGAATGTATTGACGTCTAACAGCCAATTTTTACCCGCTTTAGAAAAACGAAACGTACAGGGTCAAGCGACCTTGTCTGCTATTGATGCGATTATTAAAGTGTCGGAACAAAAATCCTATCCTTTAAATCGCAATGAATTAAAAGCGGTGAAGAATAAAGACCGTAGCGCATCAAAAGCAGCAATTTATTCTGCGCCAAGTATTTCTCACGCGGATATCCCTGCACGCATGGTTTATATTGCCGATAAAAATGGCAGTTTGAATCTCGCTTGGGATATCGCAATTGATGAAGTGGTCGGTGAAGACTATATGAATTATGTAGTGGATGCCCGAACGGGTAAAATTCGTCAGGCAATTAGCTGGACGACACACTGTAATTTCGGCGACGGACACGTTCATACAGAAGATTGCACAAGTCATGCACATGCTGATAAAAACAGTTTGGAAGAGGAGTTTAATTCTCTTCTTGTTCCAAATACTTACAATGTATTTGAAGTTCCTGTGGAAAGTCCAAACTTCGGTGGTCGTTCTATCGTGACTGCGCCTTGGTTAGCGAATCCAACGGCTTCGCCTGACCAATGGCACAGGATTAATGGTACAAACTACACTGTAACTCGTGGAAATAATGTCGATTGTTATCTTGATAACGATGATTCTAATAGCCCAACTGGTGGCGATGCTGCTCGGGTTGATGGTGGTGCAAATTTAGAATTTGACTTCCCATGGGTTGATGATAGCAATCCAACCGCTTACCAAGATGCCGCTTTGACCAACCTTTTTTATTGGTCAAATTTGACGCATGATATTTGGTATAACTACGGTTTTGATGAAGCATCTGGAAATTTCCAAGAAAACAACTTTGGCCAAGGTGGTCAAGGCAGTGACTCTGTAAATGGCGAAGCGCAAGACGGTTCTGGTACTTGTAATGCTAATTTTTCTACACCACCAGACGGCTCGAATCCACGAATGCAAATGTACTTGTGTAATGGTCGTGATGGTGATTATGATAATGGGGTAGTTGTTCACGAAATTGGTCATGGTATCTCTATCCGTTTAACGGGTGGTGCGTCCAACTCTGGTTGCCTGAGTGGCAGCGAGCAAATGGGTGAAGGCTGGTCTGATTATTTCGGAATAGTGATGACCATTGAGCCGGGTGATCAAGCAAGTGATGCGCGTCCGATGGGTACTTACTTATTTGGTCAAGGACCAAATGGCGGCGGTATTCGTCCATTTCCATATAGCACGGATTTGAATGTGAATCCAATGACTTATGCAACGATTGGTAGTGGTGTGAGTGTTCCTCACGGTGTTGGTTCAGTTTGGGCGACGATGTTGTGGGATATGACTTGGGATTTAATTGCGGTTTATGGATGGGATCCTGATTTATACAGTGGAACTGGGGGAAATAATATCGCTATGCAGTTAGTGATTGAAGGTTTGAAATTACAACCTTGTGGTCCTGGTTTTGTAGATGGTCGAGATGCAATTTTGGCGGCAGACCAAGCTTTGAATGGCGGTGCAAACCAATGTTTAATTTGGGAATCTTTTGCTCGTCGTGGTTTGGGTTTCAGTGCAAATCAAGGTTCTTCTGCTTCTAATACAGATGGAACGGAATCATTCGATTTGCCACCTTCTTGCTCGATTGGTTTGGATAAAACAGCGAATATTACGCAAGTTACGCCTGGTGGAAACATCACTTATACCTTGACTGCAACGAATAATACAGGTGCAACGTTGAACAATGTCGTTATTTCTGATGATTTACCAGCAAATACCTCTTGGGTTTCTGGTGGTTCTTTGAGTGGAAATATCGTTAACTTCCCTGGTGTTTCTTTGGCAAATAATGCAACACATACCGTTAGTTTTACGGTTCAAGTGGATGGCGGTTTGAATGGAAATATCGTAGATTTTAATGATAATATGGAAGGCGGAGCAGTCAATTGGGTGACTGATAATTCAGGTGCATCCTTTTGGAATTTGCAATCAGGTACAGCCAATAGCGGCTCGAATGCTTGGTTTGCAGAAGATGTTGGGACGACGAGCGTGGCAAATTTAATCGTTGCTACGGAAAAAGGATTGACGAGTTCAAGTGTTTTGACATTTGCTCATAATTACAATACAGAAGCAACATGGGATGGTGGAGTTGTCGAAATTTCTACCGACAACGGAACGTCTTGGTCTGACCTTGGCAACGACATGACCGCTAATGGTTACAACAGTACAATTAACAATTCTCGCCCTGCCTTTTCAGGAAATAGCGGCGGTTTCGTAACCACGTCTGTTAATCTGTCCGCTTATGCTGGTCAAAATGCACTGATTCGTTTTCAAATGAATTGCGATGTGACCGTATCTGGTTTGGGCTGGTATGTTGATGATGTAACCATGAATAACTTGGCATTGTACATTCCAAATATTGCCTCCGTTACCGATGGAAATCTCATCTCTCAAGGCGGATTACAAACACCAACCTTAGTCATTGGAGGTTCTTCTGGACCACTTGGCGTGACGGTATCTTCGACAAATATTGATTGTAATGGCAACAATAATGGAACAGCTTCCGCTATCGGAACAGGTGGTGATGGCAGCTATACTTATGCATGGAGTAATGGACAAAATACAGCAACCATCAATGGATTGGGTGCAGGTACTTACACTGTTACCGTGAATGATGGCAGTACAACAGCAACAGGCTCAGTAACGATTTCTGAACCAACTGCTTTAACCGTAACCACGACTTCTAATCCAGCGAATAATGGCAATAACGGAACAGCAACAGCGACGGCAAATGGCGGAACGCCATCTTACAGTTACACATGGGATAACGGCGGCTCAACCGCAACTATCACAGGTCTTGCGCCAGGCGATTACATCGTAACCGCGACAGATGCAAATAACTGTACCGTTACTTCTACCGTTACGGTTCAAGACAATAACGTGCCTTCTTACTGTAATACTCAAGGTACAAATCAAAACTTTGAATTCATCGACGCAGTTGTGCTTGACGCAATGAATAATGTGAGTGGCGACGACGGCGGATACGGAGATTATACCAGTATCGTAACTGATTTCGAACAAGGTGCTACCGCAAATGTAACGTTGACACCTGGTTTTACAGGACAAGCTTATCAAGAAGTCTTTCGAATTTGGATTGATTACAATCAAGATTTAGACTTTGAAGATGTAGGCGAGGAAGTATTCGCGCCAGCTTCAAGTGATGTAGCTATCTCTGGCACATTTGTCATACCGAATGGTGCTCTTTTAGGAACAACCAGAATGCGCGTCAGCATGAAGTACAATGGTGCTCCACCAATCTGCGGCGACTTTTCAGATGGAGAAGCAGAGGATTATACCATTAATATCACTCAACCAGCAGCCAACCCGATTACCTTAGTCGTAACGGGCACTGACTTGGATTGCTTTGACATCAATAATGGAACAGCAACGGCGACCGCTTCTGACGGAACTGGTAATTTTACTTACAGTTGGAGTAACGGTGGTAACACGGCTACAATTGATAATTTAACAGCAGGCACTTATACCGTTACGGTAATGGATGGTGTTTCTACCGAAGTTGGCAGTGTAACGATTAATGAACCTGCGGAAATCGTCATTTCCATTAATGGGGGAGATATTTCTTGTAATGATTCAAATGATGGCGTTGCTACGGCAAATGTAACAGGCGGAACAGGCACAATTGACTACAATTGGAGCAATGGTGGAACAAGTGCAACAATTGATGGTTTATCCGCTGGCACTTATACGCTAACGGTAACCGATGAAAATGGCTGTCTTGCAACGGGCAGTGTAATGATTAACGACGCTGCGCCTTTCACCCTTTCTGTCTTTGGAGAAAATGTTTCTTGCAATGGCACGAATGATGGAGATGCTTCCGTAAATGTTAGTGGCGGAAATGATCCAATTGTTTATAGTTGGAGCAATGGAGATTCGGGTGCAACAATTTCAAACTTAGTCGCTGGAACTTATGATGTAACCGCTACCGACGACGCAGGTTGTATCGCTACGGGTTCTGTAACTATTAATGAACCTGACGCAATTACCATCACGGCATCAGGTACAAATGTAACTTGTAGCGGCGCAGCAGATGGTACAGGTACCGCAACCGCAACAGGTGGCACAGGTGCAATTTCTTACGAATGGAGCGACCAACAAATTGGTGCAACTGCAACTAATTTAGCTCCAGGCAGCTACTTGGTAACCGCATTTGACGAAAGTGGATGTTCTGCATTTACGACCGTAACGATTAGCGAACCGAACCCAATCTCAATCTCTATCACTAGTACCAATGCAAGTTGTAATGCCGATAATGGTTCAGCAATAGCAAATGCTGCTGGAGGAACAAGTCCGTTCTCTTACACTTGGAGTACCGGCGCAATGACGGCTACAATTGATAATTTAGCAGCGGGTGTTTATACCGTAACCGCAACAGATGATACTGGATGTACGAGTTCAGAAGACGTAACAATTTCTTCTCCATTTGGCTTATCCGTTACTGCAAGTAGTACTGATGTAACTTGTAATGGCTTGAACGACGGAGCAGCTTTCGCAACTATTTCTGGTGGAAATGGCAACGTTTCTTATACTTGGAATGGGGTATCGAGTGGAGCTGATTTGACTAATATTCCAGCAGGAACTTACACCGTAATCGCAACGGATGGGGCAGGATGCATGGCAGAAGCTACGGTGACTGTTTCCGAACCAGCAGCTATTTCTTTAGCAGTACTTAGTGAAAATACCAGTTGTGGTGCAGCAGATGGATCTACAGTAGCAGAAGTTAGTGGTGGAGTAAATCCATTCTCTTTCGATTGGAGCAATGGTGAGACTACTCAAAATATTGACAACTTACCCGCTGGCACTTATAGCGTTACGATAATAGATGCCAATGGTTGTATAGAAACAGGAAGTACTACAATTGCTTCCCCATTTAGCTTAACCGTAACAGCAAGCAGCATTAATGCAAGTTGTAACGGTCTAAATGACGGAGCAGCTTTCGCGATTATTTCTGGTGGAAATGGCAACGTTTCTTATACTTGGAACGGCGTATCTGGTGGAGCTAATTTAAATGATATTCCAGCAGGCACTTACACCGTAGTCGCAACAGACGGCGCAGGATGTATGGCAGAAGCTACGGTGACTGTTTCCGAGCCATCGGCAATTATCGCTACCGCTAACGGCATGGATGCTAATGGTGGCGACAATGGTTCCGCAACGGCATCAGCACAAGGTGGTAATCCTCCATACAATTACGCATGGAGCAATGGTGGCAATACGGCGACCATTACAGGACTTGCCCCGGGCGATTATGAAGTTATGGTTTCTGATGCTAATGGCTGTATAGCTACTGCTACAGTAACGATTAATGATAATACACCGCCACCGACTGAATACTGCGGAAGTGAAGGTTTAAATACCAATTATGAATTTATTGAAAGCGTCGCAGTTGACGGTGATGTCAATGCTTCTGGCAACAATAATGGTTATGCAGATTTCACAGGCTACGTTTTTGAATTGGAACAAGGCGGTGATCATGATTTCTTATTGACACCAGGATTTGCTTCCAGTACTTACACAGAAAATTGGAAAATTTGGATTGACTTCAATGGCGATAGCGACTTTGATGATGCGGGCGAAGAAGTTTTTGCTGGAAGTTCAAATGCCGCTATTGCAGCATCTATTTCTATTCCGACAGATGTTTCTTTCGGTCAAACTCGGATGCGAATCAGTATGCAATGGGGCGCTACTCCGACTCCTTGTAGCACTTTTAATTATGGAGAAGTAGAAGATTATACCGTTGATATTTTAGAAAGCGGTACTGGCGGTGGCTGTACTTTTAGCGTGATTGATAGTGAAAACTTTGAAAGCGGCTGGGGTATTTGGAACGACGGTGGCTCTGATGCTCGCCGAAGTGCCAATGATGCACCTTACGCCAATAGCGGTAATTACTGCGTTCGTTTACGAGACAACACCAGTACTTCGACTATGACGACTGATGTGTTAAACTTGTCAGCTTACGAAGAATTGACGGTTGACTTCAGCTATATCACACGCAGCATGGACAATGCCAATGAGGATTTTTGGTTACAAATTTCTAATAATGGCGGCGCTTCTTTCATTACTGTAGAAGAGTGGAATCGGGGCGATGAATTTGAAAATGGACAACGAGAATCTGATGTCGTGACTATCGGCGGACCATTCTCCGCCAATACCGTTATCCGTTTCCGATGCGATGCTTCTGGAAATGCAGATTGGGTTTACATTGACGATGTTGTTATCTCTGGTTGCGCGACTGCCTCTAATTTATTGGCAAATGCACCGATTATTGATAAGAACAAATACAAAGCACACAACGAAGTAGCAGACCGTGAAGACGATAACTTGGACAATGAAGATTACATTTTGGATACACCAAATGAATTGAAAATCTTTCCGAATCCAGTCAACAACCAATTGACTATCGCCTATCAGTTTGCAGAAATGCACGATACAAAATTGATTATCACAGACTTCACTGGTCGCATCCTTCAGCAGTTGGACACGCCTGCGGGCGCACACCAAACGCGGGTTGATGTGAGCAATTTCACGCCAGGTTACTACTTGGTACGGGTGATTTCTGGTGACCAACAAATGAGCGAGAAGTTTGCGGTTGTTCGATAAGACGACGCAAATTTAGCTTTAGAAAGAATTTACGTTAAGGTTAGCTTTTAGCGTTAGGTCTCTCTCCTGAAAAGGGGGGGACCTTTTTTTTGGTGAAAATGAAAATCAAAAATGGCTTATAAATTCTTATCTTTGATTTAAAACGCACTAAATCGAAATTTAAATCGAATCAAAGGACTGACAATAATGACAAATTCGTTGGCATTTCTTGAATCTGATGCCGACATATAGCCGAAATCGAATCGTCCACCAATTTTCAGTTCTTCAAATCCTATTAATGGTTTAGCATAAAAACCAATGAATTTAGGATACCCAAAACTATCCTCCATAATTGGCCCTCCATCTATGAATTGAGAAAAACGTATTCCAGCATCTAATTCAAAAGCTTCTGTAGGTTGCCAACGGGTAAAGGCATGTAAAAAAATCAATTGAAGCATATTTGAGTTATCGTCTTCCTGTCTCCTATCTTTTGACCAAATCGTATGCTTTTGCGTAAAATTTCTATCTGCTAAAATGGTAAATGATAAGAAATTAGGCAAAAAACCGATTTCTCCACCAAAAAAAACATTGCCTTTGTAATTTAATTCTCTAGCAACATGAAAGGACGTACCAACTCCTTGAAAGTCAATTCCTAAAGATGTTTCGGCTTTCATATAATTGTTTTTATCAGAAGCATTGGATTGAGATTTTAATGAAAAATTATGAAAGATAAAAATTAGAAGTCATAGGTTGATGGTTTTCATTTTCGGTAGCTTTTAAATTTATTAAAAATTTCTTCCAACATTATGACAGGCTTTTATTTGTTTTAATTTTGCAAGTGAACAATAAATCCCCCATGAGTCGATTCAATATTATTGCTACTGAACCAGAGAAACTTAATAGCTATACCTTCAAAATTGCACTACCCCTAAACCCCTTATATTTAAGATTTTCCCCTATTTCAAATCAACTGGGCTCGGGCAGAGGAAGTTTGGAAGTTTGGAAGTTTGGAAGTTTGGAAGTTTGGAAGTTAAGGAATTTTTTAGATAAGAGACCATACTTATTTCAATTAAACGACCACACACATAAAAATTTACAAAACATGAAATCAACAACCTTCACCACCTTAATCTTCCTCCTCTCCATCCTTAGCTGCTCCTCCCCTCAAAAAAAGTTCACCGAAGGAGACTACCCCGCCGCCTTCAAGTCCGCCTTGAAAAATCTAAAAAACGATAAAAAAGCAACCGATGCCGACCGCGATATCCTCCTTCGAGCCTTGGATAAAATTTATTTAGCAGAAGGAAAAGAAATCAGTTTTTATGAAAATTCAGCAGGACTCGACAATCTCGAAAAAGCTTTTAAAATCAATAAAGCTTTATTAGATAAAATTGAAAAAGCCAATCCTTATCTCGGTGATAAATTTGCCTTTAATTATCAGCAATCCGTCGAACAAGAGCAAATATTGAGAGGCGAATTAATTGATGGTTTCCTACAATTTGGAGCGGAAGACCTCGATGCATCCATAGACAACGGCAATAAATTTCTGGCGCAAGATGCTTTCAAAAAGTTTAGAAAAGCGGAAAAATACGGCGCAGCCAAGACTGGTCTGGACTCGCTTTATCAACTTTGTTATGAATATGGTACAATCGTTTATCGCGTGAGTGCTAACACGAGTTTTAATATTTCTTATAATTGGAAAATTGACCGAATGTTTGAAAATGTTCGGAGCAACCATAATTTTATGACCATCTTCTACGAACGAAATACCGATAATATTGACTGCGATATTGAAATTAGTTTTAGGTCGCTTAGTTTCAACGAATCTGAAACAACAAACACCCAAAATTTTGAAGAAGCGGTCGTTACTGGTTATGAAACGGTTACAGATACTTCTGGATTTACGTCGCAACGAGAAATTCGCACCAATATAAAAGGCAAAGTAGAAACAACAACTATCACTAAAAAAGCACAATGGCGCGTCGATGTCTCTATCAAAGGATATTCAAACAACTGCCGACTTTCGGGATCAAGTTGGTGCTTGGGTACCGAGTCTAAAGAGGAAGAAGTAGAATTGAGTGGCGATTTGAGAGCGATTCCGGAAACTTACCGGCCTTCGGCTGCTTCGAATTTAGCGAGTGATAGCGATATGGCGGAGGATTTGATTGAGGACATTTACAATCAATTTCGGAGGGAATATTTTTAAATTGACTTTGGTATAGAATTAAAAACAGGAAAGCCGAAACAACTCATGTCGTTTCGGCTTCACCTAAAATATTCCAAAAATAAATATTTAGAAAAACTATTGCCTTTTTTGAGAAGTCAGCGGTCTGACCGCTGCGCTGTCAAAAGTCATAATATTACGTCGTTGTAGTCTGGCTTCTGACCTCTGGAAAATTTAATCCCAAATAAACTCCATTTCAACCCGTCTATCTAGTTGATAACTCTCTTTAGTTCTGCCAATAGGGAGGCGCTCACCGAAATATTCGGTCCCCATTTGACTGCGATTTACACCGCGATTCATCAAATAAAACAAAGCTGCTTCTGCCCGTCGTTTGGATAAATCCAAGTTGTACTCCTCATTTCCACGCTCATCGGCATGTCCGCGCATCGCAATTTTCAACTCTGGTCGCTTCACCAATACCTCTGCCAAACGGTCAAGATATGGATATGCTTCTGGTCGAATTCGGTCTTTGTCCAGGTCAAAATACAAGTTTTTAATCGCCAATTCCAAAATTTCTCGCTCTTCATCTGTCGCACTTGGGCAACCTGCTTTCGCAATCGAACCTCGTGTATTTGGGCATTTATCGACTTCATCCAAGATGCCATCACCATCGGCATCGCCCAATGGACAACCTTGATTTTGAATATGTCCTTTCATATTTGGACAACGGTCAGCACTGTCTAGAATGCCGTCACCATCTGCATCGTCTTTTGGACAACCTTTGCTTTCTACCAAACCGTAAACATCTGGACAATCATCAATTTCGTCCCGAATGCCATCGTTGTCGCGGTCACCATAAGGGCAGCCATCGTTGTCAGCTGGACCAGGTACTTCTGGACAAATGTCGTTAGGGTCAAGTGTACCGTCTTTATCGGTGTCGATTGGTTCTTTTTCTTCTGGACAACCGTTATTCCCCTCCGTACCTGGTATTTCTGGACACTCATCTTCTAGATCAAGAATGCCATCACCGTCGGTATCTTTTGGTCCAAATAAGCGAAGTCCAAGCGTAATTTCATGACTACCTTTTGAGCCTTCGTTCAATTCACTTAGTGTAAAATCGTAAACATAAGCCAAGTTCATTCTTCGAGTCAAGTTGAACCCAAGCATTGCTGCCGCAGCATCTTCTGTTCGGTAACTCGCACCGACCCAAAATTTATTATTTAAAATGGCTCTTGCCGAAAAATCCATTTGCATTGGTGCCGCTTCTGAAATTTTCACTAAAACAGAAGGCTCAATAGCCAATTTTTCACTCAGCTGCAACCGATAACCCGCCATTCCATAATAATGTGGAACGAGGTCAGTCGTCGTTGGCGTTGCATCTAATTCATCGCCAAAATTGACTTTTTTACTTAAAATTTGTGGCGCAGAAATCCCAGCATAAAAGCCGTTATTCATTTGGAGATACAAACCAACATTTAAATCTGGCGTCCAATGGTTGTCCATCGCACTCGCCAAAGTTGGATCAATTTGTTCTTCCACAAAATAGCTCTCGCTCAGTCGGTAATTGTAAAATGTTCCAGATACGCCTAATCGCAATTCGCCCATCCTAAGTTTCAACCCGTAGCTTCCGCCAACAGAGAAGCCTGTTCGCTTAATTTGACCCGCCACATCATTGAAAATAAAGCCGCCGATACCCACTGGAATCGAATCCAAGCCACCGTGCGCACTCAAGATTTGCGTCTTTGGTGAATCGTCTATTCCGACCCATTGCGTACGATAAGTCAGGCGAGTTTCTAAGTACTCTGATGTACCCGCAATCGCCGGATTGAAGCCATAATCATTGAGGACGTAGTTGGTGAAAAGTGGATATTGTTGCGCCTGTACGCAATATGCCGCCAATATCGTATATATTAAAAGTAGCAGTTTTTTCATCGTAGTATAATTTGGGTACACTCCAAAATTTCACGCCAATTAAGGAGGTTACTTGAAGTAACCTACTTAATTGCTGATAGAAAAATGAAATGTGCCCTATGATTTCAAAACTGTATAACTACATTGCTAAACTCTTTCCTTATTAATTGAACCAATTGAGCAATGTAGCCATACAGCTATATATTTTCATCTCACTATCGTGATTGACCCTGTGAGTACATTATTTCCCTCATCATTCAGGCGAATAACGTAATAGTAAGCACCAGCAGATAGCGGTTCTTTGTTATTATTGACGCCATTCCACGTATTCATATATCCAGTCATATTGAATACTTTTGCACCCCAGCGATTGAAAATTTGTAAATCATTCTCAGGATAACCCAGAATATCCGTGATTTTCCAAGTATCGTTCACTCCATCACCGTTCGGTGAAATGGTATTGTAAATTTGAGGATTACAGGCTTGATTGATGAAGACCGTATCATCAAGCTGACAACCATTGGCATCAGTAATGCTCAAAGTGTATGCACCTCCTGCCAACGCTATGCGAGACATCGCTGTCGAGCCATCTGACCACATAATATCGTAAGGAGCTATTCCACCCATGATGGTTGCCACTGAAGTGCCGTCTAAATCACCCGTGCAGGTTTCTGACGTTTTGTCGAAAGCAACTGTTAAACTATCGCTTGGTTCAGTGACTGCAATGCCGTTCATGCTATTACAGCCCATCGCATCAGTGACGGTGTAAGCATAGTCGTCGGCTTCCAAATTATTTAAAGTTGCTGTCGTTTCAC
This sequence comes from Saprospiraceae bacterium, assembly GCA_047629355.1. Lineage (GTDB taxonomy): Bacteria > Bacteroidota > Bacteroidia > Chitinophagales > Saprospiraceae > CAYUNA01. Next base: position 7,428 of record JBLHWU010000101.1, on the reverse strand, counting down.
CGTTTGACCAAGTGTAGGAAAACGGTGCTGTTCCGCCATTGATTTCGAGTTCAATTACACCGTTAGCTTCTCCTTTACAAGCCACATTAGTAATGATAGGATTAGCCGCAAAGCCAATCATACTGACTTGAAACATAGACGATACACTCACGTCACAATCCACAGTGAACACGCGAAGCGTCACTTGTTTTGAACCAATACTGCCGTAAGCTACGCCGATTGGGTTGATTGAATTAGACATTTGTGGAAAAGCACCTGTTCCAAAATCCCATTCAAAAGTAACCGCATTTACATCTGCGTTTCCTGTATAAAAAAAGTTGTAAACGGTACCGCAATTTCCAGTTTCTCCATCAAAATCAAAAGCAGAAGTGAAGCAATCTGGATTTGTATCATCAACTACAGGAGATACGAAAGCACCATTAATGCCTTGCGCAGTTCCACAATTTGGGCAACCGCCAAGCGTATAGATGATTGTCGCTGTGGCATTGCTTTGCGTTCCTGCTGAACTACCAAACGTACCCCAAGGGATAGTTTGCGCATTCAATCCTGCATGTAGCAGAAGGAATGCGGTTATGAATAAATATATTTTTTTCATGGTTCTGATTTATTTTTTTCAAAAATTGAAAGATTTAATAACCGTATTAAAATAGTCGTCATTAAAATGCTTCATCAATCAAGAACCCCGTTAAAATTAAATCACCTACATTACTGGCGATAGGTTCAACCAACGTGCCCGCAGGAAATGCAATAATTTGAGTACTACGCGTAAAGTTAGACCGCAAAAATTCCATTGGTTCATTATTCACTTTCAAATAACCAATTTCATCATTTGCTAAACCACTTTTCACAAATAATACTTTTCCCTCTGGAACGGTATAAAATTCATCCTGAATAAAATTAATTACCAAAGGCTCCAACATGGTAGAATTGTCCACTAAAACTCCTGTACACATGCAATCTTGAACAATCTGACCAGAAGGCAAAACTGGCATATTTGGTGTTGTTGAATGAATTACAAAAGGCACAACGCCCAATCCTTTCAACTTAACAACAGGACCACCAGCAGTAATCCAGAAGGTTTTATCAGCTGGCACAGTAAAACTACCTGATCCTTTCACAACATACTGACCATAGATTCCTTGTGGTAAATCAAAAGAGGAACCTGGTGCAGTAAAAGGAATATCTGTTGAATTCAATTCAATGCTGTTTCCACCAGAAAGAGAAATTATATTCCCATCAATGCTTAAAGTCTGCAGTTCATTGGTATCGCTATTGTCAAATGCCACTCCTGTACCACTTGTTGTACCATCTTCATTTTGTAAAACTAATTCGCCATTTTGAGCAGCTAAAGTTTGAATCTCATTCGTATTACTCTCATCAAAAGCGACGCCAGAACCAGTGGTATTACTATTTTCATCCTCTAAGAACAGTTGACCATTTTGACTAACCAAATTTTGCAATTCATTCGTGTTAGAGTCATCTAAGCTACCACCTGTAGAAACGCCCAAAGGAACTGGTGCTCCTACCAAAGAACCATCTGGTGCCAAGATAGACAACTCCCCATTTTGGAAACTCAATGTTTGTAGCTCATTAAGTGGGTCACTATCATCGTCACCAAGTGTCGTCAAAGCAACCAAAGCAGTATCTGAAGTTTGAGCAGAATTCGCATAGATAGCTGTGTTTGCGGTATTAGCTCCTTCGGCATAAAGTGCGTAAGGAACGGAGATGATTTTGGTAGCCCCCATCAATTGATAATTTCCTGCATTAAATGGGTCAAATTCGATACGCAACCAATATTCGCCATTTCCCCACTCGATGTCCCCGAAGCTAGATTGTACTCCACCTAGCACGGCATTGCCTTGCCCTATTTCAATGGTAAACAATCCAAACTGGTCGGTTTGTGGTGTATGAACTTCAATCCATTCGCTGACACCGTTAGCACCACCGCTCACGATGGTCGCACGGACACCGATAGTGGATTCCAGAATATTGTTATTTTGATTGTCTTTAGCCAGTGCTTGATAGCAGACTGCTTGTGGTGCTTGTGCCCAAAGATTAGAAGAAAAAACTCCAATAAATAGAGCGAGTAGTAATAAATTTTTCATAATACGTTCTTTTTGGAATATGTAATTTGTAAAGCATATTAGACTGGTTACCCTTTAATAAATACTTGTCTGAAAATATCTTTTTCCACTATTTTCCTCTAAAAAATAATTCAACAGAAGGACTATTCAATGATTTTTTAAAGAAAACTAGCAAAAAAATCTAAATTTCATACAAGCATTTTTAAAGGGTAACCAGTCTATTAAGTAATGCGTAATAATTAATCAGGTAATTTTACAAACATCTTTTTCCGCTATTTTTCCCTTAAAAATTTCTTCAATAACACTGACTATTCAAGAATTTTAAAAGAAAAACTAGCAAAAAAATCTTGTCTAAAAATTTTACCCAATTAATTACTACGTGTTCCTTAACAATGAGTCTGAATTGATTCTTGAGACTTTGTGTAGTTTTAATCAAGAAACAAATCTTCAAACTCATTTTGAAATATCATATTTATTTTACTATAAAAAGGAATATCCAATTTATAGCAATCTGTTGTCTAATTCAGTAAGTTAGTATAAGGATAAGTAGCTCGGCTGTTGCGAAAGGGGGAGTCTAAAAGAATATCGGTTCTAAATCAAAAATAAAGCCAAAATTAAATTAGTCCGTATAGGTAAAATAAATATTCAAATAAGCCTATCTGGTTATTTTAACCGGTAGCGATTGGGGGCTAAGTAATATTTTACGGTAATATTGTTAGAAAATTTTCTAAGACGTTTGGTGGAGTCTTTGTAAAATGTGCTTTTTGAAATTACGTAACAGTGAAAGAAATAAGTCCGCCATCTAGCAACATTAATTGTGTCCAGCTACTTACGTAGCAGAAAAGATTCATAAAATCTTTTCAACGTAGAGAACCGCTTGCGGATGGGTTGGCTAAGGACAAAAGAAATACTTGATAGATGGCGGACTTATTTTTTGACCGTTATTTTATTTTTTTGAAAAAATCTTAACGCAATTTTTACATTAACAAACGTTGTGTTTACGGCAGTTTCCCCGTATCTTCGCATTCGAGATTATCCAATATTCAAAAAGCAACTTAACCTGTTTTCTATTTCAACAGGTTGTTTTCCCACCACTACTATATTTTTCATTGCTCAAAGGAATCCTTTTGAGAAAAATTAATTTTCAACTATGAAAAGAGTATTAGGCTTTGTAATAATGCTATTTACGGTAGCAAGTTGTCAAAAGAATGAAGTAACTTCCGTAGAAAATAGTGCAGAAAAATCCAATCTTGTCAGTACTTCCACAATCAATCAAACGATTTATGACATTTTGGAAACAACCGCCGTTTTTGATTGGAAAATGGTAGACGACCATACTCTATACAGTGCAGCGATGCAAAGTGATGGCGTTTTTGAAATTGGTTATCAGCCCGCTGGTTTTCAAAATTTATCAGAAAGAATCCACGAAATCGACATTCATTCTAAGGAGTGGAAAGCTATTCAATATCAAATTTTGACCCTTATTTTAGATGGCGAAAAGACACTCAACCCTAAAGTTAAATTGGATGATTTACTCGCCTTTGGTTACCCAAAAGTATTGCCGAATATGGCTGTCCTAATTTCTAATGAAAAAACAATTACGAAATTGCGGAATCTGCCAGAAGTCCGCTTTTTAGAAGCAATGGGCTATGCTCTTCCTTCGCGAAATGTCGAATCTCGCAATATTTTTGGCTGCAACGGCGCAGGTCCAAATTTTGACATTGATGAAAATGATTATACTACAATTGCTCCAGATGTCAAACAATCTTGGCACCACGAAGCTTCTAAAATCACCCAAGCTTGGGAACACAGCACAGGTGAAGGCATTACGATTGTTGTGTTAGATACAGGACTTTCTGATGATCAAGAAAACCTTGGCGACAGCTTCAACAGCGGTCTATCCGAAAACCGAACCGTTGAACGATTGAGTACGCACTACACAGGTATACTTTGGTGGAAAGAACTGGATGCACCTCACGACCAATGCGGACACGGCACAGAAATGTCAGGTATCGCAGCAGCGCCGAGAGGCAACGATGGCAATTCGGTCGGTGTCGCTTACAACGCCAATCTTATCGGCATTCGCGCAGTCAACGATGTAGTCATTGATGGATCAAATGATAAAGATGGTGTGAAAGACGCCTTGGTTTATGCAGGCGACCGAGATGATGTAAAAGTAATTAGCATGTCTGTCGGTAGCCCTTTGTCGAGCGGAACGGTAGAAGATGGCATTTATTACGCCTATAATAAAGACAAAATGATTTGTGCCGCAGCAGGTACTTCTTTGAACATCACAACCAATCTAGTCAATGTGATTTTCCCCGCTAATATGTCGCAAACCGTTGCGGTGACTGGCGTTAAAGATAAATTTCCTTTGGAACGTTGCAGTACTTGCCACGATGGTAGCCAGGTGGATTTTGTGATACCAACAGAAAAAGTGGGTGATAGCGATAATGGCCCAATTACCTTATCAAGTTATTCAGATATTCCTAATTATTCGGGTGGTTCCTCGCCATCGGTGTCAAGTGTAGCAGGAATTGCCGCTTTGGTTTGGGCAGCGCATCCACGATTAAGTCGAGCGAATATTTATAAATTGATGTATGAAAACTCGTCTAATTTTCCAAATCGAGATAATAACTTAGGTTGGGGAATTATTGATGCAGAAGCTGCTGTGAAGGTTGGAATTTTGTATAATGATGAACCAAATGGATTTTAAAGTAGGGAATTTGAGGGGTAAAAAAGGTTTTATAAACCTTTTTTACCCCTCAAATTCCCTTTGTCAAAACACCTCCACTAAATTCATCCATTCACTAGAGAAAATTTAGGACTTACTCCTCCTCTTCCCCGCTCTGCTTATCTAATTTCGCCAAAAAATAATTCTGCACCTTCTTCGCATTTCCCAATCCAATGATTTCCGCAACTTCTGTCACTGTCGCCTCCCGTACCTTCTTCACTGATGCAAAATGCGTCAATAATTTATCCGCCGTTTTTTCACCAATACCTGGAATATCCAACAACTCTGAAGTTGTAAAGAACTGCGACCGTTTATTTCTATGAAAAGTAATCGCGAAGCGGTGCGCTTCATTCCGAGCATGTTGAATGACTTTCAGTGTCTCCGATTTTTTATTGATATATAAAGGTATCGAATCGTTGGCGAAGAAAATTTCCTCTAATCGTTTGGCGATACCAATGACCGTAATTTGGTTAAGAATACCCAATTCCGTTAAAATTCTCACCGCCGAACTCAACTGTCCTTTTCCACCATCAATAATTATCAAATTGGGCAAAGGCTGCTTTTCCCGTACCAACCGACTATACCGCCGACCAACAACTTCTTCCATCGACGCAAAATCATCCGGGCCAATCACGGTCTTTATATTGTAGTGTCGATAATCTTTTTTCGAAGGTTTGGCATTTTTAAAAACAACACAGGATGCAACGGGATGCGTTCCTTGAATGTTCGAATTATCAAAACACTCGATGTGCATTGGCAAATCATCCATTTGCAAATCCTCTTGCATTGTGCGCAAAATTCGCTCAGCAGAAGTTTGCTTTTTGATGTTGTTAATTTCTTGTCGCCGTTTTTGCAGGAGAAAATATTGTACGTTTTTTGCCGATAAATCTACCAGCTTTTTCTTATCGCCAATTTTTGGAATAACAATCGCCGCCTCTTCCTCTGGCACTTCAATTTCAAAAGGTACTAAAATTTCGGGTGCGAGACTTTGAAATTTTTTCCGCAAAGTCGGTATGGTAAACGCGAGCAAATCCTTCTCATCTTCATCCAAATTTTTCACCATCTCCTGCGTATACGTATTCATAATCGCTCCATTGACCACCTTCAAATAATTGACATACGCATTCTTATCATCCGACGCAATCGTAAATACATCCACATCCCGAATCGTCGTACTGACCACCGTTGATTTGCCTTGGTAATCTTCAAACGCAGAGAGTTTCTCCTTAATCTGTCCTGCTTTCTCAAATTCTAAATTCTCGGCATGCCACTGCATCTTTTCTTGAAAATGCCGCTTGACCGAACCAAAACTTCCACGAAGGATATTCTTAATCTGGCTAATTTTTTCATTGTACTCTTCCTCTTGCTCATATTTCACACAAGGTGCCAAACAGTTTTTGATGTGATATTCCAAGCAAACTTTAAACTTCCCTTTGTTAATATTATCTTCCGATAAATTGTACGTGCAAGTCCGCAATGGAAACAACGACTTTATCAAATCCAAAATTATCTTCACCCGCACCTTCGACGTATAAGGCCCAAAATAAGTCGCCCCATCCCGCCGATTCACATATCGTGTAACCATTACACGCGGAAATCGCTCGTTTTTGATACAAATATAATTATAGGTCTTACCATCTTTCAGCATCACGTTGTAACGCGGCTGAAATTTTTTAATTAAGGTACTTTCCAGCAACAACGCGTCCGTCTCCGTTTCGACAATCGTATAAATAAATTCATGGGCATTCTTGACCATCGTCTTTGTCTTCGCAGCTTGGTGTTTTGTAGAACCAAAGTACGAAGCCAGCCGATTTTTCAGATTCTTTGCCTTCCCCACATATAAAGCCACCCCTTCCTTATCTAAAAAGCGGTAAACCCCAGGGTCTTTGGGTAGCGTATGTTGTATTTTTTTGTAATCTTCTGTTGTCATCGTAGGTGCGAAAGTACAGCTTGATTTGATTTTTTAAAATGAAGTCTGATTTTTTATTTAAAAACAGTTGAATTGGACGTGTGGTTCTACGAAATTGCCATTTTAAAATCAGTGGGTTACCCTAATCACGTATGAAATTTTAAGGCTAAGATTTCTTTGATAATTTTTCTTTAAAAATAATATTTCAAATAATTAAAAAATACAACTTTAATAACCCAAAAAAAGTCTTAACTCAAATTTTAAATCTTTAAAAATAGGAAATCGCAGCTATATTTCATTCTATTTTAATGCATTTTAGAAATCCTTAATTAAAACCTTCTATTCTTATTTTTTTAATGAAACATCAAACAATTTCAATATAAATTATGAATATCATATAAATTTAAATTAATCATTGAAATATTTGTATTAAATCATACAACTCTATACCTTTGTCTTATCGAAAGAAAGAAATCATACAGTTGATTCCTTAAAATTTTGAAAATCTAGACTTTATAATACATTTAAGAACGTAGAATTAAAAATGCAAACACGATGAGTGCGAACATTCTTAATTAACAACACTGTGAGGTGATGAAACTGGCAGACATGTCCCCTTGTCTCGGGGATAGGGAATCTGGGATAAACGTAGCGTATTGGATTGACCACAAATTAATTTTTGCGCTATAGCTAACCACCCT
>JBLHWU010000100.1:0-22437 GCA_047629355.1 Saprospiraceae bacterium | reverse complement strand
ATAGAACTTAAAATCTTTCTTTTTTTAAATATTTAGGTAAATTTAAAATTTTACCAAACAAAAAACCGTTTAACCTCTTTACTTCAATAATATAAATACTATTCTTAGACACATTTTTTGACAGACCGATTTACTAAAAATTAGCCTGCGTAATATACATTTTAAATATGAAACAAATACTTCTCCTCGCTGTATTCACCTTTTTTAGCAATCAAATCCTGACCGCCCAATGCCAATCGGGAGATTGCACCAACGGTACAGGCGTATTTATTTATCCAAGCGGTGCAAAATACGTTGGACAGTTTGAAAATGGCGAAATTGACGGTATCGGCTCCTGCTATTATACTGATGGTAGCAAATATCAAGGCGAATGGACTAAACGCTTCCCTGAAGGACGCGGTACAAAAACCTTTGAAGATGGTCGCCAATGGACAGGCATGTGGCAAAAAGGACAACCAATTAATGACAATGGAAAAGTCATTGTTGATTTATTCCCAGAGAATAACGTGGATGAAGACGATGGTACGAATATCCAATCAGGCTGTCTCGCTGGTGACTGTGAAAATGGCATTGGAACTTATGCCTACGCTGATGGTAGCAAATACGAGGGACAATTCACGAAAGGTAAACCACAAGGCACAGGAACATTCACCTATGCAAACAATGAAACTTTCGTTGGAACTTTTAAAGGTGGCTACAAACATGGAAAAGGCGTATACCAAAAAGGCGATGGCAAACAGATTGTGGGGGAATGGAAAGAAGGCGAGTATTTTGGCAATCCGCAGTTGAATTATGGTAAAGTTGGCTGTGTTTCTGGCAATTGCAAAAAAGGCGCGGGCGTATATGTTTACAAAGATAAATCGGCTAAGTACGTTGGTCAATTTGTCAATGGAATGCCTGATGGTGATGGTACGGTTCACTATGCCAATGGCGAACAATACAAAGGCGAATGGAAAAATGGCTCGTTCAACGGACGTGGTGTACTTTATCAAATGGACGGCACAAAAGTCTCTGGCTATTGGGAAAAAGGCAATTTTCTTCGCAGTGACGACCGCAAGATGGAAGACGAAAACGCTGGTGAGATGCTGGCACAAACCACTCCAAAAGAAACACCGCAAGGAGATTTGATGACCTTCCGAGAAGCGACGGACATGAAAGTTTGGGCAGTTGTTATTGGTATTGCATCGTATGACCACATGCCGACCTTGCGCTACACGGACGATGATGCCTACCGAATTTATGCGCATTTAAAAAGTCCCGAAGGTGGTGCGTTGAAAGACAATCAAGTCCGAATTTTGATTGATGAAGATGCCACTAAAGCGAAGATTAGCCAAACGATGCGTGAAGTATTTAGTCAAGCTGGTCCAAACGATTTGGTCCTGTTATATTTCTCCGGACATGGTTTGAAAGGTTCGTTCTTGCCGATTGACTTTGATGGTTTTAATAACAAACTTGACCATGAAGAAGTGAAAGAAATATTGGAAAGCAGCCCCGCAAAATATAAATTGTGTATCGCGGATGCTTGTCATTCTGGTAGCCTTTTGGCAATGAAAAGCGGTAATGTCACCAATGTATTAGCCAATTATTATAAAACTTTGGCGACTGCAAAATCAGGTACTGCATTGATTATGTCTTCTAAATCTAATGAAACCTCTTTGGAAAGTAGCGGTTTGCGTCAAGGTGTTTTTAGTCACTTTTTGATTAGAGGATTGAAAGGCGAAGCGGACTTGGATGGAAATAAAGTGGTGACGATTCAGGAGTTGTTTGCTTTTATTGATAAAAATGTGCAGAGCTATACGGGGAATCGACAATCGCCGATGATTGAAGGAGATTATGATGGGGGAATGACGATTAGTGTGGTGCGGGAATAACATTTATTAATGTTGAATGGTTAGGGATTAATGGTTAAGACTGGGACGCGCGTTTCGCTCTTTAAACATTAATTCCTAATTCTATTTATTTCGCGTTCCTTACAACAATAGTCCGTGGAAAAAATTAGATACAAAAAGATAGGCAAAAATTAGTAAGTTGAATGTTCTTACATACTCAACAACAATTTTTGCCCAATGAGCATCGAAATACTCACGGAACAAATATTAAATAAAATAACGAGACTTGGTAAATGTCAGCACAAATTTATTGTGTATTTATTCAGTTTATGGCTTTCTATACGAGGTCGTCATAACTGCATGAACTTAGCTCGGCATGGTCGTCATGGGAATGAGGCCACTTATGGCATCGCAGAAGTGTCCAATATGATAGGTTGTCTGGTCAAAACAGTTAATAAATTTTCTTTGAAATCTGGGATGCCGCTGGCAATTTCTAAAGCCTATTCCATGAAGCAGGAAGCAGAGGAAATGACTAAACTCAAGTTAGAAGAACATATCGTCACCAGACATTCTTTCTATTTCAAAAAGAAGGATACGCTGGATAAAGTATTGACTAAAAATATTACCTACATCGAAGCGGCAGATAATTACTCTAAAATAGTGACCATTCAAGGGGATTTTTTTATCGCAAGGCTTCTATGTTCCTTCTGCTGTTTTTATGCGCGTTAACCGACAATGTATTGTGCAATTAGCTCATATTGATACAATCAATTTGGAGTCTAGTTTGATTGTTATTCAAGGTACTGAAATCCCTTTTAGTTGGAGCAAACGAAAAGAATTGAAAGCCGTGATGAATTTGATAATTTAGGCAGTTGGTTAGTGATTAATTGCTAATGAGTAGGATACGCCACCTCGTCATTAACCATTAATCCCTAACCATTCAACATTCAATTAATTGCTATAGCCGAATTTTTTCAACCACACTTCATCATCTCGCCAGTTATCCCGCACCTTCACATGCAGTTCCAAAAATACCTTGCTGTCCAGCCAAATCTCAATAGACTTTCGGGCTTCCGTCCCTAATTGCTTAATTAACATCCCACCTTTTCCAAGCATAATGGGTTTTTGAGACTTGCGCATCACAAAAATCTCCGCAGCAATGCGAACGAGTGGTGCACCTGATTTAGTCGTTGTTTCTTTAAAGGATTCTACGACGACTTCAGTAGAGTAGGGGATTTCTTGATGATAAATTTGCAGTATTTTTTCGCGAATAATTTCACTCACAAAAAAGCGTTCAGAACGGTCGGTCAATTGGTCTTTTGGATAATAGGCAGGACCTTCAGGTAGGTTGTCTTGAATTAATCTTAAAACGGTATCCGTATTATTTTTGTGCAATGCTGCCATCGGAACGGTTTCCAAAAACTTTACTCGTTTGTTCCAAAGTTGAATTAATTTAATAATTTCCTCAGGCGTTGACTCATCAATTTTATTAATTAATAAAAACAGCGGTACTTTTACACTTTTCAATCGCTGAATAATCGGGTCGTCTTCCTCGTATCTTTCTTCCACATCTGTCACAAATAGCATAATATCGGCATCTTCAAACGTTGTTTTGACAAACCGATTCATTGCTTCTTGCATCTGATACGAGGGGTCAGAAATAATTCCGGGTGTATCAGAGAAAACTACCTGGAAGTCATCGCCACTCAATATACCTAGGATGCGGTGTCGCGTCGTCTGTGGTTTGTTGGTGATGATAGACATGCGCTCGCCGACGAGGGCGTTCATGAGGGTAGATTTGCCGACGTTGGGGCGGCCGATGATGTTAACGAAGCCTGATTTATGAGCCATAAATTGTTTTGATTTTGAATTGGCCAAAAGTAGGGATAAAAATCTAAGGAAGCGGATTTTATTCCAGATTCCTCGACTTCGCTCGGAATGACAAAAAAAGGCTCGGAATAATAATTTATTTTAAAAACTTCGGCACTTCCCCCATCACCATCATTTCCACTGCCCGAGACAATAAATCTGGTTTCAAATTTCGCCAATTAAAACTATTGAACTCTATCCCGAAATTGACGTAATTTTGCAAGCGAGTATCGCGCATTTCCACTTCAACATGGTCCAATAAATTCAAAAAGCAAATCCAGCCATCTTCATCGCGCACCTCCTCGTACCATTCTTCGTAATAATCGTCGTCTTCCCCATGAAAATTAAGGACATTATCGCAAAAGATGATGTACTTATGTATGCCGTGTAAAGCCATTTCATCCGCAATTTCACGTTTTAAAAACATGATGTCGTTCGTCACCGCGTCATTCCATTCGCCCATCATTTCAAAAATAGCGTATCCATTTTCGTAATCAGCGTATAAAATTTTCATGTATAAAGTTGGTGACCCAAAGGCATCCCATTGCGGATGAATGTAGTAATTATAAATCTTTTTAGAATATTTAAATTCATCGTAAGACCGCTGAAAAAATGGACTTTTTGAGTCTTTATTAGCGGAGTAGTGGTCGCGCCAATTGTAATGTGGTTCTATATCTTGCATTTATTCCAATTAAAAAATCCCGTAAGAGATTGAACACCAATAGCCCCGAATGCAATTCGGGAAAAATTTTAACGTTTTTATAATAACAATCACATCCAATCATCTGTTTAGAATTTATGCAAAAAATTATCCTCACTGGTCCAGAATCTTCTGGGAAAACAACCCTTGCCCAACAGATCGCTGCCCATTTTCAAACAGGATGGTTACCCGAATACGCCCGTGAATATTTGCAAAATTTAGATAGACCTTACGAAGAATCTGATCTTTTTGAAATAGCCAAAGGACAATCTTTACAAGAAGAAAAAGCATTGGAAAAGGCAGCATTGACTGATGAGAAACGAGTGATTTGCGACACCTCTTTTTTAGTTTTAAAAATATGGTCAATAGTCAAATATGACCGCTGCCATCCATTTATTTTAAAAAAATTAGAACGCCAAACCAACATTTTTTATATCCTCTGCGGCCCCGAAATCCCTTGGGAGTATGACCCACAACGCGAGCATTCTAACGACCGCGAAAAATTATATCATGTTTATAGAAAGGAATTGGAAAAGATGGAGGCCCATTTTATCGAAGTAGCTGGGTCTAAAGAAGAACGCCTAAAAGCCTGCCTCGAAGCCGCATTAACCATTAATCCCTAACCATTAATCATCATTCTTCTTGCTGTTCGAGATAAAGAATGGCTTTGCGCCCGAATAGAATCGCGGCGAGAATCATGGTGTATGTTAGTGTTGCTGTCATAAGTTGGTGCGAAGGTAAAAAAAAAGTCCAAATACTAACCTTGAAAAGTCATATTTGAACTGTAAAGAGGAGTAATTATTGTTTTTTCGTAACTCTACTTTAAGACTTTTGTGTCATTTTCTATGAATAGGGAGTTTGAAGGACAAAATTAAGTGTTTAGCCAGATTTTGTTCTTCAAAATCCTACTTGGAGTTGAATCAAAAGGTAGCTTAACAAACTGAGATTTTCGTATTTGAAAATTTTCTCCGATACTTCTTCGAATAGATTAGCCTTTTGATGACCTTCTGCTGCAGCCCGGTAGTTGTTTTTATTGGAGGGAGAAAATTTAAGGAATATACTACTCCAAAGGATTTGTCAAAGTACCAAAATAATTACCGTTGCCACTTTTTGCGGAAGCGGTCAACATCGCATCATCATTCAATTAAATCTCGGTATCCATAATCGCATCAGTGGGAATTTGCGGATTAATCGTTACAAATACCAAATCGAACGGACGACAGTTTACATCCGAATCTGTAAACACTATAATTATAGCGTGTTCCGATTTGCCGTTAGAGTATTTGCTTCGCGCAAAGTCACATTGCTGACAGTAGGATTGACAATCAATAAATCTGTACCCATTTCATCATATGCATATGTATCGCTACCAGATTGTGCGGAAGTTATAGTAGGTGAATTTCACATCTTGCGTCGTTTCTGCATTCGTTGAAATAGTAATATCTTCTAAAGTTGCGAAATTACGGATACAAACTTCTTGGCTCGTAGTTGTGTTTTCAAAATTTAGAAAAAATGATTTATTCTTCTAGAATAAGGAATGCGAATTAAATAAACTCAGACTCTTGAGAGGATATTTTGCCCTCATTTTTCACTTTAAAAATGCTCCTTATATCAACATAAATCGCACTTTCAAAGCAAAAAGGGAGAACAAAACTGCTCTCTCAATAATCTAACTTTATTTATTTCGAATCCCTAAGGAAATAGGTTATATTTTTCTATTACTTAATTCTACTTTAAGACTCTTGTGGAACGCTCTATCAATGGGGAGTTTGACCCTCAAAAATACCCAGTGGGGTTGTGTGAAAAGTCAATTTATATTTAAAATTATCTTTTTTATTTTATGTAATTAGTTGATTTTAAGTTTACTAGACTTTATGAATTTAGTAAACTTGTCACTCAAACCAACTTTTTACACAATCCTGGGAGAGAGGCTTGAGGGAGAGTTAACCATGCGTTATAAATAAGCAGGCATAAAATTCGAAAAAACATTGCAATAAATTTTTAATAAAAAACAATTATTTTACTATGATTACTCATGATTTATAAGGAAACGATGAAAACAGCAGATTCAAAATAATTAATCGGAATCAGGAATAACGATGTTTTATTTTTTTTAAAATAAAACCACGATTTTTTTGACAGGGAAAGCTATTTTGTGAAATCAAAATAATTTTAAAAAATGTCTGAATCATAACTTATATATATATCAAAATGGATATATTCAAAATGGAAAGGAACTATTTTTCACATTTTTAAATTAATTGAAAATAGAAGGAAAGGATAACTTTTTGAAATGTTTAAATCATTCAAAAAAAAAAGAAGTTTTTTTGAATGAAAGTTTGATTTTATCAATAGAAAGATATATCTTTGCACTCGCTTAGAAAAAAGCGCATTTTTAAGGAAAGTTCCTTGACAAAAAAGTGGCACAGTATTAGTAAAATAGTAAATGCAACAATAAGTATAAGTCAATGATTATTTAATTTGATTTTTACGAAAAGCCGATGTAGCTCAGTTGGCCAGAGCAGCTGATTTGTAATCAGCGGGTCGGGGGTTCGAATCCCTCCATCGGCTCAAAGTCCTTCTTGAATATCGAGAAGGATTTTTGATTTTAGCACTTCCTATTTTTCATTTAGATATAAGTTTTACCAAGATTTATATTGTAATAAAGTGTCACTGGGGGTGCGCCGGAGTTGGAGAGCCGGGACAGACTGTAAATCTGTTGTCTATGACTGAATAGGTTCGATTCCTATCACCCCCACAATTAATAAAGAATGAAAATCAACAACTAAGAATAAAGGTACATATAGTGCAGGCGTTCTTAATCATACATTTGTAGTTCTTTATTAAATAAGCGGGAGTAGCTCAGTTGGTAGAGCATCAGCCTTCCAAGCTGAGGGTCGTGGGTTCGAGTCTCATCTCCCGCTCAATATTTAGAGTCAGACTTTTTTGCTCCGATAGCTCACAAGCCGACGTAGCTCAGGGGTAGAGCACTTCCATGGTAAGGAAGGGGTCGTGGGTTCAAATCCCACCGTTGGCTCGAATATTTCTCTCCAAAGAAATAGCCAAAAATAAAATAATCATCTTTATACACTGCATAGTGTCGAGGATGATTTTTACTAATTTGATTTTATAACCATATATCTAAAAATATATTACCGATGGCAAAGGAAACCTTTCAGAGGAATAAGCCTCACGTAAATATCGGCACCATTGGTCACGTTGACCACGGTAAGACTACTCTTACTGCTGCCATTTCGCATGTTTTGGCTGCTCGAGGTCTGGCGAAAAAAACAAACTACGACCAAATTGATGGTGCTCCAGAGGAAAAAGAGCGCGGTATCACTATCAACACGGCACACGTAGAATACGAAACAGCAAATCGTCACTATGCACACGTTGACTGTCCAGGTCACGCGGATTATGTGAAGAACATGGTAACGGGAGCTGCACAGATGGACGGAGCAATTTTAGTATGTGCTGCAACTGATGGTCCTATGCCTCAGACTCGTGAGCACATCTTGTTGGCACGTCAGGTTGGTGTACCTAAGATTGTTGTTTTCATGAATAAAGTTGACTTAGTTGACGATCCGGAAATGTTAGAATTGGTAGAAATGGAAGTTCGTGAACTTTTAGACCAGTATAAATTTGACGGTGATAATTCTTCTGTTATTCAGGGTTCTGCTTTGAAAGCATTGGAAGGTGATGGTATGGATGACGCAGCTGCAAAAATCATGGAATTGATGGATGCTTGCGATAATGAAATTCCTGAACCAGAGCGTGATGTTGACAAGCCTTTCTTGATGCCTATCGAGGATGTATTCTCTATCACAGGTCGTGGTACAGTTGCAACTGGTCGTATTGAGCGTGGTATTATCAATACTGCTGACCCTGTTGAAATCATTGGAATGCAAGCTGCGGATGAGAAGCCTTTGACTTCTGTTATCACAGGTGTTGAAATGTTCCGTAAGATTTTGGATCGAGGAGAAGCTGGTGACAACGCAGGTTTGTTACTACGTGGTATTGACAAAGAGTCTATCAAGCGTGGTATGGTAATCTGTAAGCCAGGCTCTGTAAAACCTCACGCACATTTCAAGTGTGAGATTTACGTTTTGGGTAAAGATGAAGGTGGTCGTCATACACCATTTTTCAACGGATACCGTCCTCAATTTTACTTCCGAACCACTGATGTAACAGGAGATGTTTCTTTGCCAGAAGGCGTTGAAATGGTAATGCCTGGTGACAACGTGACTTTGACAGTAAAATTAATCAACACAATTGCAATGGAGAAAGGTCTTCGTTTCGCGATTCGTGAAGGTGGTCGTACCGTAGGTGCAGGTCAGGTAACTGAAATTCTTGACGCTTAATTGAGTCATTGAAATATAGCCTTAATGTGAAAAATTAAGCATCACTTCGGAGATGCTTAATTTTTCGCTGTAAGGTAAATTCAATTAAAAATGTAGAATTAAGGATAGACTTTCGAGTTAAAATCATTCTTAACTAAATACGCGGACTTAGCTCAGTTGGTAGAGCAGCGGTCTCCAAAACCGCAGGTCGTAGGTTCGAGCCCTGCAGTCCGTGCAAAGTAATAATTTTTTACTTGCTTCTTTTTGAGATAATAACATTCAAACTTTTTATCATTCCGACTGGAGTCGAGACAAAAATTCAAATAAAATCACGATGGATAGATTAAAACTGTACATTAAGGAAAGTTACAACGAATTAGTAAATAAAGTGACTTGGCCATCTTTGGCAAGCTTGCAACAAACTACAGTAGTAGTTATTGTCGGTTCAATCATTTTAACTGGAATTGTAGCTATTATGGATGGTGTTTGGAAAAACTTATTGACTACAATTTACGATTTAGGTTAGTATTTTTCAAACTTAAAATAGCAAACAGGGCGATTTGAGAGTAAAATTTCATCTTGCCCGTTACTGTTTCTGTTTTAAAACTATTTCCAAAACCTTACACATAAAACGACAGCATGTCTGACGGAAAAAAATGGTATTCTTTACGGGTAATTAGCGGGAAAGAGCGCAAGATTAAAGAGCGAATCGAATTGGAAATTTCCCGTTCTAAATGGGGAGATTATATTACTTCGATTTTAGTTCCAACCGAAAAGGTTTATAAAATTCGTAACGGAAAGAAAGTAATTTCTGAGCGAAATATTTTACCAGGATACATCTTGGTAGAAGCTGACCCAGATAAATTTACTGGGGAAATGATTATGGCAATCGCCAACGTTCCCAATGTAATTCACTTTCTTGGTCGCAACAACCCTGTGCCAATGCGGGATTCTGAAGCCAACCGATTGCTCGGAAAAGTGGATGATTCTCAAGATGCAGGAGAAATGATGTTAGAGCCATATATTGTCGGTGAAACTGTCAAGATTATTGACGGGGCATTCAAAGAATTTGTTGGTGATGTTCAAGAAGTCAACGAAGAGAAGAAGAAGTTGAAAGTAATTGTGAAGATTTTTGGACGGGGTACAGAAGTGGAGTTGAGCTACATGCAAGTAGAAAAAACGCAATAAATGGGTTGCGAATTACGGGTTGCGAGTTGAAATCGCGGCGAGTAATTGGTAAGTCTAATAAATAAAAGTTGATTCAAAATCCCGTTCTCCCGGGTGCTTCCAAGTATGAATCAGCACATTGAACGTCAATTTTTTGGGCATTAATTTTTGAGAAAAGGCAATAACATATAATTATAGTATTCCTAGCTCAATGGTTACCATCCAATTTTAAATTAATCGAATAATGGCTAAAGAAGTAACTGGCTTTATTAAGTTGCAAGTACGCGGAGGCGCAGCGAATCCATCACCACCAGTAGGACCTGCATTGGGTGCGAAAGGGGTGAATATCATGGAATTTTGTAAGCGTTTCAATGCGAAAACGCAAGACATGGCAGGTCAAGTCGTACCTGTTGTAATTACTGTTTATAAAGATAAATCATTTGATTTTGAGATTAAAACAGTACCAGCAGCAGTACAAATTTTGGCAGCTGCGAAAATTAAAAAAGGTTCTCCGGAATCCAACCGTAACAAAGTAGGTTCTGTAACATGGGATCAACTTCGTGCAATTGCTGAAGACAAAATGGCTGACTTGAATGCACACCAGGTTGAATCTGGAATGCGCATGATGGCTGGTACAGCAAGAAGTATGGGTGTGAACGTAACAGGTACACCACCTTGGGAAAACTAAGATGATTGTTTCGAATATCTTGATTATTTCGATTAACTTGATTTTATGCAGTTGCATATAATCGAGTCAATCAAAAATAATTGAAGTAATCGAGTCAATCTGAGTAGGGAGCCTCGACCATGATAGTCAGGCGCTAATTACCTCATTTATAAATTTTTACAATGGCAATTTCTAAGAAAAGAAAAGCTGCTGAAGCTAAAGTAGATAGCACAAAGCAGTATCCTGTTGGAGAAGCAATGGCATTAATCAAAGAAGTCAACACGACTAAATTTGATGCTTCTGTGGACTTACACATCCGTTTGGGTGTTGATCCACGTAAAGCTGACCAAGCACTTCGGGGAACAGTTGTTTTACCACACGGTACAGGTAAAACAAAGCGGGTTGCAGTATTCTGTACACCTGACAAAGAGCAAGAAGCAAAAGACGCAGGTGCGGATTTTGTTGGTCTTGACGAATTAGTAGCAAAAGTCCAAGGTGGTTGGACAGATTTCGATGTAGCGATTGCTATGCCCCAAACGATGGCAAAAGTTGGTCGTATTGGTCGAATCTTAGGACCCCGTAACTTGATGCCGAATCCGAAAACGGGTACGGTAACAATGGATATTGCGAATGCAGTAAGAGACGTAAAAGGCGGAAAAATTTCTTTCCGTGTTGATAAATACGGTATTATCCACTCGTCTATCGGACGAGTTTCTTTCGATGCTAAGAAATTGGAAGAGAATGCTCAGGAGGTTTTGGGATTGTTGGTAAAAATGAAACCATCTTCTGCTAAGGGTATCTATATGAAATCTGTGACTGCGGCTTCGACAATGAGCCCAGCCGTAAAAATTGATCCTAAATCTATCCAGTAATTAGTTGCGACTAATTATTTTTAGAAAGGATGAATTCATCAATTAATTTTAAGTGTTTTAGGAAATATTCCCAGAGCACTTTCCAATAAAAGAAAAATGACAAAAGCAGAGAAAACGGCTGTCATTGAGGAATTAAAAGAGAAGTTTGAAAACTCCTCTTTCTTTTACGTTACAGATTCTTCAACCCTTACAGTCGATAAAGTAAATGATTTACGAGGTAAATTATTTGAGAAAGGCATCGAAATGCGCGTCGTCAAAAATACTTTGGCACGAAAAGCATTAGAAGCTGCTCCAGCGGAAAAAGGTTTTGATGCTTCTTTATTAGATGCATTCAAAGGTCCAACTGCTTTGATGTTTACTGACGTTGCGAACGCACCAGGTAAAATTATCAAGGAGTTCCGTGGCAAAGATAAAACTATTCCAGCTGTGAAAGCAGCCTACATTGATTCTTCTATCTACATCGGTGATGACCAATTGGATGCTTTGGCAACAATCAAGTCTAGAGAAGAAATGTTGGGTGAAGTTATCGGTTTGCTACAATCTCCAATCAAAACGGTTATTGGTCAATTGCAATCAGGTGGTTCTACGCTTGCAGGTTTATTGAAAACACTCGAAGAGCGCGATCAATAATATTTAGGTGTAAGTGATTACATCTTCACTGATTTTTTGAGCGTAAAAATCAGTATCTTAACAAAACAATTATCAACGATTTTCCGAAAGGTAAATTATCACAATCTTGGCTTCCAAGTTAACACGCACCAAATTTTGAATATTCACTTTTTGGTAACCGTTTTAAATTTTATATATCATGGCAGATTTGAAATCATTTGCAGAGCAGTTAGTAAACCTTACAGTAAAAGAAGTAAGCGAATTAGCTGACATTTTGAAAGACGAATACGGCATCGAGCCAGCAGCAGCAGCAGTAGTTGCAGGTCCTACAGGTGGCGGCGGCGGCGAAGCCGCTGAAGAAAAAACTGAATTTGATGTAGTTTTGACCTCAGCGGGTGCAGCTAAATTGAAAGTAGTTAAAGAAGTCAAAACACTATTGGGCATTGGGTTGAAAGACGCAAAAGAAATGGTGGATGGAGCTCCTGTAACTATCAAGGAAGCTATGCCTAAAGCTGATGCTGAAGCATTGAAAGCTTCTTTGGAAGGTGCTGGTGCATCTGTAGAATTGAAGTAGTACTCAGTATGCTAATAAGTGGTAGGCAGTTTGTTACGAGCATTTTTGCTTGGGCAGGCTGCCAACTACTGCTTTTTAATTTTCACTGAAATTGCTACTTACTAAAGTTTAAAATGATTCAAAAATCGCTTTTTTTACATATTAAATTTTAGCAATTGAGGCTTAACAGGATGTTGTAATCTGGTTAAGCCTAT
The DNA here is from genome assembly GCA_047629355.1 of Saprospiraceae bacterium. Lineage (GTDB taxonomy): Bacteria > Bacteroidota > Bacteroidia > Chitinophagales > Saprospiraceae > CAYUNA01. The sequence goes on along the minus strand of JBLHWU010000100.1, from coordinate 9,613 downwards.
CGTCGTCTAATGACTTTTCTATTTTAGCTAAACTTTTATCTGAAATGAACTGTTACAAAGGGTGGCTTCTAATTTTGAAAAGAAAACGAACATACGTGAAAAGAATGATTTTCACTAAGTAACGGTAAAATATAAGTCCGATATTCTGGCAACATTTATTTTTTTACCATTACGAATAGGTTTGGCAAGTTGTGTTAGATTTAGAAAATTGACACTTCATAAAATGCTAATTAGGACGATTTTATAAACAGCAGCTTTTTCATATTTAAAAAAGCATAAAATGTGCCAAACCGTTAGGAATGAAAGTTAAAGTCAAAATGAAAACTAGAATTGGTACAGATTAGTACTCCGCTCTTTTAGCTTTCATTTTAAGTATAATTTTTATTTGAAAAATAGTTCCTTTATATAATAGTGTGGAAAGGGTAAAGTGAAAATGAAGGATGTTTAAAACCATTAATCATTAACCACTAACCATCACCACCAATTAAACATCTTCTAACACATGACCGCAATCGGAACTGCAACAGCCGAAGAAAAGAGGATTAGTTTTGGTAAAATTAAATTACCATCAGAATATCCTGATTTTCTGGAAATTCAATTGAAGTCTTTCTGGGAGTTTTTCCAATTGGAAACAACTCCTGAGAACAGAATGAATGAAGGCTTATATAGGGTATTTCAGGAAAACTTCCCCATCACAGATGCGAGAAACATCTTCGTGCTGGAATTTTTAGATTATTTCGTTGACCCGCCGCGTTACTCCATTCCTGAGTGTATGCAGCGTGGATTAACTTATAGTGTCCCCCTTAAAGCAAAATTACGCCTTTCGTGTAATGATGAGGAACACGTTGATTTTGAGACGATTGTACAGGATGTTTTCTTAGGAAATATCCCATATATGACGCCAAAAGGAACGTTTGTTGTCAATGGTGCGGAAAGAGTAGTGGTGTCTCAATTACACCGTTCTCCAGGGGTATTCTTTGGACAGACTTACCACCCGAATGGTACTAAAATTTATTCGGCACGGGTAATTCCTTTTAAAGGAGCTTGGATGGAATTTGCGACTGACATTAACAATGTCATGTACGCATATATTGATCGTAAGAAAAAATTCCCGGTAACGACTTTGATGCGAGCGATTGGTTTTGACTCGGATAAAGCGGTATTGGATTTGTTCGATTTGGCTTACGAAGTACCAGCAACGCGTGATGCTTTGGAAGAAGCAGTAGGGCGAAAATTAGCTGCTCGTGTTTTGAAAACATGGACGGAGGATTTCGTAGATGAGGATACTGGTGAGGTAGTAACTATCGAACGGAACGAGATTATCTTGGAGCGTGATGTGGTGTTGGATGAAGATAATATCGAAGAAATTATAGATTCGGGTAACGAAAATATCATCTTGCAACGAGAAGATATTGAAGAAGATTACTCGATTATCTACAATACATTGCAAAAAGACCCGTCTTCGTCTGAAATCGAGGCGGTGAATTATATCTATCGTCAATTGCGTGGCACCGAGCCGCCAGATGACGAGACTGCTCGTGGTATTATCGACAAGTTGTTCTTCTCTGATAAGCGTTATAACTTGGGAGAAGTTGGTCGTTATAAAATCAACCGTAAACTTCAGGAAGACATCCCAATGGAAACATTGGTATTGACGAAAGAAGACATCATTGCCATCGTAAAGTACTTGGTGCAATTGATGAATCAAAAAGCGGAAATTGATGATATTGATCACTTAAGTAACCGTCGGGTACGGACTGTCGGTGAGCAATTGTATGCTCAATTTGGTGTAGGTTTGGCGCGGATGGCACGAACAATTCGGGAACGGATGAATGTGCGGGACAATGAGGTATTTACACCTATTGACTTGATTAATGCTCGGACTTTATCGTCCGTAATTAACTCGTTTTTTGGAACGAGCCAGTTATCTCAATTTCTTGATCAAACCAATCCGTTGTCGGAAATTACGCACAAACGTCGTATTTCTGCTCTTGGACCTGGAGGTCTATCACGGGAACGTGCGGGATTTGAGGTACGGGATGTTCACTATTCTCACTACGGTCGTCTTTGTACGATTGAAACGCCAGAGGGACCAAACATTGGTTTGATCTCTACTTTGTGCGTTCACGCGAAAGTGAATAAAATGGGCTTCTTGGAAACACCTTACCGACCAGTTGTTGACGGTGTGGTAGATATCCATCACCCAGCACAATACTTATCTGCAGAGGGTGAGGATTATAAAAAAGTAGCACAAGCAAATGCGCCGTTGTCAGAAGACGGAGCATTTATAGGAGATAGAGTTAAGTGTCGAGAACACGGGGAATTTCCAGTTTTGACACCGTCAGAAATTGAATACATGGATGTTGCACCAAACCAGATTGTTGGGGTGTCGGCTTCGATGATTCCGTTTTTGGAGAATGATGATGCGAATCGTGCCCTGATGGGGTCAAACATGCAGCGTCAGGCAGTTCCATTGATTAAACCAACTTCGCCGATTGTCGGTACAGGTTTGGAAGGAAAAGTGGCGCGTGACTCGCGGATGTTGATTAATGCAGAAGGTGATGGTGTTGTTGAATATGTAGATGCAACGGAAGTTGTAATTCGATATGACAGAACGGAGGAACAACAATTGGTTTCTTTTGAGGACAATCGTAAAACCTACATTTTGACGAAATTCCGTCGAACGAATCAAGGAACTTGTGTGAATTTGAAACCAATCGTTCGTAAAGGACAGCGGGTTCAAAAAGGACAAATTCTTTGTGATGGATATGCAACACAGAAGGGGGAGTTGGCTTTGGGCCAAAACCTGAAAGTAGCATTTATGCCTTGGAAAGGGTATAACTTTGAGGATGCAATTGTATTGTCTGAACGGGTGGTTAAGGAAGATGTATTTACGTCTTTGCATATTGAACACTTTGATTTAGATGTACGGGATACCAAGTTGGGTGAAGAAGAATTGACCAATGATATTCCAAACGTGAGTGAAGACGCGACGAAAGATTTGGATGAAAATGGTATCATTCGTGTCGGTGCGTGGGTGAAGGAAGGTGACATTCTGATTGGAAAAATTACACCAAAAGGAGAGAGTGACCCGACACCAGAGGAGAAACTATTGCGTGCCATCTTTGGTGACAAAGCAGGTGATGTAAAAGATGCTTCTTTGAAAGCGCCGCCATCAACTAAAGGGGTGATTATCAACAAACAGTTGTTTGCTCGTGCGAAAAAAGACAAAGTTCAGAAGTCGCAGGAGAAGGAATTGTTGGTGAAATTAGATGAGCAACACGCGATTGCTTTGAATGAATTGAAGACCATTTTGGTGGATAAACTATTGATTTTGTTGAAAGACAAAACGTCTGAAGGTGTGAAAAGCATCTATCAGGAAATGTTGATTCCAAAAGGTACGAAATTCGGTTCGGAAGTATTGCGGGAAATGGACTATAGCACCATTGACTACTCTAACTGGACGAACGAGGAAACGATGAATGCTCTTGTTGCGACTTTGCTACACAATTATAGCATCAAGTTGAACGAGGAAGTTGGTCGATACAAGCGCGAAAAATTCAATATTTCGATTGGTGACGAATTACCAGCAGGTGTATTGAAATTGGCGAAAGTTTACATGGCGAAGAAGCGTAAGCTGAAAGTGGGTGACAAACTCGCTGGTCGTCACGGTAATAAAGGTATCGTATCTCGGATTGTACGGATGGAAGATATGCCATTCTTGGAAGACGGAACGCCAGTGGATATCGTATTGAATCCATTGGGTGTACCTTCTCGGATGAACTTGGGTCAGATTTTCGAAACCGTTTTGGGTTGGGCAGGTGAAAAATTGGGTGTCAAATTTGGTACACCGATTTTTGATGGAGCGCGACAAGACGAAATCGAAGAGTGGATTCAGAAATGTGGTTTGCCTTCATTGGGTCAAACTTACCTTTCTGATGGCGAAACGGGTGACCGTTTCCACCAGCAAGCAACCGTTGGTGTTATCTACATGTTGAAATTATCACACATGGTAGATGATAAGATGCACGCTCGTTCAATCGGACCGTACTCGTTGATTACGCAACAACCATTGGGTGGTAAAGCTCAGTTTGGTGGACAGCGTTTTGGTGAGATGGAGGTTTGGGCATTGGAGGCATTCGGTGCGTCGAACATCTTGCGGGAGTTATTGACAATTAAATCAGATGATATTCAAGGTCGAGCAAAAGCGTATGAAGCGATTGTAAAAGGAGATGTCTTGCCAGAACCAAACATTCCTGAATCATTTAATGTATTGATTCATGAGTTGAGAGGATTGGCTTTGGATGTGAAATTTGATTAGAAAATAATGGATGGAGGTTTCTAAATTTAAAATTTGGAGACCTCCTTTCGAAGTTTTCGCATTTTTATTAAAAAAAGACTTCAAATAATATAGGATATGCCATTTAAGAAAAAACCTGCCATTCAGGCACAAAATTTCGACAGCATCACCATCAGCTTATCATCGCCGGATGATATTCTGGAACGCTCTTATGGAGAGGTGTTGAAGCCGGAAACGATTAACTATCGGTCTTATAAGCCGGAAAGAGATGGGCTATTTTGTGAGCGCATTTTCGGACCTGTCAAAGATTATGAGTGTTACTGTGGTAAGTATAAACGGATTCGATATAAAGGTATCGTCTGTGACCGTTGTGGAGTTGAGGTGACGGAGAAAAAAGTGCGTCGGGAACGCATGGGACACATTAAGTTGGTCGTTCCTGTAGTGCATATTTGGTTTTTTAAATCATTGCCGAACAAGATTGGTTACATGTTGGGATTGTCTTCTAAGAAATTGGAAACAATCATCTACTACGAGCGATATGTCGTCATTAATCCAGGTATTAAGGAGAATGAGTTGGGCAAAATGGATTTGCTTACGGAAGAGGAGTACTTGGATATTTTGGACGCATTGCCGCCAGAAAATCAGCAGTTGGACGACGAGGACCCAACCAAGTTTATCGCAAAAATGGGTGCAGAAGCAGTCCGTGATTTGTTGATGCGGTTGGATTTAGACCAGTTGAGCTACGATTTGCGCCACCAGGCTGCAAATGAAACGTCGCAACAACGGAAATCTGAAGCCTTGAAGCGTTTGAGAGTTGTGGAAGCATTCCGTGATGGTTTGACTCGGATTGAAAACCGTCCAGAATGGACAATTATCCAATATTTGCCAGTTGTGCCGCCGGAATTGCGTCCATTGGTACCATTGGATGGTGGTCGTTTTGCAAGTTCGGATTTGAATGACTTGTACCGTCGGGTAATTATTCGTAACAACCGTTTGAAAAGACTTTTGGAAATCAAAGCTCCAGAAGTAATCTTGCGGAATGAGAAGCGGATGTTGCAAGAGGCAGTAGATTCTTTATTTGACAATTCAAGAAAATCTAACGCAGTAAAAGCGGAAGGTGGTCGTGCATTGAAATCCCTTTCGGATATTTTGAAAGGTAAGCAAGGTCGTTTCCGTCAAAACTTGTTGGGTAAACGGGTAGATTACTCTGGTCGTTCCGTAATTGTAGTTGGACCAAACTTGAAATTGCACGAATGTGGTTTGCCGAAAGGTATGGCTGCCGAGTTGTTCAAGCCCTTTGTCATTAGAAAATTGATAGAGCGGGGTATCGTGAAAACGGTAAAATCTGCGAAGAAATTGGTTGACCGAAAAGACCCAGTAATTTGGGAAATTTTGGAAAACATCTTGAAGGGTCACCCTATCATGTTGAATCGGGCACCAACGTTGCACCGTCTGTCAATTCAGGCGTTCCAGCCGACATTGATTGAAGGTAAAGCAATTCAGTTGCACCCCTTGGCATGTGCGGCATTTAACGCCGATTTTGATGGTGACCAGATGGCAGTACACGTTCCATTGAGCCACGCGGCGATTTTGGAAGCGCAGGTTTTGATGTTGTCTTCGCACAACATGTTGAACCCGCAAAACGGTACGCCGATTGCCTTGCCTTCTCAGGATATGGTACTTGGATTGTACTATATAACTAAAGGTAAAAAATCAACTCCAGAATATACAATGAAGGGTGAAGGCAAACGCTTTTACTCGGAAGAAGAGGTTTTGATTGCTTATAATGAAGGGCAATTGGACTTGCACTCGCACATTCAAGTACGAGCAATGGTAGACGATGATGAAGGCGGAATGAAGTTGGCGCGAATTGACACCACTTGTGGTCGAGTAATTTTCAATAGCCGAGTACCAGAGGAGATTCCTTACATTAATGAGTTGTTGACGAAGAAAAACTTGCGTCGAATTATCGGTGATATCATTGATAGAACAAGCTTTGCGTTGACTGCAAAATGTTTGGATGCAATTAAAGAATTAGGTTTCTTGTGGGCATTCAAAGGTGGATTGTCGTTTAACTTAGGAGACTTGATTAATCCTACCATTAAGCAAAAGCAGTTGGAAGATGCGCAAGCAGAAGTGGATGGAATTTGGGAGAATTATAACATGGGTCTGATTACCAATAATGAGCGTTACAACAAAATTATTGATATTTGGACAGAAGCAGATAGCGAGATTACGCGAACGTTGATGAATGAATTGGCAACACACAAACAGGGTTTTAACTCGGTTTACATGATGTTGCACTCAGGAGCGCGGGGTTCTCAACAGCAGATTAAGCAGTTGTGTGGACTTCGGGGATTGATGGCGAAACCGCGAAAATCTGGTGATACAGGTGGAGCAATTATTGAAAATCCAATTCTTTCGAACTTCGTAGATGGATTGTCAGTTTTGGAATACTTTATCTCTACGCACGGTGCGCGTAAAGGTCTTGCCGATACAGCCTTGAAAACTGCCGATGCGGGTTATTTGACTCGTCGTTTGGTGGATGTTTCTCAGGACGTTGTTATCATGGAAGAAGACTGTGAAACGTTGCGTGGTATTGATACCATCTCTTTGAAAGAGAATGAAAAAGTAATTGATTCTTTAGCAAGTAGAATTGCAGGTCGATATACTTTGCATGATGTTACACACCCAGTTACAGATGAAATCATCTTGAAAGCTGCGGAGTACATTGATGTAAAATCAGCGAAATACATTGAAGACGAAGGTATTGAAATGGTCACTATTCGGTCAGTCTTGACTTGTGATGTTGAGCGTGGTGTTTGTCGTAAGTGTTACGGTAAAAACTTAGCAACAGGACGGATTGCAGAGATGGGTGATGCAGTAGGAATTATTGCAGCACAGTCGATTGGTGAGCCGGGTACACAGTTGACACTTCGAACGTTTCACGTTGGTGGTATCGCATCGGTATCTAAATCGGAGTCCTCAATTCGGTCTAAATTTGAAGGACGTTTGGAGTTTGATAATATCCGAACAACGACAAGTGTAGACGAAAACGGTAAAGAAAATCAAGTCGTACTTTCTCGAACAGGGGAAATTCGCATCATGGAGCCAAAAGGCACGAAGATGTATGTTTCTCACTTTATTCCTTACGGTGCGACGTTGTTTGTCAAAGACGGCGACAAAGTGAAAAAAGGAGAAGAAAACGCGGCTAAAGGCACGATGATTTGTGAGTGGGATCCATTTAACTCGGTAATTATTACAGAATTTCCTGGTATTGCTCAATTTGAAGCAATCGAAGAAGGTACAACATTCCGTGTTGAGCGGGATGATGCGACTGGATATTCTGAGAAAGTAGTTGTGGAGAGTAAAAACAAACGTTTGATTCCAACCATCAAGATTGTTAGTCCTGATGGAGAAGATATGAAATCGTATAACTTGCCAGTAGGTTCTTACATCTCAATTGAAGATGGTCAGGAAGTGAAAGCGGGTGATAAAATTGTGAAGATTCCTCGGAAACAAGGTAAGATTCAGGATATTACGGGTGGTTTGCCACGGGTAACAGAGCTATTTGAGGCACGGAACCCATCTAATCCAGCGGTTGTTTCAGAGATTGATGGTACGGTTAGTTTCGGTAAAATCAAGCGGGGTAATCGCGAGACTATCGTTACTTCTAAAGATGGTCAAAAACGCAAATACTTGGTTGGCTTGTCTAAGCACATGTTGGTACAAGAAGGTGACTTCGTACGTGCCGGTACATTGCTTTCGGATGGTGCAACTGCGCCACGGGACATTTTGAATATCAAAGGTCCACACGCCGTACAGCAGTACATTGTGAATGGAATTCAGGAAGTATATCGTTCTCAGGGTATCGGTATCAATGACAAACACATCGAAGTGATTGTGCGTCAGATGATGCGTCGGGTACAGATTGAGGATGCAGGGGATACGACATTTTTGGAAGGCGAAGCTGTTGAAAAGTATGATTTCTTGAAAGGAAACGATTTCGTTTACGACAAGAAATTCATTACTGAAGCTGGTGATTCTTCTAAATTGAAGCCAGGACAGTTGGTAACGTTGCGTCAATTGAGAGAGGAAAACTCTTTCTTGAAACGTAATGATAAGAAACCAGCTCAATTCCGTGATGCAGTTTCGGCTACCTCAAGTCCGTTGTTGCAAGGTATTACGAAATCTTCTTTGGGTGTGTTTAGCTGGATTTCAGCGGCATCGTTCCAGGAGACGACGAAAGTATTGAGTTCTGCGGCAATTGGTGCGAAACGTGATTACTTAGTAGGTCTGAAAGAGAACGTAATTGTAGGGAAAAACATTCCTGCAGGTACGGGACTTCGTAAATTCCGTGATATGACGGTAACAACGAAGGAAGCGCATGACCACTATCGAGAGCGTCGAGCAATGATGGAGGAATTTGATGAATTTCAGGATTAAAGCTGAAGTTTTTTTAAGATAAAAGAAAGCCCTTCTGTGTGATGCAGAGGGGCTTTTTTTGTGAATCTATTGAACTGTTTTTAGAATTTAAAAAAAATTGTTGCATAGAAGTATAAAAAATCAAGTATAAAAATTTTTTTTGCTTAAAAATGAGACAATGAAAGATTATGCAGTAGTTGACCTTTTTTGTGGTGTAGGAGGACTTACATATGGGTTAATAAAGAAAAAAATCAATGTTGTAGCAGGAATAGATTTTGATAAATCTTGTGAATATGCTTATAATCAGAATAACAAAGGTGCTAAATTTTATCATATTAATGTTTTTGATTTAACACCAGAGGAATTAGGTTCTTTCTATCCAAAAGGCAAAAAGAAAATTTTAGTAGGTTGTGCTCCATGCCAACCTTTTTCGCTTTATAATAAAAAGCGAAAAAACATTTCAGAAATAGAGAAAGATAGTAAATGGAAGTTGTTAAATAAATTTGCAGACTTGATTGTAGCTACGATGCCTGAAATTATTTCAATGGAAAATGTAATGTCCTTGAAAATATTTAATGGTGGAGCAGTTTTGAAAAATTTTACGGATAAATTAGAAAAAGTAGGTTATAAAGTTTCAGTTTATGATGTAAATGCACAGGATTACGGAACTCCACAAAGGCGTAAAAGATTAGTAGTCTTCGGCACACTTAATGATAAATCTATTGAATTAATTCCATCTACGCATAAATCGCTTAAAAGACAATAATTCTACCTTTGAAGGATGTGTTCAAGCAAACAACAAAGATGTCCTTATTGTCTGGGGACAAATCTACGACCTAAAGGTTGGAGTCGCAAAAATAAAAGGCGTTTTAAATGCAGAGATTGCAA
>JBLHWU010000099.1:0-22503 GCA_047629355.1 Saprospiraceae bacterium | reverse complement strand
AATCATTTTTGCAAAGCAATAAACACGCCTTCCATTCCTCCTCGGTTTTGATGGAAAAACTCCGAAATGCTGAATGTTCCTTACTCGGACAATGCTCAAAAATTAAGGAATACAAATAAGAAGCTTCCACTCGCTGTCCCAAAGCCATCATCGCCCCCGCCTTGTGTCCCAGAATCCAATACGGCAAAAAACTCTCGTCCATTCGACTCAATTGTCGGTCAACTTTTGGTACAGCAAAATCGTACATGTCCAAAGTCAATTGGTAATCTTTCGCATAATGTGCCATCCGTACCACCTGATATACATACCGTAATCTCACATACGGTGATTTCGTTCGCATCAACTCCTTCCGTCCTTGCGTCACCAATCGGCGCATCGCAGAATAGTCTTTTTCGACCTCTGACCAAGCGTCATTTTGGGTAACATATGGCTCGCAACGTTTGGCAAAAATCAAGTAATCAACCGTTTCGACGCATTTTTTATCCATTACATAAGCTGCAAAAGAATTATTAGCGAACCGCGCAGGAACGGGCATATCCTTACTATCCGCCGCCGTTTTTAATAGTTTTAAATCTGAAATGCTCGCTTTATAAATAATAAAGCCCAAATCCTCTTTCGTTACCGATCCGCAAAAACGGTCTTGCCATTCTGTTAAATTATCTACCTTTTTTTGCTCCTTTTCACTTTTAAAATATTGATTGTACAAATCTGTAAAAGAACTTAAAAACGGCGCGTCACTTGCTTTTAAGTTAAAAACAACAGGATTGATAAAGGTGTAGCCTTGGAAATTTCGGTTAATTGGTCCGCAAGCGTTAGAAGTTTGCGTAGGTGAAAAGAGGAATAGAAGGATTAAGCAAATACCCCCGCCCCCTAAAGGGGAGTACATTTGGGGTAATTTTAAGGCTTGAAAAAGAATAGACAATACCTTTTTCACCCTAAATATTATGCTCGAAATATCAAAATAAGAAACGGGTATACTTCCCTTTAGGGATCGGAGGTATTTACTTAATTGTCCATTTTTTCTTTTCAAAATTACTTAATTTTTTTTCTCAAAATAAAATTCTCTCCTAAGTACAATCGTCGCACTTCAGGATCAGCCGCCAACTCTTCCGCCGTACCACTTCTCAAAATTTGACCATCGTACATTAGATACGTTCGGTCGGTAATTGACAAGGTTTCTTGCACATTATGGTCAGTAATGAGGATACCAATATTTTTGGTTTTGAGCTTTTCGACAATTTGTTGAATGTCTTCTACCGCGATTGGGTCGATGCCCGCGAAAGGTTCATCCAAAAGAATAAATTTGGGATCGGTTGCCAGAGCACGCGCGATTTCTGTACGTCTTCGTTCACCACCTGAAAGGGTATCGCCTTTACTTTTTCTAACTTTACCAAGGCTAAATTCTTCAATCAAACTCTCCGTTTTATCGCGTTGTTCGGCTTTAGAAAGGCTCGTCATTTCCAGTACGGCAGCGATATTATCTTCGACACTCAATTTTCTAAAAACAGACGGTTCTTGCGGTAAATAACCAATCCCATTTTTGGCGCGACGGTACATCGGCAGACGCGTAATGTCCTCGTTTGCTAAAAAGACTTTACCAGCATTCGGTTTTATAAAACCAACCACCATGTAAAAAGTTGTTGTTTTCCCTGCACCGTTTGGTCCTAAAAGTCCCACAATTTCTCCTTGATTAACGTTGATAGATACCCCTCGAACGACTGTTCGCGCACCATATTTTTTAACTAAATTATTCGCTGCTAAAATCATAGTTCGATTGACTCGGTTAATTGGATTAATTTCGATTGACTCGATTCTTGTTTCAATTCTTCCTTTTACTAACGATTTTCGTAATAGCAAAGCTACGGGATTAACTTTGCATTAAGAAGTATTCTTTGTCATTCCGATTCCTTTTATTATTCCGACCGTTTTTTTTGTCATTCCGACAGAAATGGAGGAATCTGGATGAACTATCACGCCAGATTCCTCCACCTCGGTCGGAATGACAAAAAAGCGGAATGATAATAAAGCTTATAAATCAAACCCAATATCCTTTCGATAATTCTTCCCTTCAAAATCAATCACTTCCGCATTTTTATTAGAATTAGCCAAGGCACTTTTGAAATCATCACCATAGGAAGTAATCGCTAAAACGCGACCACCATTCGTTAAAACCTCACCATTTTCCGCTAAAGTTCCAGCATGAAATAGTAGACTTCCTTCCGCTTTTTCCAAACCAGACATCACTTTCCCTTTCGCGTAAGCCTCTGGATAACCACCGCTTACGAGCATAATTGTTGTTGCTGCGCGTCCGTCGATTTCAATACTTTTTTCAGCTAAAGTTCCATCAGCAGTCGCTTGAAACAACTCCACCAAATCAGATTTTAAACGAGGCAAAATAACCTCCGTTTCAGGGTCACCCAAGCGGCAATTGTACTCTATCACATACGGCTCATTTTCAACTACAATCAAACCGATGAATACGAAACCTTCGTAAGCAAATCCCCGTTTTCCAATCGTCGCAACAGTCGGTTGAATAATACGTTGTTCTACTTTTTCCATCAATACATCGTCCACAAAGGAGACGGGAGAAATCGCACCCATACCACCTGTATTCAAACCTGTATCACCTTCACCAATCCGTTTGTAGTCTTTCGCAATCGGAAACACTTTATAATCTTTTCCATCCGTCAAAACGAAAACAGAGAACTCAATGCCATCCAAAAATTCTTCAATGACAACTTTTGAACTCGCCGTCCCAAATTTACCCGACAACATTTCTTTTAACTCTCTCTGCGCTTCTTCAATTGTTGGCAAAATTAATACACCTTTTCCCGCTGCTAAACCATCCGCTTTCAAAACAATCGGCGGCGTTTGCGTAGCAATATAATCCAAACCTGCTTGTACACTATCGCCCGTGAATTCTCGATAAGCCGCTGTCGGAATATCCATTTCTGCCATAAATTCCTTGCCAAAAGCTTTTGACCCTTCGAGTTTTGCGCCTTCTTTACTTGGTCCAATAACAGCGATTCCTTTCAAATCGGTATCGTTTTTGAAAAAATCGTAAACCCCCTCCACCAACGGTGCTTCTGGGCCAACGACAAGCATATTAATGATATTTTCGAGACAGAATTGTTTGACCGCTGGAAAATCCATAGGATTCAACGCTACGTTTTTGCCATGCTGCGATGTTCCGGCATTTCCAGGTGCAATAAATAATTGTTGACACAACGGACTTTGCGTCATTTTCCAAGCCAAGGCGTGTTCGCGGCCGCCGCTTCCGAGTAGTAAGATATTCATTTATCGTAAAAATCAGCATCGACCCCCAGCCCCTAAAGGGGAACGATTGGTGCATTAAAATAATGATTTTACTAAATATTTGAAAATATACTCGCTCCCCTTTAGAGGCTGGGGGTTGGCATATTTTCAAGTAAAAATCGACGCAAAATAAGCGAAATATTACCACCCGCCGAAATCTTAAGTAAGTGACCTTAAATAAAATCATATTTCTAAAGAACGCGGAATTAATACCCTAAGGTTCTTGAGAGAGAGATCTCATTCCTATTTTTTGCTTTGAAAGTGCAATTTATATTGAGATAATGAGCATTTTCAAAGTGAAAAATAAAGGCAAAAGAGATAGCCAAGAATCTGAATTTATTCTTTCGTCATTCCTAATTATACTTTAAGACTCTTAAATCCCGTGCAAAAAACAAAGGGAGTTTGAGGGAGAAAAATGGTTTTAAAGCCTTTTCTCCCTCAACGCTCTCTTCCCCGCCGCAAAAGGCGGCGGACTGGGTGTTTTTGAAAGATAAAGTCGGGCTTAACGCCCAATTTTGTCTCTCAAACTCCCTTTTGATAGAACATGAAGCAAGAGTCTTAAAGTAGAACTAAACATAGATTTAGAGCATACTTTTGGTAAATCCCAAATTATTTCATCAAGTAGCAAAAGTTATTTATTTCGTACTACCCTAAAAACATAAAGCCAATAATATTCTGCAGAAAACACGTTCTATTTTTTCTTAAACCTCCTATTTTTAATAAAAAGCATAAAACATCCGACATTAAGGTATAAATCGAAATGCCGTTTTAATTGGACAAATAAAATCTTTGACTTACATTTGCCATCCAAAAAAAATATTTAATGGTCAGGAGTTGTTTGGAAAGCATTTGTTAGATGCCATTTTCATTGGAAAAATAGCTCATTTGATTAACCAGCTTTAATAATTTTATCACTAATTGAATTAGTTCTTATTTGATTTAAAAAAACAAGAATTCTTCATTTAAACTTTAAAACAAGACGATATGAGTCAGAATTTAATCATGGCAGTTCCACTTTTTGGAATCTTAGCACTTTTGTACACTTTTTGGAAATCTGCATGGGTAACCAAACAAGAAGTAGGTACGCCTAAAATGGCAGTTATTGCCGAAAATATCGCCGACGGTGCGATGGCTTTCTTGAAAGCAGAATATAAAGTGCTATCTATTTTCGTAGCTGTAGTAGCTGTGCTTTTATTTTTTAGTGGTCAAACAGAAAATTCTTCGCCTTTAGTGGCTTTGTCCTTTATTTTGGGTGCAATTTGTTCTGCTTTGGCCGGATTCATTGGTATGAAAGTAGCAACCAAAGCGAATGTTAGAACCACCAACGCAGCACGAACAAGCTTAGGAAAAGCCTTGGAAGTTGCCTTTGCAGGTGGTGCAGTGATGGGAATGGGCGTTGTTGGTCTTGGTTTATTAGGACTTGGAACCTTATTCTTGGTTTATAGCGGAATGGATGACGGTGGCGTTGCTTGGAACATCAATAAAGTAATTACCGTAGTAACGGGTTTCTCTTTCGGTGCTTCTTCTATTGCTTTATTTGCGCGTGTTGGTGGAGGTATTTATACCAAAGCAGCAGACGTTGGAGCGGATTTAGTAGGTAAAGTGGAGGCTGGTATTCCTGAAGATCACCCATTGAATCCTGCAACTATCGCGGATAATGTAGGTGATAATGTAGGTGATGTAGCTGGTATGGGTGCTGACCTTTTTGAATCTTATGTAGGTTCTATCATTGGTACAATGGTATTGGGTGCAGCGTTTATTACGGATGCAACTTTGAATGGTGGTGCTATATGGGCTGACAATTTTGATAATTTATCAGCAGTATTGTTACCAATGGTTTTAGCCAGTATTGGGATTGTTACTTCTATCATTGGTACTTTCTTTGTGAAAGTAGGCGAAGGTGGTGACCCACAAAAGGCATTGAACCGAGGAGAATTTGTCGCTGCAGGTTTAATGATTATCGCAACTTATTTTGCGACTAACTTTATGTTGCCAGCAGAATGGACTTTCGATGGCTTGACTTACTATAGTTGGGGCGTATTCGTTGCGGTTATTTTTGGTCTTGTTGGTGGTTTGTTGATTGGTATGATTACTGAATTTTATACAGGAACAGGCACAAAGCCAGTACAAAGTATCGTTGACCAATCTATCACAGGTGCGGCGACGAACATCATCGCTGGTTTGGGTGTAGGAATGCAATCAACTGCTTTGCCAACCCTCGTTTTAGCAGCTACAATTATCGGCGCACACCACTTTGCTGGTTTGTACGGTATCGCTATTGCAGCAGTTGGTATGTTGTCAAATACAGGTATTCAGTTGGCAGTAGATGCTTACGGTCCGGTTTCGGATAACGCAGGTGGTATTGCTGAAATGGCGGAATTGCCGAAAGAAGTACGTCAACGTACGGATAAGTTAGATGCAGTAGGTAACACTACGGCGGCGATTGGTAAAGGTTTTGCAATTGGTTCAGCGGCATTGACTGCTTTGGCATTGTTTGCGGCATTTATCACTTCTTACAACTTGAACAATCCAGATGCCAAGTTGGACGGAATCGACTTGACAGAACCTAAAGTAATGGCAGCCTTATTGGTAGGTGGTATGTTACCATTCTTGTTCTCGGCTTTGTCGATGAATGCGGTAGGTCGTGCAGCAATGGACATGATTACGGAAGTACGTCGTCAATTTAGGGACATTCCTGAATTGAAAGCGGCTTTGGCAATGATGAAGAAAAACGAAGGTAAAGAAATGAGCGAATGGAGTACGTCTGACCGTGCTGTTTTTGATGCAGCAGATGGCAAACCAGAATACAGCAAATGTGTAGATATCTCTACCAAAGCTTCTATTCGAGAAATGATGTTGCCAGGTTTGATTGCTATACTTTCACCAGTAATCGTTGGTTTCGTAGGAGGCGCAGCGATGTTGGGTGGCTTGTTGGCAGGTGTAACCGTTTGTGGTGTATTGATGGCGATTTTCCAATCCAACGCCGGTGGTGCTTGGGATAATGCGAAGAAAATGTTTGAAGAAGGTGTTGAAATCAAAGGTAAAATGTACTACAAAGGTTCTGACCCGCACAAGGCAACCGTAGTAGGTGATACTGTTGGTGACCCTTTCAAAGATACTTCTGGACCATCATTGAACATTTTGTTGAAATTGATGGCTGTAGTTGCTTTGGTAATTGCACCGTTTATATAAAAAGAAGTCAGCGGTCAGAACGCTTTGCTGTCAGAAGTCAGAAAATAGCTCGCCATTAATTTGGTGCTATCTGATTTTTGAGCATGAATGTGGTCTGACTTCTAACCTGTTTTAGTTTCAAATAGACTAATAAAAAGCCCTGCTGGAAGAAATTCTTGCAGGGCTTATTTTTTTTAAACAAGGAAGCTTGAGGGACAAAAGCAGTTTTTATAAAACCGCTTTTGTCCCTCAATAATCCCCTCCGTCTCGCCGCAGGTGAGGCGCACTTCTTTTTTAAAGAGAAACTTTTATTCTACAATGCTGTTTTATCACTTTAAAAATAGCCCCTCATTCTGCCTTGATAGATTTTCTTTTTTCTTGACAAAAAAGAACCCAAAAGTCAAGACTTACGATATTTTAGCTGAAATTCTCCTTAAAGATAGCAGTCAAAATATCGCAGTTTCAAAGCAAAAAGGAAGAACAAAACCTCACTCCCAAGAATCTACACTTATTTATTTCGCGTTCCTAAGCTCACTCAACGTTATAGCAAGCAATATTAAAAATTAAAATTTTATGTCAAACATCTCTATCCTCGGCTGCGGCTGGCTCGGTCTTTCCCTCGGCAATTTTTTAGTTAAAAAAGGGCATACCGTCTTTGGTTCAACCACGCGAGTTGAAAAATTTGCAGACTTAAAAGCAGTCGGCATTCGACCTTTTTTAATAAAATTACCTAATGAAATAGACGAAGTAGTAACGCTTGATTTCTTCCAAACCGATGTTTTAATTTTAAACATTCCACCAGGTCGTCGGCATCCGAATGTAGAAGAACATCATTTTCAGCAAGTCGAAAAAGTAGTGGAGATGTTGACAAAAGGAACGATTCAAAAAGTGATTTTTGTAAGTTCGACCGGCGTTTATGCGGATGTAAATCGAGTCGTAACGGAAGCAGATGCACTCCATCCAACGCGCGGGTCAGGCAAGGCATTGGTGCGGGTGGAGCAATTTTTACAAAGTCAAGCTAATTTTCAAACGACGATTGTCAGAATGGGCGGCTTGGTTGGTGGCAATCGCAAAGCAGGACGTTTTTTAGCGGGTAAAAAGGACGTAAAAAATGGCGCTGCACCGATTAATATGATACATCGAGAGGATTGCATTGGCGTGATTGATGCGGTTTTGAAACAAGAAATTTGGGGCGAAACGTTTAATGTTTCTGCAGATGAACATCCTACGCGGAAGGAATTTTATTTAGCGCAGACAAAAAAGCAAGGGTTGGACGCCCCGACGTTTTTGGACGATGGGGAGGTGAGTTTTAAGATTGTTTCTAATAAGAAGGTAAAGGCGATTTTGGGGTATGCGTTTTTGCATCCTGACCCGATGGAATTTTGAAAGACTTAGAAAAATTTACATAAAAACTTGCATCTACTTCCCAGGTTTAGTCCTTTTCCAATCTAGCGTATTTATCCGTCCTCTTGTTTTGTCAAAAGGCGACATATCAATTGGGACTTCTTCATCTACGTAGATATCAAAATCCAAATTCACATGATTTTAAATCGTTGCAGTTGTGATTGTTTCGTCTTTCAACTTAACCTTAAAAGAAGTTAAATCAATAATCTCAAGCACAATTCCCTTTGTTACAATTTAGGTTACTCATATTCGGTCAAGTTTCATTGAGAGGGTCTTTATTTTCATTTTTCTGTGATTTTAATTTTATAATTTTTAAATTGAATCTTGAAGTTATCCCTCTCTTCTATCTCATCAATTCTTTCGTCGTATGGGTCAAGAGATAACCAAACTAAGTTTTCATCATCAATCAAACATTTTACATGGCTGATGTAATATGATTCGAATTCGTCCTCAAACAAATCGAGTTCTTGAGCACCTTCAATTATTAAACATATTTCTGATTTATTTTTCAAAAATTTGATTTCTATATTTTTTTGATTGCTCCAATTTAATTTTAAACTTGTTATTTCACAATCTCTAATTTCCTTTTCTATATCAGATAACCTTTTCAAATTTATTAATTTTTCTTAAAAAAAATAAAAATACACTCTTATGCCCTTCTATGTTAAAACACCCCATCAAAACTTCAAACTCCCAAACTGAAAATACTTCCCCCGTTCCCCATAAATCGCCATCTCCTTCTTCCCAATCTGCTCACAAATCTTCGGTCGAATAATCGCATTTCCACTGCTCGCATCAAAAATTGGAAAAATCGTCACCTGTCCATTCTTTTGAATTTGCGCCACCGTCATCACCGAATTATTTCCGCTAAAATTATAAATTCGGTCTTTATTTTTGGCTTTTTTATCAAAATTTCGCGCATTGTCATTGTATAAAAAATACAAACCCGTTGGCTGAATCGACATCGCATAAGACGAATAATCGCCGTCATCATTCGCCGTTTCTTGCTTTTTAGGAATGCGAGCAGTCCACTCTATTTCGCCATTTGGACGAATATTGACAACGATAATGTCATTGTAATTATAGTAATAATTCGTCCGATAATTGTTGTTGTTTCCATACGGATAGCGATTGAAACCTCCTCCAAAATTATCGTAATCCCTATCCTCATAAACATAAAATTGTTCCGCAACCAAAACTGCCCCGCCGTCATTCCGCAAAATCAAATCATCCAAGGCAAAATTATACAACTCTGCTTGCCGTTTTTCATCACCATTTCGCTCCGCCTTTCGCGCTTTCTCCACTTCTTTCGGACGCATATAGCTGGTCAAGAAATCAAAATCAAATGCTTTCAAATTTTTATTAAACAACTCCTGTGTCTTCGCATTTAAACGAAAAAAGTAAGTCCCTTTCACACTGTAATTTCCTTTTTCAGAATAAAACCCTGTACACACCAAATTCCCATCATTCCCCACTCTAAAAGTCAAATCCGTGATAAATTTATCACCAATATCCAATTTGTATTCCGTAAAATCCTCGCCGTTATTCGTGTATGCCAAAATCACATATTGGTAATTTGCTGCACCTCGCCGACGCATTTTCGCCCCATCCTGATAAACGACGCCCAGCAAATAAACATTCCCCTGATTGTCCACGCGATACTCTTCCACCGTCATTTGATTATCGGCATACGGCAGCACGATATTTTTACTCCAAACCTCCTCAAATTGCTTATCAAACACCCGTAACGCAAATCGCTCTGGCTCTCGACGATTGTACGGCAGCTCATTATACACCAACAAATGCGAGCTATCCCGCGAGATGTGTAAATCAAACTTCCCTTCATTTTCACTATTCCGCGCCTCCGAATCCGCAATCATGTCCAGCCTTTTGCTTGGCGTCAATGACCGCGACCCAATTTTTTGCTTGAATAAAAAATTGCGCTTCTTCGCTTCATTAAAATAGGAAGTCAGCAAATACAATTGCTCATTGAACATGACTAAATCTTCAAAGTCTCGCTGCTTATTTTTATATTTCAGTTCCTGTTCCACCGATTTTTTCAACTTCATATCTCGACTGAAATATTCGAGGTATACCTTTGGTCGAGCTTGCAAACCAGTCTTAGATTTTTCCCGCAACACATAAACGCCTTGCCCGTTAACCTCCACGATTTTGGAAACGCGGGTGTTGGGCGGCTCGACGTATTCGTTGCCCCATTTGATTTTAGCGGTGAGAGTAGTTTGCTCCTGCGCGTTGGTGAAAAACGGAAGGAGGAATAAGGTGATGTATACAATAGGTGTGGAAATCTTAGATTTATTCATAATTTTTGTTTTTTTTTAGTTTTTTTTTTAAATGGCTTTTTATAATTTTAATCAATTCGCTTTCTCTATAAATTTTATGCCCTTTCAATTCTCCGTCCTCACTCCAATATCTATAGTCGCCTGTAACTTCATCATTCAAATAATTTACTTGTATTTTTAACTTTCCATTTTTGTAATAAATTTTTTCCTCACCTTGTTGCATTCCTTCTTTAAAATATTGGTCTTTAATAATTTTTCCACTTAAATCTTTCCATAACCAGTTTCCATCCTTTTTACTATTAGAATATTCTCCAGAAAGCATATAAAACTAACCTTTTTCTTCATCCCAAAATTTATCAATGAATTTTCCATGCAACCAATCGGCTTTGTAACTCAATTTTGCATAAGCTCCATTTTTGTAAAATAATTCTTCTATTCCATGCTTTTTTCCATTTTTAAATTCACAAACAACTGATGTATCACCTTCTTCAGAATATTTTACTAAAGTTTTGTGAAACTCTCCTTTTCTTATATTCACTTCTCTTTTCAAGTTTCCATTAGAATGCCAACACTTAATATCTCCTTCTGAAACATCATTGATAATTATCCATTTTGCTTCAATTTGTCCATTCTTATAAAAAGAATTTGCATCCTTTATACTATCTCCTTCAGTCCATGTTATTATGCTTTGTAAAGTATCTCCTCCCCAATACCGAATCTCTTTGTTAATTTCGTCTCCTTCTTCCCAACACTTGAAAACTTCGGTTCTTCCGCCATTTTCTATTGGCCTTATTTTAATTAATTTGCACTCATTTTAGCATTGCCACAAAACAAGACAGATAATTGAAATTGCCATAATTTTTCTAAAAAACATTTTTTCCATTTTATCTTCATTTATATAAACACCATTTTCATCTCCAATACCCGTCCAATCTCTTCCTTTAACAAAATTTTCACTCTCACCAAAAAAAACTCGAAAAAAAAATCATTTTCAACAATAAAAAAAGAAGCAAAATAGTTTTATGTACATAAAATAACGATGAAAAAATAACTTTCCATCGTTAATTAACAAACGTAATCTATTTAAATATTAAATACAAATACATGAAGCATCTCTGTACACAAAATGACCTTATTCGCTTCCTTTACAAAGAAACCAACGCTTCTGAAACTATCGCAATTAGCGAAGCACTCTGTGAAAACCCAGTGCTTGCCAATCAGTACGAAGAATTGCTTAAAGGCTACCAAATGTTGCCAAGAGCAAAATTCTCCCCCTCTTCGTCCGCGATTCAGAACATACTTGGCTACAGTAACGAAGCGAAGCCTGTTGGATTTTTCTAAACTTAGATTTTTCCAAAACGCAAAAAGCCCTTGATGTCGTCATGATGTCAAGGGCTTTTGCATTTTGAGGAGTCAGGGGCGAGGTGTCAAGAGTCAGTTGCATACAAGCCTGACGCCTCGCCCCTAACTCCTTTTTTTATTTGGCCATCCCAAGATTAGAAATTACTTTTGGATACAAAATGGAACTATTTTTTAAAACAAAAACTAAGCTAAAACTCAGAAAAGGTACTTACTTCAAACTTTTTTCTAAAAAAACGTCGCTTTTTTCCTGACAAAGTTGTTTTTGTTAAACATTTAATTTATCTTTGCATTATAAATAAAACAAAAATTTTAATATCTAATATGTGCTAAAAAATAGTTCTTTCAATATTTAGGAAGTTATTTTTCAGCCTTATTTAAATTCCAGCATACATGGCAATGGATAAAAATGAAAAACTGAAAACGTTGAAATTGACGATGGACCGTTTGGATAAAACCTACGGAAAAGGAACCGTCATGCGTATGGGAGACGCACCGCATATCGTGGCTGATGTCATTCCAACTGGCTCCTTGAGCCTTGATTTGGCTTTAGGAATCAACGGATTGCCAAAAGGTCGAATTGTTGAAATATATGGTCCTGAATCTTCAGGTAAAACGACTTTGGCGATTCATGCTATTGCCGAATGTCAAAAAAATGGTGGTATTGCTGCATTTGTGGATGCGGAACATGCATTTGATAGAAATTACGCAGAAGCATTGGGTGTAGATACGGAGAATTTGCTGATTTCGCAGCCAGACTACGGAGAGCAAGCATTAGAAATTGTAGAAAACCTAATTCGTTCAGGCGCAATTGACATTATTGTGATTGATTCGGTGGCTGCTCTCGTGCCGCGTAGTGAGATTGAAGGAGAGATGGGAGATTCCAAAATGGGTCTGCAAGCTCGTTTGATGTCGCAAGCGATGCGGAAATTGACAGGAACAATTGGTCGCACGGGCTGTTGCTGTATTTTCATTAATCAGTTGCGGGAGAAAATTGGGGTAATGTTCGGAAACCCAGAAACGACAACAGGTGGTAATGCATTGAAATTTTACGCTTCCGTTCGTTTGGATATTCGTCGGTCAGGTTCTGCCATTAAAGACAAAGAAGGAAATGTAGTAGGAAATCACGTGAAAGTGAAAGTAGTGAAAAATAAGCTTGCGCCGCCATTCCGAGTTGCGGAGTTTGATATCACTTATGGAGAAGGAGTTTCCAAAACTGGTGAAATAGTGGACATCGGAGTTGACCAAGACATTATCGGAAAAAGTGGAGCTTGGTATAGTTACGACGGTGCGAAGATTGCACAAGGTCGAGAATCTGCCAAAAACTTTTTGAAAGACAATCCAGAAGTTGCTTTTGAAATCGAAGAGAAAATCAAAGCAAAAATTACGGGTGCTGCAGAAGCTGCTGCTGCTGAACGAAAAGCAAAATCCGAAGCTGTTGCTGAAACGAATGAAACGAAAGAAGAGAAGAAAGGGAAAAGCTAATCCGTTTTAGCTTGATTTAACTTTGAGAAAGTGAAGTGCGATTGTCGAAAGATGGTCGCACTTTTCTATTTTCTGGTAATTTTAAAGGAAGTTTTAGCATCAAAAACAATTTTATGAAAGTCGTTTTTGATGCTAAATAATCCACCCTGCGCTGCCGCAGACAGTACGCACTATTTATTTTATCAATAGGTTTCTACAACTGAATCTTCTTCATTCTATCCATATCCCGTTTATTGTCCTTCGCCTTAATCGAATCTCGCTTATCGTAAGATTTTTTACCCTGCGCCAAAGCAATCATCAATTTTGCTCGACCCTTTGCGTTGATATACAAACGGAATGGAACAATCGTAAACCCTTTTTCTTTGATTTTTTTGTGGAGCTTCTTTAATTCAGTTCTTCTCAACAGTAATTTGCGCGGACGACGAGCTTCATGGTTGAATTGATTCGCCTGTTCGTACTCCTTAATGTAAAGAGATTTGACAAATAATTCATCGTTTTCAAAATAGCAAAAAGCGTCTCGCAAGTTGACCTGCCCTTGTCGAATAGATTTCATTTCCGAACCAAGCAAGACCATACCTGCCTCAAGTTCAGCAAGAAAATGAAATTGAAACGCCGCTTTTCGGTTATTAATGTCGATGATGTATTTTACTTCTGCTGCCATATCATTAAATTATTAAAACTTCCAAGAGTAAAAGTAGTTTTTCTTTACAAAAGTTCACTCTTTTGCAATTGTAATTTGAAAATGTTTTAAAAATAGCAAAAATGACCACCACAAAATTAGAAAAATTAACCGCTGAAACCTGCGAAATCGTTCGTCAAGTCGCTGAATTTATACTTGCTGAAAAAGGAAAAGTGAAGACTGGACAAATTGAAGTAAAAAGTAAAAACAGCCTTGTCAGTTACGTTGATAAAAATGCAGAAAAACAATTGGTCGAAGGTTTACAAAAATTGTTGCCCGAGTCCGTGTTTTTAACCGAGGAAGAAACTATCGAAAACCAAACTGGCGACTACCAATGGATAATTGACCCCTTGGATGGCACGACTAATTTCTTGCATGATTTGCCTTGTTTTTCTATCAGTGTTGCCCTACGTTTTAAAGAAGAATTGGTCATTGGCGTAGTGCATGAAGTCAATGAAAATGAAACTTTTTACGCTTATAAAAATGGTGGCGCATATTTGAACGGTTCGAAAATCAAGGTGACACCGACCACTACCCTGTCCGAAAGTTTGATTGCAACAGGCTTTCCATATTATGACTATTCTAAAGTCAAAAGTTACCTAACCATGCTTGAGTATTTAATGCAAGAAACGCGCGGCATCCGACGGTTTGGTTCGGCAGCAGTTGATTTGGTGTACGTGGCTTGCGGACGATTTGATGGATTTTTTGAATATAGCTTGAATGCTTGGGATGTGGCGGCAGGAATATTAATCGTTCAGGAGGCAGGCGGCCAAGTTTGTGATTTTAACGGTGGGAATGACTATCTTTTTGGTAAAGAAATTGTCGCAACGAATAGTGGAATCGCTACCGAATTTCAAGCACTGGTAACAAGGCATTTTAGCAATAACAACACATCTTTCCTTTCAAACACCAATGAAACAAGGTGAATTTCATTCATTTTTTGAATAAAATTCATACATATTACAAAAGAAACAAATGAGTTAATCATTGAATGTTTATGTTTTACAATTTTAATGATTACTTTTGCGGGGAGAAAACTTATATCAGACTTGCTATCCTTGAAAAAAACATTTGCCTGAAAATATCTTTTTCCACTACTTTACTTTAAAAAATAAATCCATAGCGGGGCTATGCACTAATTTTTTAAAGTAAATTATCGGAAAAATCTAAATTTCAGGCAAGCATTTTTTCAAGAACAACAAGTCTATTCAAAAAATCACGATGCAAATTAGAACATGAGAAACTTATCGCTTTTCTAAGAAACGCGAAATAAATAAGTCTAGATTCTTGGAAGAGCGCTTTTGTTCTCATTTTTTGCTTTGGAAGTGCGATTCATGTTGATATAATGAGCATTTTCAAAGTAAAAAATGAGAGAAAAATATCCTATCAAGAATCTATAGTTATTTTTTTCGCGTTCCTATGTGAGTCTTTAGAGAACTATTTTTTAGCCTTTGTCTTTTTAAACGCAAATCTTTTTTTAAAAAGGCATCAGATTAAACATATTTTTATTGAATACTAAAGACCAATAGCTAAAGCTAACGGCAAATTCAAGATAGCCAGATAACGGTTTTCCTTTCTTTTTTCATTTCATTATTGGGCCTATGGCAACGAAAAAACGTAGTAGTAGAAGTCAACTTTCCTTAAAAATACAGGATGAGCGCGTACCAAAATTGGTTGGTATCGTATTAATCTTCTTGGCAGCGTACCTCACCGTCGCTTTCACTTCGTATTTATTTACGTGGGAAAATGACATGGACAAAGTGAATAATTTCTCTTGGACACTACTATTCAATCCTGAAATCAGTGTAGATAATTTATTTGGTCGATTAGGCGCGGTGCTCTCTCATTCCTTTTTCTATTGGGGCTTTGGATTGGCTTCTTTCATCTTTGTTTTTTTACTATACCTATTTGGTATTTCCTTAATCAAGCGAACGCCACTCAAGTTGCACATGCCAACTTTGCGAAGTTCCTTGGTGATATTGGTGACGGCTTCGATATTTTTGTCCTTCATTTTTTCTAATTCAGAATTTTCCTACGGAGGCGCATTTGGAGAATCAATTGCGGGATGGATGCAGAGTTTTATCGGCACAGCAGGAATGTTATTAATGTTCTTATTCATTTTTGTTGGACTAATTATTTGGTTTGTCAATCCTAATTTCAATGAATTGACCCCACAAAAAGCTGTTTCTGAATCAAAGCATTATCTCAATGATTTGGTGAATCGCAGATACAAAAGCGCAAAAGATTTGATGAGTGGAAAAGCTCCAACACCTAAACCAACTCAACCACAATCCTTACAGACTTTACGCCCAAGCAATACCAAAATCCAAGTTGATACGCCGACGATTCCTGATACAAAATTGCCCTTGCCACTTAAAGACGGGCAGCTTTCTTTTGAAATGGAAAAGAAAAAGCAGGAAAAACCACAATCTCTTCGTGCAGGTGAGTCAGAATTAGAAATTGCTGCTACACCAACGGCTTCTGTTCCGATTGAAACAAACTTAGAAGCCCCTATTACTGAAGTCAGTATTTCGGCAGCAGGTGACAATAAAGACCATAGCGAACCGTATGATCCAACGCTTGATTTGTCTTCTTACGAATATCCAACTTTGTCTTTATTGGAAGATTATGAAGACCAAAAATTTGAAGTTGACCGTGCAGAATTAGAGCAGAATAAAGACCAGATTATTGAAACCCTTTTAAACTATAAAATTGAAATTGTTAAAATACGGGCGACAATTGGCCCGACGGTAACCCTTTATGAAATTGTGCCTGCGCCAGGTGTTCGGATTTCAAAAATCAAAAATCTGGAAGACGATATTGCCTTGAGTTTAGCAGCATTGGGGATTCGGATTATCGCGCCAATTCCAGGACGTGGAACGATTGGTATTGAAGTACCGAACAAGCGCAAACAAATCGTTTCGTTGAAAGAAACCTTAATGTCCGATAAATTTAAACGGGCAAAAATGGACTTACCGATTGCCTTAGGGAAGACCATTAATAATGAAGATTTTGTAGCCGATTTGGCAAAAATGCCTCACTTGCTGATTGCAGGTGCAACTGGACAAGGTAAATCGGTGGGTATCAATACCATTTTGATGTCCATTTTGTATAAAAAACACCCGTCGCAGGTGAAACTTGTTTTGGTTGACCCAAAGAAGGTGGAGCTTTTTCCGTATTCCTCATTAATTAATCATTTCTTGGCGTTTTTGCCTGGACAAGATGAACCCATTACTACAGAAACAACGAAGGTCGTGCATACATTGAATTCACTTTGTATTGAAATGGATGCTCGTTATGATTTGCTCAAAAAAGCACACTCGCGGAACATTCGGGAATACAATGAAAAATTTGTAGCTCGAAAATTAAATCCTAATAATGGACACAAATTTTTGCCCTTTATTGTATTGGTGATTGATGAATTTGCGGATTTGATTATGACTGCAGGCAAGGAAGTCGAATTGCCAATTGGGCGATTGGCGCAATTGGCACGGGCAGTTGGTATTCACTTGATTATTGCGACACAGCGACCTTCGGTGAATATTATTACAGGAGTTATTAAGGCGAATTTCCCAGCGCGAATTGCTTATAAAGTAACTGCAAAGGTGGATTCTCGAACAATCTTAGATGGCGGTGGTGCCGACCAATTGATTGGTCGCGGAGACATGCTTTTATCCGTTGATGGCGATATGATTCGTCTGCAATGTGCGTTTGTTGATACACCAGAAGTAGAGCGGGTTTTAGAATTTATATCCTCTCAAAGAGGATATGCAGAGCCGTTTCATTTACCTGAATTTCATGGTGATGAAGAAAGTCATAAACCAGGTGCGTTTAATATTAAAGACTTAGATGAAAATTGGATGGACGCTGCTCGTTTGGTTGTTCAGAATCAACATGGGTCGACTTCGATGATTCAGCGTCGTCTGAAATTAGGATATAACCGTGCGGGTCGAATCATGGACCAACTCGAAGGTTTGGGTATTGTCGGACCGAGCGAAGGCAGTAAGCCACGCGAGGTTTTGATGTATGATGAAATGGAGTTGGAACGGTATTTAGAGCAGGTGAAAAATAAGAAATAAGCGGGCAACAGCAAATCAGTTTTGGCTACTAAAATCCTATTAATCAACTATTTAACGTCAATTTTGACAATTTAAAACCAATTCTTTTTTTAAAAAATTTCTATAAATAGTCATTTTAATAAATGATTTTTAAAGACAGCCTCTACAGTAAGTTATAGTAATTTATTTTTTTGAATAGCACGACAAGGCATTACAAATGTTCTATATTTTAATAAAATTTTGAACTAATATCTGAAATAAATGCCGTCAGAAGGGTTATTTTCTACAAGAACGTATTAAAAATGAATGCACGATTTCTACAATTAGTCAAAAAAAATGGGGAAGTTATTGTGACTTTAAATTTGAACAAGAAAGTACTGAGTAAACCGCTTTTTTCCCCAAAGACTCTTCTTACCCCGCGCCGCAGACCTGGAGGAGTATATTTTTTGAGCGTCAAGAAGCGAGGTGCGCGTTACCTACGATTCTTCCTCATTAAAATAGACCTTATAAAAGTGCATTCCCCGCGCTTCATCGTAGCCTTTTTCAATAAAATGCTTACTCACATCTGGGTCGTTAAAATCTAATTTGATTTGAATATTCGTATCCAATTTAATCAAGTTCTTCACCTTCTTTTTTGCCGTTTTCAGCGCCGTATCTGAAATCTCAAAATTGTTGATGGTATCCAAACCAAAATCTGATTGATACTCCTTAAACTCTTTCGTATATTCCTCATTCTGACCCATTACTTGGTCGGTAAAATCCTCGAAATTAAATTTTTCATTTTTGGTAAAATAATCAATTGAGTCCGCAAGGAACTGCACTTGTTCGCGGCGGTCCGTCTTTTCAGCCACAACATCCGAAGAGAATTCATTGCACATTTCCAAATACAACTTGGTATGAAAATTCTCATCCGCTACAAAGTCAATATTCAAAAAGTGGTGCGTCCAATACAGCGCATCGTAATTATTATTATCGACACTGAGCACTCGAAAACCGTCTGCTGACTCTGTATTCAAAATCAAACAGCCTTTGTCCAGCTTTTCAATATGAATACCTTCCAATTGGTCAATCATCAAATTATTTCCTGAATTAGATACTTTCAAAAACGTACTTTTACGCTCCGATTTAAACACGCCAATTCCATCAACCACTTCATCATCAATCACAATATCCTTGAAATAAGCTACATACACCTCCCCCGATTTAATGTTGGGATGCGTCGATTGATTGTACAAATGCTGAACGATATTCGCTGATTGTTCGTGTAAGGTCGAGTTGTCATCAAATACTTTTTTCGCATAATTGTACACCTCATTATAACTCAAATCTGTCGAGTGCTGAAACCGATAATGATCTTCTGACTTTTTGATAGGCTTCAAAAAATACTTGGTCAGTACCGATTCCATTTCTTCATTTAACTGAAATAAACTTTCAGAAATGAAATTTTTCTCTTGCCGCTGTTGGTTGCCCACACGGTGAATCGCCAATTTATCGATTTGTAAGTTTGAGTAGTTAATCATGATGTACAATTCTTATAATTAAAAAACAACATACGTAATATCACCAAAGGTAAGAGACGGTTTTGATTTAGACTAATTTCAAGGGAATTTTATTTGAGAAAAATTTTCCACATTTTCTTGTTGGTGGGTGTTTGTTAGGAACGCGAAATAAGTAAAATCAGATTCTTGGAAGTGAGGTTTTGTTCTCCCTTTTTACTTTAAAAATGCCATTTATGTTGATATAATAAGCATTTGTCAAGTGAAAAATATGGACTAAATATCCTGTCAAAAATCTGAATCTATTTATTTCGCGTTCCTTAATAGTTATTACTTTCCAATACAAAAACGCCCAAAAATATTCCCCAATAAATCATCCGTACTCACTTCCCCTACAATACTCCCCAAATGATGCAACGCCTGCCGAATATCCATCGCAATAAAATCCGAAGTCACCTCCATATCCATCCCACGCAACACATCTTCAAGACTATCATACGCCTTCTGCAAGGCGTCATAATGGCGCACATTCGTCACAACCGTCTGGTCAAGATTGACTTTTTGAGACATCACCGACTCGTATAGTTTTTCTTTCAAATAAGGAATATTCATTTTATTCAATGCAGACGTTGCGACAATTTGTTCGGGTGCAACTCGTAGTTCACAACCTGCAACTCGCGCCTCAGAACTAAAGAAGAAATCAGGAATATTCTCGGTTTCTGGATTGGTCAGCCATTCAGGCTTAAAATATGGACTCTTATCCATTTTATTACAAACAACGAGGATGTGCAAACCGTCCTTTTGCAATTTTTCCAAATCATTCAACACCTCATCAATCTTCATTTCTAGAACATCAAAAACGTAGAGAAGAAGTGCAGAAGAAGCAATCTTTTCCATCGTTTTTTGCACACCGAAGGCTTCGATTTGGTCTTGAGCATCGCGAATTCCAGCGGTATCAATTAAGCGAAATTCAATTCCATCAATATTTAAGATTTCCTCAATCGTATCGCGCGTCGTACCTGCAATATCAGAAACAATCGCTCTTTCTTCATTTAAAAGGGCGTTTAAAAGAGTAGATTTTCCCGCATTCGGTCGCCCTGCCAGAACAGTCGAAACGCCATTTTTAATCACATTCCCCAATTTAAAAGATTGCAAAAGGGCATAAATTATTTTTTGAATTTTCTTCACCAATTCCACCAACTTCGTTCTATCAGCAAACTCTACATCTTCTTCCGCAAAATCCAATTCCAACTCAATTAAACTCGCAAAATCTATCAACTCTTGTCGCAATACTTTTATCTCTTCACTAAAACCACCTCGCATTTGCTGTATTGCAATTTCATGGCTACTTTCGGAAGTCGATGCTATCAAATCCGCAACTGCTTCCGCCTGACTCAAATCCATCCGTCCATTCAAAAATGCACGCAGAGTAAATTCTCCAGGTTGCGCCATCCGTGCACCTTTATCCATGAACAATTGAATCAATTCCTGAATGATATAATTGGAACCATGACAGGAAATTTCAACAACATTTTCGCCCGTGTAAGATTTTGGGGCGATAAAAAGGGAAAGGACAACTTCATCAATTATCTTCCCGTCATCATGCCGAACAGTGCCAAAATGCAATGTATGACTATCCTGTTTTTCAAGGTCTTTACTTTTAAAATTTTGATTGGCAATCTTTACTGCATCCACGCCAGAAAGCCGAATTACCCCAATCGCACCAATACCCGGCGGTGTCGCCAAAGCAACAATTGTATCTGAAATATTATGACTCGCGTAGTTCAATATAATTAAGAATTAAAAGTGAAGAATTAAGATTTTTTACGCAGTTGCAATATGAAACAACGCATCTCCTGGGTTCACCACAGGTGCATTGTTGTGTCCAATAATATAACCATCTGTAACTGCTAAAACTGGAATTTCGGTCTTTCCATATGGGTCGCAGATAATTGCCAAACGCTCGCCTTTGAACACCTTTTGCCCCGAACATTTCATCCATTGAAACAAGCCAGACCGAACTGCCCGCATCCACGTGGTCTTCGTAAAATGCAGCATTTTTTCAGCCTTTGGTTCCCCTTCAGCCATGCCTTTTGTCTGCATTACACGCTTGATACCTGCCAAACCTTTTTCAATAGAAAACCCGTCTAATCGTAAATTTTCTCCCGCTTCATAAGTCAAAATCGGCACCCCTTGGTCTAAAGCGATTTTTCTAAAAGACTTTGGAATCGTTTTTTTTGCAACCATAAACGGCGCTGCAAAAGCTTCTGCTAATTCTTGACTGGCTGGTTTTCCGATACTATATCTGACTTGCGGATAGTTGTAATTATTGTTGCCGCCCGTGTGAAAATCAATACCAAAATCGACTAATGGCAATATTTTTCTAGATACAATATTAGCGACTCTCGAAGCCAACGAACCTCTCGGATTCCCAGGAAAACTACGATTTACATCTTTACCATCGGGTACTTCCCGCGAGAAATTATTGAACCCATAAATATTCAAAACGGGAATCGCAATGACACTGCCGCATAATAAATTTTTGAAAACACCTTGCGAAATGGCTCGTCGAATGATTTCAATGCCGTTGATTTCATCGCCATGCACACCGCCCATTACCAACATAGTTGGTCCAGGATTTTCGCTGCGATACACATCAATGTTCAAGTGAATCAATGTATCGGAAGGCAATCGACCGACTTCAAGCCGGATGACTTTGTGTTGGCCAGGTTTAATTTCCGTTTTTTCTATGATAAATTGACTCATGTTTTCATTAATTTACGGTTACATTTTGAACTTAGGAACGTGCAAAGAATAAGTTATAACAGATTTTGAGAATTAGTTTGGTCTTAGCTTTTGCTTTTGAAATGGGAGTTATGTTGATATAATGAGTATTTCAAAAGTGAAAAATAAAAGCAAAATAAACTCAAAAGTTTTATAAGTCATTAGTTCCACGTTCCTTAAGTAACACGTAGTGATTAATCAGGTAATTAATTAGTACGTGTTGCTTAATAGCGTTCGATGGCAAAAGTAACTTTTTTGGATGGTCTGGCAAAGAGGAAGGATGAGAAAAGAAAAAAGCTTCTACTGATTTAAGAATCAGCAAAAGCAATTGTTTTCATTTCATTTTTAGCTATTCGACATTTAGTTTTTTTGGTAGTGCCACAAATGTGCACTTTTACAGTTTAGGTGCTTTTGTTTATCCCTTAATACCCCTCCCGCGTTGCCGCAGGCAA
>JBLHWU010000098.1:0-22560 GCA_047629355.1 Saprospiraceae bacterium | reverse complement strand
TGATGATCTTTTTATTCTTGATTTAGTCACTCAATTTTGTGTCTATAAAAAGGTAAAGGATAAAAGCAATTTTTGTCAAGAGTTTTATATGTGATTTTTTTTGAATGCTCCCAATGTGCCGCAGGCAACGCGGGCGAGGTTATTGAGGATGAAAAATGATTTTTGCAAAATCATTTTTCATCCTCAATAACCTCTCGTTTAAATTCAATGCAACTTTTAAAAAATCTGTTAAGTTTTCAGAATTCTATAAATTCCTTCCTCAACTTTCTTTATCTTGCAACCTCATTTAAAATCAAAAAACAAATTTAATGAACAGGCTTATCTACACGCTCGCATTTTTATTGGTGAATACTTTTCTTTTTGGTCAGGATACTATTCGATTGCAGAATCCTTCGTTTGAGGATGTGCCTCGGATGGCTAAAGCACCTACTGCTTGGTATGATTGTGGTTTTCCTAACGAAAGTATGACAGATATTCATTCTGGTGATACCGATTATTTTAATGTTAGTCGCTACCCTACTGATGGTGCAACTCATATAGGCATGGTTGTACGGGATAATGATACTTGGGAAATGATAAGTCAAAGATTACCAGAGCCACTGAATGCTGGAATAAGTTATCACTTTACTGTAGACTTGTGTCGTGCTGACGTTTATGTTAGCCCGAGCCGAGTAACCGGTCAAGTAATCAATTACACCAACCCTGTCAAACTACGGGTTTGGGGCGGTAATGGTTATTGTCAAAAAAAGGAATTATTAGTAGAAACACCCTTGGTCATCAATACGCGATGGTTAACTTCTAACTTGGTCATTGCCCCTACTGAAGATTTCAGTTATTTAGTCTTTGAATGCTTTTATAAAACGCCTAATGTATTTCCTTACAATGGTAATTTACTAATGGATAACCTTTCACCAATTGTTGAAAT
The DNA here is from genome assembly GCA_047629355.1 of Saprospiraceae bacterium. Lineage (GTDB taxonomy): Bacteria > Bacteroidota > Bacteroidia > Chitinophagales > Saprospiraceae > CAYUNA01. The sequence goes on along the minus strand of JBLHWU010000098.1, from coordinate 21,635 downwards.
TTCAATGAAAGTCGCAGACAGTCTTTCTGCTTTAAAACCTCAAAATATTACAAATAATGAACTTTCTAATGTCCCAATAGAGACAAGACAACAATTAACTTTAGCCCAAGTCGATTCATTAGACAACGCCAATCGTGAATGGTCAACTGTTGGTATTTTTACAAAAACGATTGATACGCTTTTGCAAGAAATGGAAATTGATTTGAATAATAAAGTGTTTTCGGATGCAACGTCTACTCAACTGAAACAACTACTAAAGGATTTCAAAAAGAATGCTGAATATGACAAAATAGTCTTCGGTATTTTAGGAGATAAAAAGCGGCGAAAACAATTGTCTCAGCCGATTTATGAATTCATGGAAGCTAATAGTTTCAACTCCGACCAAATTAAAATCGTCAAAGTTCCTATTGGCGATTTAGATGAAAACTGGGTGGGTAGTAATGAATTCTATCGCCTTCGCTTGGAATAATTTGGAGCGTCTACAAATTACTAATATTCTCTTGCAATGCGTCCCAAGTTGCTCTTTGCAAAACGGCTTCTTCATCTGCTGCATCCCATTTATCTTTGCTATACTCAATGATGTATTCTGCGCGTTCTGTAGAAGCAGGATGAGTACTGACCCAAGAAGAGTAGCCTTTGTCACTGGGTCTATCCAAGCCCATTTGGTACATAAAATCTGCAAATGGCTGCGGGTCAATTTTGGCTTCAATCAAATAATCAACCGCCACGATGTCCGCTTCTTTTTCCAAACTTCGACCATAGGCAGTGGAGGTCAGCGTTTTAAAAGTTTCTCGAATAATTTCGCCACCGCCGCTGCTAACCATTGAAATCAACACCGCCAAACCGACTTCCTGCACCAGTTTTTTCATAATGTGGTCTTGTTCGATATGACCCAATTCGTGACAAATGATGCCTGCTAATTCTTTTTCATTCTGACATTTTTCGACCAGCCCAGTGAAGACAACCAAGTGTTTATCTGGCATTGCCATGGCATTGACTTGGGCATTTTCTACCAAATGAAATTTGATTTCCTCACAATTGATATTGTTGGCGTCGCAAATTTTGGTCAACAGACTGTCGAATGGATTTAACAATTCTTTATCGTAAATTTCTTCTTGTGCAAACAACTCAACGTAGAGTTCGCCAATCTTTTCTTCCATTTTATCCCCCGATTCTTCTACTTTAAAAATAGTCATCCAATTTACTTGATTGAGTAAAAACCAAGTGGCAAAAAAGCCAGCAATTAAAAAAAGTAGTTGTAAAATTAATTTTTGCATAATTTGGGTATTGATATTTTTAAAAAAGAGGTCAGAGGTCAGACCGCCTTGCTGTCAGAAGTCAGAAGGACAAATCAACTAACGCTTTGGGCTTTTTGACCTCTGACAGTGAAACGGTCTGACCTCTGACTTCTGACCTCTATTCATTACCAACCATATTTTGATTCTCCAAATTCTTCCTCACTCGTCTGCGGTTGGCAAAGCATGTCCGTTAAATCTCCATAAAACCACCAAACGACGTGAATCCCTTTTCGGACTTGAATGGCAGTGTAAACAGTCGTAATAAACTCTATTAAATTAAACAGAATCGCTGCTATCATGTACGCAATATACGAATTGGTGACGGTTTCATCTTGAAAAACAATGGAGACTGTCCACCAAAAACCAATGCTATTCATCAACAAAACAGATACCTGCGAAAGCAAGGCCTGCATACAGTGCCAGCGAACAAAATAAGTTCCTTTTCTATTGCCAAGGTAAAAAACGAAGGTCGCCAATAGGTTTAAAATAGGCAGTGGAAGTCCAGCCATCAGGGCAATAACGGACATTAAATAACTATTGCAGGCGCGCTCTTTTTCATGCTCGCCTGGCTCGTAAACGAATGGTTTTATTGCAATCATAATCCTTTTTGAATATTCCAAATCCAATTGGACAGTACTAGTAAAATTGTTAGAATAATGATCCATTTTTTTTGAAACAAACCTTCCATTTTTTGATAGGACTGAAAGAAGGTTGACTTCTTTGTTAAGCAATCAAAACTTATCCAAAATGGGACGATAATCATCACCAAAAGTATTATAATTCCAAACGGATTCCAATAAATAGCTGCCTTAAAATCGCCGAGTAACAAGGCTCTTACAGAACGGGTCGCCCCACAGGAAGGACAGGGTATATCGGTTATTCGTTTGATTAAACAAAGCTCATATTTGTGCTCAGGCGAAGCCTTTTCAACTCCCTGCCCACTCATAAACAACCAAATAAACCCTGCCATACAAGCCAATATCAACAAAGAGTACAGCTTATTTTTAGTTAGGATGCGTAGGTTATTATTTTCTAAATCCCTTAATGACATCGTTCAATTTATCGAAGGGCTTGCGCCAATTTTGACATATTTTTCTCCCGGGTTGCCCCCATAATCATAAACCAGTCAATGACAGCCCAGATACCGAATCCACCACAAGTCAATAGCTTACCAATGCCCATTCCAGTATCTCCAATCATAAATCTATCAACACCCAAAGTCCCCGCAAATAAGGAAATAATCAAAATCATGGTCGGGTCTTTGAATTGTAAAAATTGTACCCGTGACCACTCTGCTTCATCCATCTCCAACAACCGCGTTTTGATACGAGGTACTTCATGGCTGTCAAAATATTTAGCGTTGGTCATTAAGAACATGTCGACTTTTTGTACGTCCATTTTTATAGTTTTTAAAAGTTAAATTTTCCCTACTCGTTAGGCTTTTCGGTTACGCCCCGTTTTTTATAGTGGTCGCATGACTCCACGTTTTGTCCAAAATCACCCAAAAATGATGAAAACACTATTTTTTTAGATGAAAAAGAGAAAATTATCGAAGGAAATGACTAGATATGGTTGGATTACTCAACTGTAAGTTAAGGGAGTAGGAAAAAATAACTTCCCATTCTGACTCGTCCCCTCCACTTTGGTCGGGACATGCCTTTTTCCTTTTAAAAGACCTAAAAAAAGTCTCAAACAACCAGTTGTGCTTGCTTTTTTCAGGTTTTTTAAAAGAAAAAATTACTTCGTCATAATTAGTAGCTTATTTATTTCCTACTCCCTAAAAGCGCGAATTTCAAGTACGATTATATTCTGAAGGTGTAAATATATGAAATATTAATAACCTTAATTAATGAATATTACCGCATACGCTTAGAAGAATTTCCTCAAAAAAAGAAAAGGTGTAAAAACAGCAACCTGTCTTTACACCTTTTTCGTATTTCTAAAGAAGAAATTTATTATTTACATTCTGTTGAATAATCATAAATAAAATCTTCAAATTCTGACCAAGTAGGATCAGCTCCATACTTTTTGATTACCGAGGAACATTCAGAAAAAACTTCGTCCATGTCTTTTTTGTATTCTTTTTTCTTAATCCGTCTTGCGATCGCTTCTCCTTCTTTCTTAATGTAATAAGACTTAGCCAATCCTCCGGCAAGTTTCATTCCGCCAATACCAATACTTACTGTTTCATTAGATAAAGGGTCATTATATACTTTTATTTTTTTACTAAAAGTAGGATTCATTACTTGCAACATGCAGTATTGAACCTTTTTCTTTTTTACCTGAACCTGAGAAGATTCCATATAAAGATAACCATCATCCAAATGTTCAGTTGAAAGTTCATTATCTTGCAATTTTGTTAAATCTGTTGCGGCGTCAAGTATTTGATACAACTTTGCCATATCACTTGGTGGAATATACATGTGAGAAATATCCTCAGGGTTAATTTTCACTTTTTTTCCTCCATTTGCTGGCGAAACTTTCAATTCATCAATTAGTCCCTTCTTAAATTTCAGATTCTTAATAAAAACCGAAATTTCCGTTCCATCTTTTAGCGTGATAAAAGTTGTTTTTTTTCTGCTAAAACCTTGAAAAGGAGGAGCAAAAGTCTGTGCTACCAATGAAAATCCGATAGTCAAAAACAACATTGTAAATACGTGCTTGAATTTCATAAAAAAAATAGATTGTAAAATAGTTAAAAAATAGTTCTTTGTATTGTAATCCCTGATAAGAGGAGCTGATTGTGTTTTATCTACTTCTTAAGGCTAGTGCCCCTTCCAGAATTATTCAAGGTCTACGCCTTGGTAAGTAACGCGTAGTAATTAATCAGGTAATTTTATAAATATCTTTTTCCGCTATTTTTCCCTTAAAAATGTCTTCAATAACACTGGCTATTCAAGAATTTTTAAAGAAAAACTATCGAAAAAATCTTGTCTAAAAATTTTACCTGATTAATTACTACGCGTTACTTAACAGCAAAGCTACTTCTAATATTTTGATTATTCCTATGTTTTAGTGGAAGTATCTTTCAAAAAGCAGACTTGAATGACAAAATTATAGAACCCGTTTATACCGATGAGATTCATTCTACCGTTCTGAAATAGCTGTTTAATTATTGGTTCTTTAAGCCCCTGCCAGTATTTTAAAGCTATACGCCAACCCCGTTGCTACACTAATAAAATTATCACCAGATTTCACTTTTCCTGCCCCAAACTTACCTTTAATCATATTTTGTACTGGGCGCACCATCGATGTTCCTCCGGTCATAAAGACGGTATCAATATCCGCATATTTCAAGCCATTTTTAGTTAAATAGTCTTCCAGATAGGCTTCAATTTTGGATAAATCTTTACCAATAATATCTGACGCAAAATCTTCAATCGTGATGGTTTCACAAAAATCAATCCCGTCTTGTTCAAATTTAAAATCAAAAACATCGTAATCAGTCAAGCCAATTTTCGTTTGTTCAATCGTTTTAAACAAAGAATAGCCGAGATTTTTATCAATTAAAATTTGCAAATTTTTCACCCGTTGGTCACGCCCTGAGAAGACATACGACCGCCCAATCGCATTCCGCAAAGGAATAGAATTGAGGAAATTCATCTTATCCCATGAGCAAATATTAGTGAAATAAGACATAGGTAAATTCAACCAACTGTCGTCAATTTTTTCCTTGACGCCTCGACCAAAATTAGGCGTTCCGCGATGCCACATCAATGCCGAATCGAAATTGTCACCGCCGATGTAAATACCGCCTTTGGAAATCATGTCTCCTGCCCGATTCGCGTTATTAATCGCTGATGGATTGAGGTGCATTAAGGTAAAATCAGACGTTCCACCGCCCAAATCTGCCACCAATACCAATTCTGGTTTTTGCAACTGCCGTTCGTAGGTAAATGCCGCGCCGATGGGTTCCATTTGAAAATAAAATTTCTCGAATCCAGCGATTTTTACGGCTTTTGACAAGCGAGTTTGTGCCAAAGTGTCTTTCTCTTCTTTTTCATCAAAAATAACGGGTCGTCCGATGACTGCCGATTTAATTTCTTCCCCTAAAAATGCATCTGCTTGCTCCTTTAAATACATAATAATCAAGGCCACCAAATCCTCCGCCTTAAATACTTTGTGCGCGATTCGAGTATGCGTAAAACCCTTATTCGGCAATACCCGCTTGATGGATTTCATGAAGCGGCCTTCCATTTTACTGGACACATATTCCTCAACAGCTTCCTGTCCAACCGAATAGGAAAATACGCTACGAGATTGCTGATATTTTGGAAAAAACAACAAGGAAGGTGTTGAAAAAACTTTAATGACTTCATTAGTATTTAAATCTAAAATTGCCAGAGCGGAATTGGTCGTTCCAAAGTCGATTCCATAAATGTAATTGCTCATTTTTGGTAGGGTTTATTTTTGAAAAAAGTTGCGAACTTAAGAAATTTTTCACTAGTTTTTTCTTTTTAAATTATTTGAATAAATGAATGTCAAGATTTATAATCTTGACAAAAACCAATCCTAATCAAAATCGTTACTAAGAATGAACCTATACAAATATTCCTTACAAAAATCATTGGGTTAATGGTAAATGTGGCGTTTATTTAGATTAGTTTCCCCATTCAAAATAATCACTTATGAAAAATAGAAAAGGTATCGTTTGGTTTCGGCAAGATTTACGCATTCACGACAATGAGGCATTGATAGATGCTTTGAAAGGTTGCGATGAGATATTGCCGGTTTATATTTTTGATGAGCGGATTTTTAAAGGAAAAACAGGCTTTGGATTCCCAAAAACGGGAAATATAAGAGCACAATTTATTATTGAATCGGTTGAGGATTTGCGGCAATCTTTGCGGAAGTTAGGAACTGATTTAATTGTAAGAGTTGGAAAGCCTGAAGAGGAGTTGTTTCACCTTGCCCGCACATACAAATTTAACTGGATTTTTTGTAATCGAGAACGCACTCAGGAGGAAGTACAGGTTCAAGATGCATTGGAAAAAGAACTGTGGTCTGTTGGGCAAGAAATTCGGTATTCTCGCGGAAAAATGTTGTATTATACTGGTGATTTGCCGTTTCCAGTAACGCACATTCCAGATACTTTTACGCATTTTAGAAAGGAAGTTGAACGTTTTGTAGGCATTCGTGACCCTTTGGCAAGTCCCACAGAAATTGCCCCTTTTACAGACGATATTAGTGTCGGAGAAATGCCTACGCTTGAAGATTTTGGTTTAGAAAAAGTAAAAATGGACAAGCGTGCAGTCCTTGATTATAAAGGTGGAGAAACGGCAGCTTTAGCGCGTTTGCATTATTATTTTTGGGAAACAGATTTGGCAAAAACCTATAAAGAAACTCGCAATGAAATGATTGGTGGGGACTACTCTACCAAGTTTTCAGCATGGCTCGCACAGGGTTGTTTGTCGCCTAAATCAATCTACCAAGAACTCTCCAAATATGAGGCGACGAAGACTAAAAACAAATCAACTTATTGGGTCTTTTTTGAATTGATGTGGCGTGATTTTTTCCGTTTTATGGCAAAAAAGCACGGCAACCTCATTTTTCAAAAAACAGGTACGCGTGGCGAAGAAAAATGGTCCCTTAATGATGATGACAATCTACTCCAAATTTGGATAAAAGGACGCACAGGTATTCCGTTTATTGACGCCAATATGCAGGAAATTGCCCATACCGGTTTTATGTCGAATCGCGGTCGTCAGGTTGTTGCAAGTTTCCTAATTAATGACTTGAAAGTCAATTGGCAAATGGGTGCAGAATACTTTGAAAGTCAGCTAATTGACTATGACCCCGCGAGTAATTATGGCAACTGGAACTATATCGCAGGTGTGGGAAGTGATCCGAGAGAAGACCGTTATTTTAATATTTTGAAACAAGGAAAACGGTATGATGCGGAGGGTGAATTCGTTAAACTTTGGTTGCCCGAATTGGCAGATATTCCAACTGAAAAAATTCACCGCCCTGACTATTTAACGGATAAAGAACAGGATGAATTTGGGGTGAAAATTGGGGTGGATTATCCGAAGGCGATGATAAGTATGGAGAAGTGGCGGTGACCTTGAATAATGCGCAACAAAGTTTTCCCAAAAAAATGAGCAGCGATAAAAGCATAGTGCGGGCTGCCTGCGGCAACGCGGATAGAATTCTTGAGGATAAAAAATGATTTTTTATCCTCAAACTCTTCTTATTTAACTTCACAAGTTTACAAATTCCAAATAATGCTCCAGCACCAATTCCGGCGCTTCCGTCTGCGGATAATGCCCAATATTTTCCAATAAAATAACATCTGGGTTTGGAATCAGTTCCTGATATCGCTTCGCCATGTGCTTCCCAGAAATAGGGTCAAAACTACCATCAATCAATCGAATTGGAATCGCCGCGTTTTGCAATGCACCGACCCAACGTTCGCGATGTTGCTTGCGTTCCGCCATATATCGAATCAGTCGGTGCATGACGTTTTTACCATCGTTGTAAGCAATCAATTCCCAAAATTCATTAATCTCTTCCTGTGTTGACTGCGTATCAGGTCCAAAAATCGCGTTAAAATTAGATTGCAATTTCTTCTTTGAAAACAAGGCACTCAAAATAAAACCTATCGGACTAATCAATAAGGTCTGTATCAATCTCGGGTGATGCGTTTCTGGAAATAAGCCGCCATTTAACAAGCAAATAGAACGAATATCAACCCCTAATTTCGACTCATTAAACCTCGCCAACAACTCTTGCGCCACCGTATCGCCGTAATCATGCGCCAAGATATGACAAGCTTCAATACCCAGTTTTTTCAATAAGGCTTCGTGAATGTCCGCTTGGTCAAGGATGGAATAATTGTATGGTCGTGGTTTATCCGAGAAGCCAAATCCAATCATGTCGAGGGCGATGACTCGGAAGCGTTTGGTGAGTTCGGGATAAAGTTTGTGCCAATCGTAAGAGGAGGTGGGGAAGCCATGGATTAATAATAAAACCTCGCCTTTTCCTTGGTCTTTGTAGAAGATGGCGTGTTTATTATAGTTAAAATTTGAACCGGTGGACTTCCAGGTTTGAGTGGACATTGTTGATATTTTTTGCTAATTATTCACGTTTCGCCCAAATTTACCTTAGAAAAAATCATTTGATTTAATTTGAGATAAATATCGGTTTCTAAATCAAGTAAGTAAGTGCCCTTAAATAATCGACACTTTTCGACAGGACTATTTTCCGTTTAAAGAACTTAAAAACACCTTCAATAGAAGTACTATTAAAGGATTTTTTAAATTTCTTAAACAAAAAATATCCTCTATCAAAAGTGTCGATTATTTAAGGTCACCTACTTACTCAGGTGGTTTTTAGTCTATTTTTAGTTAAAAAAATGTCTTTTAAGTTACGGAAATGTCAAAAAATTGAGAAAATCGGACAAATATCATTTTTAAACAAAACTATAAATAACTGATAATCAATAAATTAAAGTACCTGAGTAGTTACAAATTATTTATTTCATTAAATGTGAATCAATTAGTTATTTAAAATTTAAAAAATCACCGCAACACCCCCTCCAATATCTTCTCTGTAATCAAATAAGTCGGCTTCACTCCATCAAATCCCAAACTACCCGAAGCCAGCGTACTCCCCGTCTCTAAAGGATTATCCGACGCATAATACGCATAACGCACGACCAAATCTTTACTCACTGAATTCCGAATTTTCGACGCCGCTTGAATCGCTTTTTGATAATGTGCGCCTTCCATTTCCAAACCGATTGCTCGCCAAGAAGACTTTAAAAAATAGCGGAGAATATCCCGATTTTGTAAAGAAGTTCCCAAAACGGTAATCAATGGACCTTCGTAAACGCCGAGTCCTTGATTTTCAAAATCAGCTTTTTTGAGGGCATTTTCAAATGGATAATTATCCGCTGTCCCTTCAAAAACGTGGGCGGTTGGAATCATAATATCGCCTTTTCCACCTTCCAAAATCCCCGCTTTCCCCATGATATTGACGGATTTTATTTGTAATGGAACCTTACCCGTTTCGCTATCGTAAGGTTTTAATAATTCATCTAACGTTTCAAATGCTTGTTCGCCAAAAGCGTAATCCATGACGACTAGAACAGGCGCTTTTTTATCTTTTTGCGACTTCTTTGGTAGAAACTTGGCAGGCAAATTCGCAGGCTTCACTTTTAGCATATCAAAAACTTGCACCGTGATACCTGTCGCACTTATGTCAAAGAGTTCAATCATGCCATTTTTTAGCGCATAGTCTCTCACTTTATCGCGCAATTCATAATTCCCCTCTCGACTTAATTCTGCCGTCCAATCATCTAAGGTATTTTTTGGATTCTCTTTTTCCAAAGCTTTTACTGCAAAAATGGAATTTAAAACACTGTGCAAATTTGCGCTAATAATATGCACGGGACGTTCCGTCCAATCATTTTTCACAATGGTTTCTTTGATGCGATTTGCCCAAATTTCGCCATAGATATGGTGTCCAATTTCTTTTCGTAAAGAAGAAGAGAAGCTAATTTCTCGGTCAATGTCCTCCAAATGTTCTTCCATACTCAACTTCCCCAACGAGTAAGTAATGCTAAAAATACTATTGACTTTCTCCGCATCTTCAAATTTCTTACATGCAATGACCGTTTCTTCAAATGTCCGTCCAAGAATATTGCTCAAATAAGAATAGGCAACTTGTTTATCAAATTCTTCGCCTTTTTCCATTCTCTGCACTACCTTTTCCAACATCTCCCAATCGCGTTTTTTACGTCCTTTGGAGTCCAAGCTATTCTTCCGAATCTTCTCCGCTTCAATGTACATGAAAGTCAAATGTGTCAAAATATCATACGTATCGCTCCGCCCTCGCGTCATCTCGACAAACATTTGCTCGTGGTCAATTCGGTAGCAATCTCGCCGTCGCTTACTTGGCGTAAGTACTTGAAAATCAGCATTTTCGTAGCCTTCTCTAGAAATTAATTTAATGTATCGACATTCTTCAATTCCTTGTGGCAATCGTTGAAAGATGTACAATAAGCCCGATAATTCGACACGTTCTGGGTCTGCGATTGAGCCGTAAATCTCAGGGCGTAAAGCCATCATAGCTTCAATCATCGCCTCGCCTGAAACGCCTAAAGGTTTATAATTTCCACGAATAAAAAGGTGGCGCATGGCGATGTACAGGCGTTGCAAGGCTGCTCGTGAAATTTGGGCGTGAGTGCGATTAATTTGTGATAAAGGCATAAGTTTTTCGTTTTTTGCCCTAAAAAAGTAACGCCTAGTAATTAATTGGGTAATTTTATAAACATCTTTTTCCGGTATTTTTCCTTTGACTATCGAAAAAATCTTGTCTAAAAGTTTTACCAAAAAAAATTACTACGTGTTACTTACATTAGAGCTTACTGCTATTTAATCGCTACGCGATTTTTCATTTAAAAGCTTGGTCTAAATCTTTCCAGATGTCTTCTACATTTTCGATACCGACAGAGAGGCGAATTAAGCCGTCCGTAATACCAACTGCTTCGCGTTGTTCTTTTGGAATACCTCGGTGTGACATCGAAACGGGGTGGAGTATCAACGTGTCAACGTCACCTAAAGTTGGTGCAAGGGTACACATTTTTATTTGGTTCATAAATTTCAAACCTGCATCCATACCACCTTTTAGCTCAAAACTCATCATTCCGCCACAACCCCGCATCTGCTTTTGCGCAATGTCAAAATCAGGATGCGACATCAAATCGCAGTAATTGACGCGACTAATTTTGTCGTGTTTTTCGAGTCGATTGGCAATTTCCAAAGCATTGGCACAGTGTCTATCCATTCGTAAAGCTAGCGTTTTTAACCCATTGTGCAATAACCAAGCTTCAAAAGGACTGCAATTTGTACCCAACAATCGCATCGAGTTCCAAATTGTGCCACCTTGTTCGATATATTTTTTGTCTTTAGCGACAATAATTCCTGCAATAGAATTTCCATGTCCGTTTAGAAATTTGGTGGTCGAATGGATAATAAAATCAATCCCAAATTGAAAAGGTTGTTGCAAATATGGAGTCGCAAAAGTATTATCAATTGCTGTTTTCACATCGTACTGTTGTGCTATTTTCCCCAGTTTTTCTAAATCAACGCAGGACATCGTTGGGTTGGCTGGCGTTTCCAAGTAAAGCATTTTAATCGTAGGGTCTTTTTTTAAAATGTCCGCTACCCTATCCGTATTTTTTAAATCCATTAAGATAATTTCAATACCCAACGGTTGCAGCATTTTTATAAAAAAGGTATTCGTCCCTCCATACAAATCGTTCTGAGTCAGCACTTTATCACCTGATTTCAAAAACGATAACATTAATGTTGAAATGGCTGCCATACCCGAACTACACAATTTCGCGCCCGCTTCAATGTCCAATCCATACGCTTCCATTTGCGCGATTTTCTTCGCAACCGTATCCGTAGTTGGATTTCCATAACGACTGTATTTATGCCCTGATTTTTCACCTGAGAACATTTCAATTCCTTCGTCTATGTTTTCAAAAGCGAAGGAAGAAGTTAGGTAAATTGGCAGAACGTGCGGTTTAGTACTCCGGTTGTCTTTGATTTCTTTGGCGCAAAGTGAATCGAATTTCATGGTAGATATTTTGGATATTTTAAAATATAAGCATCTAGAATTTTAGATATTTAGGTATTTGAGTAAGACTAATCAACTAAAGCCTCTTTTATTTGCAAAGAAAACTTAATTTTGCGAAAAATCGCAATGCTGCGTATTTTAGTGTACTGCAAATTTACAATTTGTGCAAATTCTATTTAGGAAGTTGGTTGTACACTTGTCGTTTTTAGAGATATGCTTATTGTAAGATACGCGAACTGGAAGTTTGCGGTACACTCTGGCGACTTTTATAAAATTGAGCTTATGAATAATTTGGAAGAACAGGATTTAAAATTGGGTGACGAAGCAAGCAGTCTAGAAGAAGAGAGTTTTGCAGAACATAAAGTAATCACAGTCGATCCGGGGCAAGGTCCTGAACGAATTGATAAATACATAACAGGGAAATTCGTTAAAGTTTCTCGAAATCGAGTGCAAAATAGTATCAAAGCAGGGGCAGTTACCGTGAATGGTAAAGTCATTAAATCCAATTATAAAGTCAATCCACTGGATGAAATTGACGTCGTGATTCCACGTTCGATGAATGGGGATACGGCGTTGTATGCGGATGAAATGGAGTTGGATATTCGGTATGAAGATGATGACGTTTTGGTGTTGCATAAGCCACCGGGTTTGGTTGTGCACCCAGGTGTGGGTAATCCACGCGGTACGTTGGTGAATGGATTGGTGCACTATTTTGGATTCAATAGCGACTTGCCGAGTTTGGCAGGAAATCCAGAAAACCGACCGGGTTTGGTACACAGGATTGATAAAGATACATCGGGCTTGATGGTGATTGCAAAAACAGAATTTGCGATGTCGCATTTAGCTAAGCAGTTTTTTGATCACTCGATTCATCGTCGTTATCAGGCAATTGTTTGGAGTCAGCCGAATGAAGAACAAGGAGAATTTGAAGCCTATATCGGTCGGAATCCAAAAAATCACCGCTTACAAACTGTCTTTTTGGAAGAAGAAGCAGGGAAATGGTCAAAAACGCATTGGCGATTAATCGAAGGTTTGTACTACGTGAGTCTAATGGAATTTGAATTGGAAACTGGACGGACGCATCAGATTCGGGTTCACGCAAAGCATTTGGGGCATCCTGTTTTTAGTGATACGTCTTATGGCGGTGACTCGATTCGAAAAGGGACAGTTTATAATAAATATAAGCAGTTTGTACAGAATTGTTTTAAAATTTGTTCTCGACAAGCATTGCATGCGAAGGAATTGGGTTTTGTGCATCCAACAACGGGTGAGCAGATGATGTTTAAATCGGAATTGCCAGCAGAGATGACGGAGGTATTGGAGAAGTGGCGAAGCTATGTTGGAACGAAGAATAGTTAATTGAATGGTTAATGGTTAGGAATTAATGATTAATGTACAAAAAATACAATTTTGGAAAAAACAGTGGTAATTGATAAGACTAAGGATTGGATTCAAAAATTCGTAATTGGGCTAAACTTGTGTCCGTTTGCGAAGTTTCCAGTGGAAAATGACCAAGTGCGGTATGTGATTTATGAAGGCGATAGTCTGCTAGAATTGTTGCAATTATTGGCAAGAGAGTTGTTGCTTTTGAAAAAATTACCAGCCAAAAAAGTAGAGACAACATTTATCGTTACACCGAACTATTTAACTGATTTTCAGGATTTTATCAATGCAGTTCCAGCAGCAGAGGAAGTTTTGAAATTACAGAAGATGCGAAACGATTTTCAAATAGCGACTTTTCATCCCAAATATCAATTTGCGGGAACGCGAGTGGAAGATTTGGAGAATTATACCAATCGGTCGCCGTTTCCAATGTTTCATTTGTTGCGGGAGGATAGCATGGATAAGGCAATTGATCGTTATGGAAATACCGAAATGATTCCGGTGCAAAATGTGTCGTTGTTGGAGACAATGGGCTTGAAGGAGATTTTGGATTTGACGAAATAGTGAATTTGTCATTCCGACCTTCTTCTTGTCATTCCGACCGAAGTGAAGGAATCTGATAATGCAATCACGCCAGATTCCTCCACTTCGGTCGGAATGACAAAAGAACCTCGGAATAACAAAACAAAATTAATAAATGACTTTACAGGAAAGAATCGAGGTGATGTCTCAATTAGGGATGCATTTAAAAGCTGGAGACGAGTTTCTGGATGCTTTAATTCATCAGACAGAATTCAACAATGCCTGGTTTACCAAAGCCAATCAGCATCAATCTATTCAGGCGATTGCCGAGGCTTTTTTGGAAAAAGGGAAATTGGAGACTTGGACGGTGAACTATGATTTTCCAGAAAAAACAGCACCTAAAACTGTTGGTTTGGTGTTAGCTGGCAATATTCCATTGGTTGGTTTCCATGACATTTTATGTGTGTTTATTGCAGGGCATAAAGCGATAATTAAGTTATCAGATAAGGATAGATTTATCTTTCCATATTTGGTAAAATTGTTGACTAAATTTGATGAACGAGCGGCTGATTACTTTGAAATCACGGAACGACTCGCTGGTTTCCAAGCAGTTATCGCTACAGGTAGTAATAATTCAGCTCGGTATTTTGATGCTTATTTTGGAAAATACCCGAACATCATTCGACGGAATCGGAATGCAGTGACCGTTTTAGATGGGACGGAAACGGAGGAAGATTTTTCTAATTTGGGACAAGATGTTTTTCAATATTTTGGTTTAGGCTGTCGAAATGTGGCGAAGTTGTATGTGCCAACAGGTTATGACTTCAATCCGATGTTAGAGGTCTTTCATGAGGCGTATAAGCAATTGGCGATGCATTCCAAATACAAGAATAATTTTGACTATAATTATGCGCTTTATATGTTAAATAAGATACCAATTTGGAATAATGGCTGCCTTATTTTGACGGAAGATAAGGCGATTCAATCACGAATTGCAAATTTGCATTATGAGTTTTACGAGGATAAAAAAACCTTAGAAAATGATTTAAACGAGAAAATTGAGGAAATTCAGTGTGTGGTGACAAAGACTGAATTCAAGGATTTGAACACCGTAACTTTTGGAGAAGCGCAACGACCGCAGTTGATGGATTATGCGGATGGCGTGGATACTTTGACGTTTTTGATTAGCTTATAATTTTTCAATTTTAAAAATAAAAAAAGGTTGATTGAATCAAAATGACTCAATCAACCTTTTTATATTATTAAGAGTATTACTTAAAAGTAACGACCTTAATTTAATCAACTAAAATCAATTAGTTGAACACTACTTTCTGAGAAACAATACCTTCTGCATATCGAATCTTAGCGATGTACATTCCATTCGCCAAACCGTTACGGTCCAATCGGAAAGAAGTTGCTTCTACACGGCTTGAAGTCATCAATTGACCAGCAAAGTTGTAGATTTCGATTGCTTCCATAGTATCATCACTTGTGAAATACATTTCAGTAGCAGCAGGATTTGGTGCAACTGACAAGTTAACAACAGCAGCTGTCAAAATTTCTTTTGTGTCGATTGTGAAATCAGTACATGTACCACCTAAGTCCATCACTGCATACATACGAGGTGCAGCATAACCAACTATAGTGTCAAGGTAAGTCTTTCCTTGAGTAGCAGACATTCCTTGATTAGAGTTCAAAGTAATTGTGTGAAAGCTACATGCAGGGAAAGTACCTGGAGGGCAACTTGGGTGCTCTACCATACTCCAGAAACCAGCATCCCACCATTCCCACGGACTTGCCTCACATTGTGGTGCATTTGGTGGGAAGAAACTTGGAGGACATGCACGTACAACTGGATATAAACCTTCTACACCACCATTGTTAGCGTTTGCACCGTCAGTGAAACCATCGTCGATGTTTGCGTCAATCATTGCTTGGTTCAAACCTAAAGCGTTTGCTTTTTCCAAAATGATTTTTGCGCCTTGAACTTCAACGATTAAGTCACCTGTTGTTGGTACAACCAAGATATCTTCTTCGTAAGGTGCAAACGGGTCATTCGGTACTTGAAAACCAATAATCGCAACATCATCCGCAGTAATCCAAGAAGAATCACCAATTGCACCCCCCATGTGGATAGCAACGTTAAAATCACTTGAATATTCAACGTGATTAGGATTATTCAATGGTGTTTGCTCAATACCAAACGGATCACCGTTAAAACCTTCAACAACCATCGGTGTTCCGTCAGTATTAAAGAATTTTGGCAAAAGCAACTCCTCATAATTGTTGATAGTTGCTGCACCCAATACAACATAACCACCAGTACCATTACCCAACATTGCAACTCGGTCTGGGCAAATGCCGTATTCGTTGTTGTTTTCTACAATAGATTTACGGAAAAAACGAACAGCAGTACGAGAATCTTGAATACCACGGTAAGCCGCGTTAATCAAGCCAGAGATACGACCGTCAATTTCTGGATCTAATGGATTCCAGCCTAATCGGTAGTCAATGTTGGCAACAACATATCCCATTTTAGCATATCGCATAGCTAATTCTACGTTGACTGAATCAACTCGTTGACCATTCACACTACCATTTGTGCCTTGAGGCAAAAAGTTACCCGAGTGAAGGTTAATCAATAATGGACGGTCTGTTTCTGTGTCACCTGCTGGTGCATAAACGTCCATTTTTAGGTCTTGCAAAGTCGGCATTCCGATGTCTGGGTCAGAAACCGTAAGAACCGTGATATTTTGGCCGTAAGTGATATCCGTAGTAATTTCCACTTCGTCAAATACTTCGTCTAAATACCGTTCTGTTTGTGCTTCTACCTGAGTAGAAAACACAAATAAGGCTAACATTGAGAGTGTACCTAATTTTTTCATAAATCTTTTTTTTTAATTTAAAAATTTGTTTCAATCCATAGAACTCTTCAAAAAATTAAAGTATAAATGAAAATTGAAATGAAAAAAGGACAATTGACTGTTCGTTTTTATTTTAATAATCAAATCTTCTTTTAATTAAATCAAGTAGTTTTTATCTTTAAAATAAATAGCAATCAAACGATTTTCAGGCTTGACTGCTGTCTATTATTTTTATCGTTTTTTAAATTCATAAACCAATGATGCATAAGCCAATCGACCAATACGTGGTCCACCATACGCTTGAAATACTTTGTTATCCAAAATATTAGATGCACCGATTTTCAAGGTCGTATTGATTTTTTTGAATTGCTTGTTAACTTGCATATCCACCAAAGAATAGGTTGGAATAAAGCCAGTAAACTGTGGTGACCCTTCAAACAAGAAACCTTGAATCCATTTGTAATTGATGCTAAATCCAATATCTTTCACACTACCAACTGACATATCTTTTCCAGAAAGCGAAAGATTGAATTTATGTTCTGGCGTATTAAATGCTGGAATAATTGGGTCATCTTCAAATTCCACGTTCAAGCGATTCCAAGAATAGTTACCACCGACCATGAAGAATTTTGCAAAATAGTAATTAGCACCAATCGAAAATCCTTGTGTCGTAACAGTATTAATAGAGTTGGCAGCGTACCGATACGCACGAATACTCTGTGGAAAACCAGCAGCATCGTAATCAATGTCCAATCCAATATTGAAACCCAAAAAATCTTCGTAAGCACTAAAATAGTAGCTTGCATCTACATAGAAACTATTGAAAAGTGTCGTCCGATAACCTACTTCTATTGTTCTCACAGACTCTGGTTTCACCGGAGCAATATCGAAAGTTTCTAATAAATTTGCATCCAAACCATTTTCTCTAAATTCATCAAATGATTCCAAAGTAGTCAATCCTTCTACTCCATTTATGTTCCCAGCAAGCGTCGCTCGTCCTACATTCAAATTCAAATATTGGTCTCCCAATGTTGGATTTCGAATTGCCGAAGAGAACGACATTCTGAAGTAATTATTTGCTTTTGGTTTCCAAACCAATGA
This sequence comes from Saprospiraceae bacterium, assembly GCA_047629355.1. Classification (GTDB taxonomy): domain Bacteria; phylum Bacteroidota; class Bacteroidia; order Chitinophagales; family Saprospiraceae; genus CAYUNA01. The sequence continues at coordinate 3,880 of JBLHWU010000098.1, read as the reverse complement.
TAATGCTGGTGAAAATAAAACGTTAAAATTCTCATTTTTATCTACCCGCATCGTCACCGAACCGGTCAATCTATCGTCCAAAAATTTCTTCTCAATTCCGGCATAAACACCAAACTCATGATTGGTAATTGGATTACGAGTAAACGAAGTGTCAATCACCCCATTCCCCAAATCCCTCGTGACCATTGATAAGGTATCCGCCAATACTGACCCGTCCGTGCGTGGCGTGTACAAACGACCACTCGCACCAACTTTAATAAATTCAGCCCACTCTGGCTCAAATTTATATTCTCCTTGAATGTGATACAACGCAGACTCATCAAAAAAGCGTGCTCCATCATCGAAAAAATTATTTTTTGTACTGACAATATCATTAAACTCATCCTCAAATCGCTGTGTACCCGGCTCAAAAAATGGTTGTCCACCACCGCTACCCTGTGTATCCGCAAAGTTTGCAGCTGCCGCGTGAAATGCAGATAAAGCATCTTGATTACTAGGGTCATTCAACCATGCGCTTCCTGCATCTTGGTCAAAAATCAACATTGGAGTCGGTTCAAAAATCAATTCTTGCTGTGGATAGCCATTTTCATCCATCCATTCTCTTGGTGCTTGAATGCCATTGGTTTCATCACCATTTCGCCAAAAATTAATGTAATCTTTCGCCCAATCACTATTCGTTTTCGCTCGCTGTTGCAATTTCAAAGCAGTTGCATATGGATCATAAGAATCGCCTGCATCACTCACAGTATAGTACGCACGAATGAAATATTTATCTCGTTTTGCCAATTCCAAACGAGTCTGGAAGAAAGCAATATTTTTCAAACTAAAACGGTTGTCTCCTTGATAAACCGTGGTTCCTCGACTGTAACTTGAAGATGAAATCAAGGTTGGAGAATCACCTTCCAAATCGGGATTCAAACGGTAATGCAATGCCAAATTCGTTTTCAAGTTTCTAGTATCGTAATCTACTAAATCAATTTCTTCATATCCTGTTCGATGAAACTCTCCGATGCCCGCAAAATCTCCACCTGATACATATAAACTAGTCAAGTCCATATTACTACTATATTCGTCACCATAGATATTCACCCCATCAAATCCACCTAAATTTGTTGCCGGGTCAAAATCCAACACAGGGTCAAATTCGTCATCATAAACTGGTGCATAATTATCTGCGACCCAATCATCTGCATGCAAGTAAGACGCATTAATTTTATACCCAAAAACATCTTTTCCATCTTTATTTTGAACCGCATCCGCGTATCGAATTGCTACATCTACCATATTTCGCTCACCTCTTTTAATACTTGCAGACAAGCCTTTTTGATAAAACGGGTCTTTCGTGGTCATCGCAATTACTCCGTTAAAGGCATTTGGTCCATAGAATGCAGAACTTGCACCGACGACCAAATCAACTTTCAAAACGTCTAATTCACTTGTTCCCAAGAAATTACCTAAAGAAAAGTTCAATCCCGGTGATTGATTGTCCACTCCATCAATCAACTGCAACGACCGTACAGGACTTGTTGAATTGAAACCACGAGTATTGATAATTTTAAAACCCAAACTCGCCGCCGTCATATCCACGCCTTTCATCGAACCCAAGGCATCGTAAAAGTTATCCGCAGGTGCAGCTTTGATTGCGGCCAAACCCATGGATTCAACTGTCAAAGGTGCAGCTTGTTGCTTTTCAGAAACCGCCTGACCTTTTACAACTACCGCTACATCCAGCGTAACGGCATCATCCGATAATTCAATTTTTAACTCTGATCCATCAGTAACCACTATTTCTTTATCTGCATAACCGGTGTAAGAACATATGAGCGTAACGGGTAGGGCGGCTTTGATTTTCAATTCAAACGAACCATCAAAGTCAGCTACAGTACCAACGCCAGGATTATCTTTTTGATAAATACTCGCACCAATTAAGGGGTCACTATTGTTAGCGTCAATAATTTCTCCTTTAAGAACTGTTTGAGCAACAGTCGTTTGCGCCCATCCGCATAAGGCAAGTAGCGCGCAGAAAAGCGTACATCTGATAAATTTCATTATACAATTAGTTTGTCCTGTTATTTTATTAAAGAGCAGTATTGTTGGTTATCAAAACAGCTTATCAAGATACCTTACGATTAAAAGATTAAGCGCGATAAATTTTTAAGGCAATTAAAATTCACAATACTACCGTTCCATTTAATCCATTCATTGTTTCCAAAAGTAGTTGAAGGAGTCATACCTGATTAACGTCTAGAATTTTGTTGGGCTTTCCTTTGCTCGAATCTTATAAAGGTAAAGCAATTCATTCTAAAGAAAAAAACATTAACCAAATTACTTTATTTTTTAGGTAAAAAAAAAAACTTTAAGCTTAAATTTATTTATTTTAAGACTCAAATTTAGACAAAAAACTATATACTTAATGTATTTTAGTTGACAATTTTTGCATGAAAAATAAATATCAAAACATTTAACATTTGATAATATAGTATATTTGAAGTAGATGACCTTGAATAACCAGCACTTTTGACAAAGAATATTTTCTGTTTAGGAAATTTCAAAAACCCTTTAATAATCTCTTTATTGAATGATTTTTTAAGTTTTTTAACCGGAAAATAGTCAAATTTAAAAGTGGTAATTATTTGAAATCAGCTACTTGAAGAGTGGCATCAAATTTCTTCCCGTAAATCTACTAAAAATTGGCGAGTTTGTTTTAGGCTTTTCAGGATTTCTTTATGGCGTTTCTCTGTTGATTTAAGGCGCTGTATTTCAATTTTTGCACCATTGAGGGTAAAACCACGCTCTTTTACCAATTGATAAATCTGTAAGAATTGCGTAATGTTTTCAGGTGTAAATTTACGCTCTCCACTGCGTGTTTTATGCGGTTTAAATACATCAAATTCTTGCTCCCAGTAACGAATCAGTGATTTGGAGACATCAAACATTTCTGCGACTTCTCCAATGGAATAATACCGTTTAGTTAATTCTTGCGTGTGAAAATCATTCATTCTTTAACGAGTAAGAGGTTCTAATTTTTTTTTGCAAAATAGTTCAAAAAAGTATTAGAATTGAGTATTTAAAATTAGCTGACAATAATTAAATTGTTATCGTTTCCAAATAGGCTGCGGCAAACATAAATTATTATTTTAACATATTTAAACAAAGTCATAATTAAAAATAAAATATATTCAACCCTATGCTGACAATTTGATAAATACCTTTAGTTCTGAATTAAGACTCTTGTTTCATTCTTTATCAAACTACCTGTTTAATACAAGAATAAACTTGTGTTTCACGAAACTTGTCAAAGCACCAAGGTTTTAAACGGAAAATACCATTTTTAACAGCCAAATCAATACTGCTAAATGCCAATAATTTCATGTCCAAACAAAGCCCAATACCTTATTTGAAAAATGATTCTCCGTTAATTTTAAGTATTGTTGTATTGGTGAGTTTTGCGCTTTTAGGCGTGCGCTGAATTTTGTGTGGAAAATATAATTTTTAATTCAATAACTTCATTCTGGCCTAGGAACGTGAATTAAATAAAGTTACTTTTTGAGAGAGCGATTTCGTTCCTATTTTTTGCTTTAAAAGTGCGATTTATGTTGATATAAGGAGTATTTTTAAAGTGAAAAATGAGGACAAAATATCCTGTCAAGAGTCTGAGTTTATTTAATTCGCATTCCTTAGTAAAAACGATTCAATAACTTGGGCCATTATGCTTGTCCTTTTCCCTTCTAAAGAATTACGGCGCATTATGGTCCAACTTATTAAATCGTTTTTACTTAGTACAATAGTTCGTGGGGTTATTTTCAGAATATCCTACGGTCTTACCGTAGTTTATATGGACTAGTTTTAATTATTTCCATGTGTGGGGGATTCCCATACC